>DATCPG010000093.1:0-14104 GCA_036570225.1 Gemmatimonadaceae bacterium | reverse complement strand
CGCATACGGTGCATCACGTCGCGCACTGACCGGTGCATCACTTCGCGCACTGACCCACGACCTCGATATCCACAGAACTGAAGCAGGGACCTTCGGGCTTTGCAGCTATTGCTCGGAGCTTTCATACTGGCGCGATCGTCTTGATGGCTTCGGCGTCGCGTTTTTGGAGCCTAGTTTTCTGAGGAGACCGTGAAGCATCCTCGTCACCTCGACTACGTCGCGGAGTAGAGATGTCGCATCGATTTCCGAGATCACATCGATGTCTCTTGCCAACGTCAGGTGGTATTCGAGCTCGTAGGCTGAGTTGAGGCTGTAGCGAAGGAATCGAGCAAAATTGCGGTCGCTGTCTTGCCTCCTTCCTTCCACGATATTTGCCGGAATGGACATAGCCGCCCGAATGATTTGGCTTCGCAGCGCGGCGTACCGAACGCGCGAATTCCCATCGCGGTACGATGAGCCCGAATGGCCAGAGCGTGGGCTTTCTGCCAGACTTGCAGGTTCTTGTAATCGCTCACGAGTCAGAATGAAACGGACTTGGAAAGAACCACCATCGTTTGGGCTCGAACTGTGCGTTTTGATGACTGGAGTCCGCGTGTACCCATTATGGAAGCTCTGAGCTTCAGCTTACCCGCCGAGAGCTCCCTGCTTCAGTTGGGCAGACGCCAAATCGCGCCTGACTTTTCGGATTCGAGTCTCTAAGGTTTGAACTTCCCCGTCCTCGCCTCGTAGTGCCTCTTCTCGCCACCCAGTAGCCGCACCACCAGCGTCCGAACGCCGCGGCCCAGCGCAGTGCCCGGATTCTTTTTCCCGCTCACCGCCGGCTTGAGTTCGCCACGCAGCCAGCGCTCTACTTCGTCCAGATCACTTAGCGAAAGCGTCTCGACGTCGAGCAAGAGGTTGTAGTACCCACGCTCACCCCTTTTTGGAAGCTGGATTGCCGGGCGGTATGGACCTTCCGCGGCGTTCTCCGCTTCGTCGGTGCCGGGGAATTCTCCCAGCAATTCCACCTTCTTGTTGACCACGCGCACGACCTGATACTTCTTGCCCAGTACATCGTACTTCACGATCACGTCCCAGTCGAAAGTCGCCTTCAGATCGTCGAACCACCGTCCCGTCGTCCATCGCTCCAGACGATAGTGCAGACGCGCTGGGAATCCGTTGGAGAGCAGATCGCGCATCGAGCCGTCCGATAGCAATCCCGCCGACGATACCACTGGCGGCTCCTCCGCCCACGCGCTCTCCGCGGGGAGCACCACGTCGACGCGCACTTTCTGCGCGCCCAGTATGGAGGTGGAAAGAAGGCAGGGGACGATCAGAAGACTGAACTTCGGCATCACTAGAACCGGCGGTGCACGCGTAGAAACACGTTTGCCGGCTCTTTCGAGCTCGACACCGCCTTCGCGGCGTAGATCCCGAAAATGCCCAGATCCAGTCCAAGTCCGACGTCAGTCCGGAACGTCCCGAATCGCGGGAAGCTGTGACTCGAGTACTCGAGCGTGCCGGATGGCTGCCCGACAAGCCATCCCCGCCCTGCATCCACGAATGCGACTGCGGTGGGCCGAACAGTGAATCCGATTCCGCGCAGTCTGATCGGCCGCGAATTCAGAAGATCGAGCAGCGATGAATGCAGCTCGCTGCGATACTCGAGTTGGGCAAGCGCGACTCGCTCGCACTGCGCGGGATTGCCCGGCGGCGGCTCGCCTCCGTCGCTGCATTGCGAGACGTCGACCATTCCCGGTTGATATTTCCGGAAATCGAACCCGGGTATCGTCCCCACGCCCCCAACCGAGAATCGTCGCTCGAGCGGAAGCTCGTCTCCGTGAAGCCATCCCCCCAGCACGAGCCTCGCGTTGATCCACGTCGTCGGCGACAGGCGATTGTACCGCCGCAGATCCAGCAGACCGCGCCCGTATGCGAGCTGCGACACCGGAGTCGGACGGGCGAGCGGCGATGCGAGTCCTGGATCGATGACTCGCCCGGAGCCGCGCTCGTACTCCGCGAGGATCAGCCAGCCGGTGGATGGATTGATGGGATCGTTTCTGGTGTCGATGTTCGCGCGCGCAACCGCGGTGTGAAAGCGTCCCGCGTCTACGAGCGGATTCGGCCGCCAGTGTGTTCCATTTCTGAAGATCGTGAAAACACTTCTCGCGCTCTCCGACGCCCATCGCTCGTCACCCCATTCGACGGAGAGACTGCTGCGGGAGCTCATGTGAAAAGTGCCAGTGCCCTTCGCGCCGTGACGATTGAAGTAGTCCCGAAAATCGCGATGAACGAAAAAGGCGGCGAGCCCGGCGTCGGGATCAGGAAGCTGCCACGTCTCTACCGGGGTGACCACATCGTACGACGAGATACCCAGCTCGTAGCCGCGCTCCCGTCCCACGCGCATCCCCGCGTTGACGTTGTGGCCGATATTCTCGTGATCCCAGTGGAAGGTGTCCGCGCTGCGGATGATGCCGAGTACCGAGACGTTGAACGCCGCTTTTCCGGAGCTGTCATGGAATACGGGCCCTATTAGGACGGGGAGACCCTCGACCCGATTGTAGGTTTTGCCGGAAGTCAGGATCAGTCCGCTGCTGCGGCTCGATCGCGCCCACAATCCAAGTCGCTCTGCGGTCGTATCTCTCGGAAGCGTGTCCGTCTGCTGGGCGCGCGCGAGTCCGGGCGCTGTGCACCCCGCGAGAAGGCAAAGCGCTCGAATCGTTCTTGCGGATCTTTTCATGTGGCCCCTGATACCTTGGTCGGATTGAGTCCGAGCCGCTTCATTCGCCGATAGAGATTTGGCCGGTCCGTCTGAAGCTGTCTCGCGGCGTCGGCGATGTTGCCGCCCGCCTCGGCGAGCGCGCGCGCGATCACAGTACGCTCGAAGCCGTCGAGCTTGTCTGCAAGCGATGTGGGACCCGCGGCAGAAGGCATTGATCCCCGGTCGCCAACTTTTTCCAGCGCGCGTGTTGGCGTGATCGGAGTGGAATGCGCCGGCTCGTCGCGATCGACGATCAGAACATCCTCGACGTATTGACCCGTGATCTCGGCTCCGGGATGCATGATGGCCAGTCGTTCGATGATATTGGCGAGCTCGCGGACGTTGCCTGGCCAGGGATAGTCCTGCATCAACTGGAGCGCGTCGCTCCTCCACCGCGGCTTCGCCTGTCCTGTTCGCTGCAGGAATTGCTCGGAGAAATGCGCGACCAGCTCGACGATGTCCTCGCTCCTCTCCCGCAGCGGTGGAATTGCCAACGGGATGACGTTCAGCCTGAAGTAGAGGTCCTCCCGAAACGTCCCTCCGCGAACGGCGCGTTGCAGATCATGGTTGGTCGCCGAGATGATCCGGACATCCGTGCGGATGACCCGGTTTCCTCCCACCCGCTGAATTTCCTTCGCCTCGATAGCGCGCAGCAGCTTCGCCTGCGCGTCGGGGCCAAGGTCACCGACCTCGTCGAGGAAGAGCGTACCGTGGTGCGCCAGCTCGAACCGCCCGATTCTCGTCTGCGTCGCGCCGGTGAATGAGCCGCGCTCGTGGCCGAACATCTCGCTCTCGACGAGATCGCGCGGAATCGCGGCGCAGTTCACTCTCACGAACGGCTTCTCGCGACGCGGGCTCGCGTCGTGAATTGCGCTGGCGACGAGCTCCTTTCCGGTGCCGGATTCACCCGTGATCAGAACGCGCGCGTCGGTGGGCGCCACGCGCGCGATCATCTGGCGCACCACGCCCATCCCCGCGCTCTTGCCAACCATCTCTCCCGTGAATCCCAGCTCTGCACGCAGCGCCCGCGCAACCCGGCGCGTCTGCCGCAGCTCGAGCGCGGATGCAACCGCGAGCAGCACTCCTTCGGGCGTGAGCGGCTTCTCCAGGAAATTGAAGGCGCCCAGCTTGGTGGCCTTCACTGCGTCGGCGAGCCCTGCTCGCCCGCTCATCATTATCACGGGAAGATCGGGCGCGACATCGCGCAGCCGGGCGAGCGTGCTCATTCCGTCGAGGTCGCCAGGCATCATCAGGTCGACCAGCGCTACATCTGGCTCCCCATCCTTCACGCGTGCGACTGCTTCGACTCCGCTCGGAGTCTCGGTGACTTCGTAACCCTCACCTGTGAGCAGCGCGCCGACCATCCGACGAATGTTCGGCTCGTCGTCGGCGATGAGGACTATCGGCACTTACGTCGCGCGGTCCCGAGCGGATGTCCCGCTTGACGCGCCAGGAGCGCCCTTTCCCTCGGAGAGAAGCTTCGTGGTGAATCGCTGTCCCTCGGATATCCGCTCGACCTCGAGTGCGACCGAATCGATCGCCTGCTCCATTCGCTCGAGCCTCGCCGCGACCTCGCTCGGAATCTGCGGGTTCTTCGACTGGGCATCCATGCGCCGCGAATATGCTCGCGCCAAGGGAACACCGACGGCCAATACGATCGCGGTGGCAAATGCGCCAAGTGGAACGGCTATTTCTGGTCCCATATCAAGACTTCCTCTCGGCGTTGACCCCGTCAGCAGGTATAGTGAGTTGAATCTCCGTTCCTTTTCCCAACGTGCTGGTGGCGTTCACAGTTCCATCGTGCGCCCACACCGCCTGCCGCGCGATCGCCAGCCCGAGTCCCGTTCCGCCCGGCTTGTTCGTGACGTACGGCTCCCAGATCGTTTCCAGCTTTTCCGGCGCGATACCCTCGCCGTCATCGGCCACCGAGATCCGGACCGCACTCTGACCGCTCGCCGATGATACGGATCGTGCACTGACCGTGATGCGGCCCTTCTCGCCCGACGCATCGACTGCGTTGAGCAGAACATTACTCAGCGCGCCGGCGAGCGCCCCGTTGTGGCCGTGGACTCTGGGGAGATTGTCGTCTATCTGCAGATCGAGGGCAATGGCCGGAGGCACGCAGCTGCGCGCAGTATATCGAATGAGCTCACCCATGTCGATTTCCGCAGGCGGACCTTCGGGCAGCCTTCCGAACTCGGCGAAGCTTCTGGCCATGCGGTCGAGACGGTCGGATTCTACAGCAATCACTCCCACATCTTCCTGCAACTCCTGTGGGGCGTGGCCACGCAGCCTCGCGAGCGCAAAACGGATTGGCGTCAGCGGATTCTTGATCTCATGCGCGACTCGGCGCGCGCTCTCCCTGAAGGCGGTCAGCCTCTCGGCCTCGACGGCCTGGCGGCGTCCGTGCTCGAGCTCGGATACCATCTCGCGCATGCTGCGACGCAGTGTCTCGAATTCCGGGGCGCCGCGGACACGGCTCGTAGTGACTTCGATGGTCGTTCCATCAATTCCGTTCTTTCGAGCGGCGGGGATCGTGGTCGGCTCCGGAGGGGGCGGCAGCGGCTCACCGTGACCGATCAACTCGGTCCAGCGCACGAGCTCGTCGAGCGGCCTGCTCAATTGTCGGCTGAGATGCCCCGCCACCCGCGACGCCGCGCCTGTCAGGACGAGGAGCGCCAGGACACCCGCGATCGCGATCACCCGTACCGTCCGGGTCGCGAGGAAGCTGTAACGGCGCGCCTGTTCGACCGATAGCCGGAGCTCTCGCTCATGGGCGTCTATGGCCCGACGTTGCGACGCCGTCAGCGGCGCCTGGCGGGCGGCCGCAATCGCCCTCTCACCGCTCGCGGCCACGCTGTCCCAGGCCGATCGTCCGGTCACAAATGGAAGCGCGGAGCTCACGGTTCCGCTCCACAAAAGCGTGAGCAAAAGCGCGGGTACGATCGCGAATAAAGAGAGGATCAGTACCAGGCGCGAACGGAATCGCAGTTGATTCATGGGGATTCGAGTATAAATTATACCTGTACGGCGCGACTTCGAGGATCCGGCGACCGGTCAACCAGCGTGGTTGACGCGCTCGCACTGACCTGAAGACGCACCGCCTGCGGCGACTGTCGCAGGGTCAACATGGCGTGCACCCGCCCGAGAAAGGTTCGCCGGTACGCAGCCGCGCACACGTAATCCAACAATTCATGACTCCACGACCCCATCGGTCCGCGCCCGTACATAGCGCGCACCGGCATGTCGCCCCGATACATCGCGGGCCGCAGGCAATGTCCCAGGCCGTATTAGCCGGCCCGCACCACGCTCCCAACGCTTGTCTGCTGATCGACTTCGACAACGTAACCCTCGGCATTCGCTCCGATCTCCAGACGGAGCTCAAAAACCTTCTCTCTTCCGACATCGTGAAGGGAAAAGTCGCGGTACAACGCGCATACGCCGATTGGCGCCGCTATCCGCAGTACGTAGTTCCCCTCACCGAATCCTCGATCGATCTGATCTTCGCCACCGCTTATGGGTCGGCCAAGAAGAACGCCACCGACATCCGGCTCGCGATCGATGCGATGGAGCTCGTGTTCACGCGCCCCGAGATCGGAATCTTCATTCTGCTTTCCGGCGACTCCGATTTTTCGAGCCTCGTCATCAAGCTGAAGGAATACGGCAAGTACGTGATCGGTGTGGGAATTCGTGAATCGTCGAGCGATCTACTCGTGCAGAACTGCGACGAGTACTACAGCTACAACGCGCTCGCGGGACTGGTCAAGACCGGCGAGGAAGAGATCGTCAAGCGCGATCCCTGGGATCTGGTCACCGAAGCAATCACCCGCATGAAGCGGAACGGCGACGTCATGCGCGCCGACAGGCTCAAGCAGGTGATGCAGCAGATCGACAGCTCTTTCGATGAAAAGAATCTTGGGATGTCCAAGTTCTCGCGCTTCGTGACAGAGGCCGCCCAGCGCGGGCTTCTCTCGCTGACCAAGCTCGAGAACGGACAATTCGAGGTCGGGCCGCCGCGTGCCGCCGGCGCCGTGACATCGGGCGAGCCGTCCGCCGCGCCAGCGGTTGCCAGGACCGCCACTCCTCGTGCAGAGGAGGCGGAAGCGAGTGATCGGCCGCGACGCAGTCGAAGAGGCGGTAGAGGCCGTGATCGCGATCGTGATCGCGCACAGCGACCCGCCGCGGCTCTGTCGACGCCAGCGACCGACACCACAGCGATTTCAACCGGTGAGTTTCCAGTCGCCTCTGTCGCTGCCGGCGCTCCTTCGGAGAACGGAGATGGCATTGGTTCGAACGGCTTGCGCCTCACGCGCGAAGATGCCTTCAACCTCGTTCGTCGCGCGGTCAACGAAAGCGGTCCCGCGCGCGCGAGTCAGGTGAGGACCGCGGCGCGAGAAATTCTCGGACGAGACAGCGAGAGTCTGAGCGAACGCAATTTTCTGCGGATCCTTCAGGACGCGCACGACGCGAATCTCATCGATCTGCGTCGCCGCGGCGCCGACTACGAAGTCGCACCGGCCGCCGCAGAGACACCGGTCAGCGAGCAGCTCGCCGCAGCAGAGCCGGCAAAGCTTGTCGCTCCCTCTGCGCCGTCGATGCCGACGGGAATGGGAGCGCGCAGTGCACCGAATCGTGGTCGCGGACGAGGACCAATTGGCGCCCGAGTTGGGACACCGCCCGCGAATCTTCTCTCGGTCGGGGTAGTCGAGACATCTCGGCGGGCTCCGGAGCCGGTCTTCATGGAATCGGTGCCCGATCTTCCGCAGACAGGCGAGGACGCGCTCCACGAGCCCGAGTCCAAGCCGAAGAGCGCCAGAAAGCGCGGCAGTGACGATGCGAAGCCGCGCCGCGCCAAGAAGCCGGCGTCTTCGTCAGCAGAGGGCGACGCGCCCGCACGGCGCCGAGCTCCGCGCAAGAGCCGCAGCAAATCCGCTAGCGAGTAGCGTGCGCGCACTTCCGCGCAGCTTTTACGAGCGCGAGACGGAGATTGTCGCGCGCGAGATGCTGGGCACGGTCCTCGAGTGCGAGACCGACGAGGGCCGGGCCTGCGGAATAATCGTCGAGACTGAAGCCTATCTGGGCGAGCACGATCTTGCCTGTCACGCCGCGGCTGGGCGGACTGCTCGTACCGAGGCGCTCTACGGCGCACCGGGTACGTCGTACGTCTACTTCATATACGGCATGTACTGGTGCTTCAACGCGGTCACGCGGTCGGAGGGATTGCCGAGCGCGGTTCTGGTCCGCGCCCTCGAGCCACTCGATGGAATCCCGCTGATGCAGAAGCGGCGTCCGCGCATCAAGAGCGACGTCGAGCTTACCAATGGTCCGGGAAAACTCTGCACCGCCCTCGGCATCACGGGCTCGATGAGCGCGAAGATCCTTCAGCGCAAACCCCTCGTCATCCGCGAGGGAGAGCCCGTCTCCGGCGACAGAGTCGAGGTCACGACTCGCATCGGAATCACGAAGTCCGCCGACTGGCCGCTCAGATGGATCGTGAAAGGGAATCGGTACGTGTCGCGCGGAAAGGTCTCGGCATAGAGAATCGGTCGTGGTCCGGAATCCACGATACTGAAGCAGGGAGCTCTGAGCCTTGCAGCCAAAGCTCAGAGCTTATCCGTCGGCGTAGGGAACTGAGTAGTCGCGGGTTAACGGACGGGTTGAAAGTTTTTCGAAGCGCACTACAGCAGACTTCGCACTCCTAGAGCAGTATGCAGCTCTGAGCTAGAGCGTAGTTGCCCCACAGCTCCCCGCTTCAGTTTGTGGATGCCAGAAGGAATAGCGGCCCGTGCACCGAAGCGTCCAAAGAAAAACGGCCCCAGTTACGGGGCCGTCGCTCATTATCGTCAGGCGCGCCTAAAGCAGCTATTCCCGATCGATCGAGCTTCCAAAGTTGTAGCGGACACCGAATTCGAAAAACGACAGGACACTCGGGAACATGAACTGGCCATTGCTCGGGAGCATCGTTTCCTGCGCGAAGATCGCGGCTCGCTTGGTCTGGATCTGTACGCCACCCATTCCGAACACGGCTCCGCGGCTGCGAAGCTGGTCGACCTTGTCGAGGAACGCGACATTCGGGGGCGGGTTGGCGGAGGTGGTGTCGACGTAGACACGCGCATCCCCCAGAACGGCGATCGTATAGCCTATGCCACCATAGGGAGTGATCCCTCCGAAGTGCTTCGGAAACGCCACCGCTGCGAATGAGATGCGCCGCAGATCGCTGACCTGGACCTTTCGCTGGCCGGTGCTGGACGCGGGGTCGTATACGTCCACGTCGCGCTTGAAGATCGACTGATTTCCGGAGACGTAGAGGCCGCCCTGGGTGCGCGTAATCAGCCAGTCGATCCCGAGATCGACGGTAGACGTGTTCCCGTGACCTGGCGCGGAGAAGGTGTTGATTCCGCTCTTGAACCCCCAGAACCAGGAGTTGTCAAAGTTCCGCATCTCCTGCGCGCTGGCGCTCGCGGAAACGACCAACGTGGCAACCACTGCCACGGCTACTGCTTTGAGCTTCTGCATGAAGGCGTCCTCTAGATTATGCCTAGCTTCGTCCCGACGGTCCTGAAGGCCGCGATGGCCTGATCCAGATCGTCGCGTGAGTGGGCAGCGCTGAGCTGACAGCGCACGCGCGCCTGCCCTTGAGGTACGACCGGAAAGCCGAACCCTGTCACAAAGACGCCTTCATCCAGCAACATGTCACTCATTTTGATGCCGGTCGCCGCCTCACCCACGATTATAGGGACGATCGGGGTCTCTCCATGCAGCGGCTTGAACCCGGCCTCGGTGATCGCCGCCCGGAAATAGCGGGTGTTGTCGCGGAGCTTCTGTACCAGCTCGGGATTGTGCTCCAAATGCCTGATTGCTCCAAGCGCACTGGCCGCCACAGTGGGCGGCAACGCATTCGAGAAGAGCTGCGGCCGCGACCTCTGGGTGAGCATGTCGCACAAGGCCGCACTCCCCGCCACGAACCCTCCTGCCGCCCCACCCAAAGCCTTGCCGAGAGTGGACGTGATGATGTCGACCTCGCCGAGGACGCCAAAATGCTCCGCGGTTCCTCGTCCAGTCGTGCCCAGCACTCCCGTCCCGTGTGAATCGTCGACGGCGACAATCGCGTCGTAGTCCTCGGCGAGCTGAAGTATCTCCGGCAGCCTGGCGATGCTTCCCTCCATCGAGAACACGCCGTCAGTCCAGATGATCCGCCTCCGCGCGCTCTTCGCGGTCTCCAGCTTGGACCGGAGGTCGTCGAGATCGGAGTGCTGGTAGACGGCCGTCGTGCACTTGGTGATCGCCTTGGCCAGTCTGATCGAATCGATGATCGAGGCGTGATTCAGCGCGTCCGAGACCACGAAATCGTTCTGCTCGACGATCGTCGCTGTAAGTCCTTCGTTGGCGTTCCACGCCGACACGTAGCTGAGCGAGGCTTCGGTCCCCACCAGATCCGCGATCGCGTGCTCCAGATCGCGGTGGACGGTGAACGTGCCGCAGATGAATCGAACGCTCCCCGTGCCCGCACCAAACAGCTTCAGCCCGTCGGCTCCCGCAGCCACGACGCTCGGCTCGCTGCACAGACCCAGGTAGTTGTTCGAGGAGAGAATGATGATCTCCCCGCGCCCTTCCATCGCGACGCGCGCGTCCTGGGGCGAAGCAAGGTAATTGAGCCGTTTGTAGACGCGGTCCTGCTTGAGCTTGTCGATTGCGGTCTTCAGCTCGGAATCGAACTTTGTGTTCAGCGCCACTTCAATGTCTCCGTGATCGATCGTTAGGCGATTTCGAAAATGACTTTTCCCGCTTCGCCGGATTTGATCGCGGCGATCGCGGCGTCCGCCTCGGAGAGCGGGAATCGATGAGTGATCACCGGTGACGGATCGAATTCGCCGGAACGGAGAAAGCGCGTCATCTGGTGCCACGTGTCATACATCCGGCGCCCGACGACGCCGTAGATGGTGAGACCCTTGAAAATCACCTCCGTCGCCAGATCGAAATCCACTTTCTTGGAGGGGATTCCGAGCATCTGCACCCGCCCGCCGACTCGCACCAGCGCGAACGCCTGGTGGATCGCGGCAGGCACTCCCGACATCTCCAGCACCACATCCGCACCCAGCCCGCCCGTCGCGGCTTTCACGATTGCCTCTGCTTGATCCGGGTGAACGGCGTCGTTCGCGCCCATCTGCTTCGCGAGCGCCAGCCTCGTGTCGTTCACGTCGGTGGCGATCACGCGCGACGCGCCCGCCGCTCGGCATATACCGGCGGCGAATATTCCGATCGGCCCGCAGCCCGTGATCAGAACCACCGAGCCTGGAATGTCCGCCGTGAGCACGGTGTGAAACGCGTTGCCCATCGGGTCGTGGATTCCACCCACGTCGAAAGAGATCTCGTCGTCGAGGTGCCAGACGTTGGTCGCGGGCATCGATATGTACTCCGCGAAGCAGCCGTCCCGGTCGACGCCGATGATCTTCGTGTACGGGCACACGTGCGAGTTGCCCGTTCGGCAGAGGAGACACCTCCCATCGACGATGTGGCCCTCCGCCGTCACGCGGTCTCCCTCCTTCACGTCGGTGACGAGGCGGCCGACCTGCATGACGTCACCCGCGAACTCGTGCCCGACGACGAAAGGAGGCTTGCATCGGCCCTTCGCCCACGCGTCCCAGTCGTAGATGTGAACGTCGGTGCCGCAAACTCCAGCGCGTCGCACACGAATGAGAACCTCGTCCTCGCGGATCCTCGGCTCCGGCACGTCCTTGAGCTTGAAACCCGGCGCGGCGGATTCCTTTACCAGCGCTTTCACGTGCAGCTACTCCGTTGAATTGCGAGAGAAAAGTTTTCTGTCGAGCGTGGAATTCTAACCTGCCAGTGCACGAGCGGTTTTGGAAGTGATGATCGCGTCGCGGCAATCGTCGGCAAACAGCATTGCACGCACATCTCTTGCATTCTATATTCGCGACGAGTCGCCATCAGTGGATTGAGAGCTCGTCGTTGTACTTTTGTTGGGTCATGCGCGTGCCGGTCAGGACGCGATGCAGGACTCGCCGGTTCCATCGGGGCGCTGGTGAGAGTTCTAATTCATCGTGGAGAGACAACATGGCAGCAGCGAGGAAACGTGGTCGCAAAGCAGCGGCCAAGAAGGGCGCCGGAACACGCAGGCGCAGCAAGGCCGCCCGGAGCGCATCGGCGCGGAAGGGAGCTCGCACGCGCGCAAGAAAGAAGGCAGCTCGCAGCGCGTCGGCGCGCAAGGGTGCGCGCAAGCGTCGATAGCCTCCTGAAACAGAAGTACACGGAAAAGCCGGCGATCTCGCCGGCTTTTTTGCGTTCCGTCGTATCACCTCGAGTAGCGCGCGCTCGCCAGCTGCACGATTCTCTCGACGAGCGCGGGATATTCCATCCCACCCTTCTGCGCCGCGCGCGCGAACTCGCTGTTCGCTTCCAGATAGCAGTTGGGGTTGGCCTCGATCACGTAGATCTCCTCTTTGGCGGTGACGCGGAGATCGATGCGCGCATAGTCGCGCAGGCGGAGCGCCTGGAAAGAATCGATCGCCACCTGCTGGATCTTTGCGGCGAGCTCCTCCGGAAGATCGGTGGGAAACACGGATTCCGTTCCCTCGAACTCGGCGCCCTTTTCGTCACCGTCGTCTCCCCACTTCGCCTCCCAGCTCGCTATTCTCGGCAAACCCGCGGGGAACTTTGAAAAATCCAGCTCGATGATCGGCAGCGCTTCGACCTTGCTGTTGCCGAGCACCCCGACGTAGAACTCCCGGCCGTCGATGAATTCTTCGACGAGCACCGCCGACTGATACTCCTGCTGCGTGCCGCCCATCACATCCAGGAGCTCCTTCACGTTGTTGACAATCGATTTCTGCGTGATGCCGAGCGATGCGTCCTCCTGCGGCGGCTTCACCAGCAACGGGAAATTGATGTCGCCTGCCCAGTCGACCTGGCCGCGGTACATCGTCGCGAACTTGGCGCTCAGTATTCCGTGGAACGCCAGCACCTTTTTCGTGAGCGTCTTGTCCCCGGCGAGAATGAGACCGGCCGGACTGGATCCCGTGTAGCGCAGATCGATGAGATTGAGCAGCGCCGCGACGTTCGACTCGAGCGCGCTCTTTCCACGAAACGATTCGGCGAGGTTGAACACGAGATCGGGCTGCTCGCTCGTCAGCTCGTCGATCAGCGGCTGCACCGCGGCATCGACAGCCAGACGGCGGGAGGTATGGCCGTTGGCGGCGAGCGCCGCGTCCAGCTGATCGAGAATCGGATCGACGGGCGGATCCAGCGCGTCCTTGCTGTGCAGTACGGTGATCTTCACGTGTCGTCTGCCGGATCGGTCCCGTCTATTGCGTTCGTGTGCCTGTAGTTCATCATCACCGCGGTTCCGAATGCCGTGAGCTCGATGAGCGTTGCGGCTTCCAGCCCAGCAAGCCTCAACTCGAGTTGCGCCGCGCGCTCGGCGAGAAAGTCAACGAACTGTCGCACGACGGATGCATTTTCACCAGTCCAGTAGGAGATCCTGGTTACGATCTCGCGCTTGTGGCGAGCGATGAACTCCGCTGCCGACATGGCTCCGGGCGCGTGTTGTTCGTCGGCAAATATCGTTTTCAGATCTCCATCGAAGATTCGCGGATCGCGGATGGGGATCGTCTCTTCGCTGTCCTTGTAGTGCTCCGCGAGCGTGTACCGCATCGCCGCCACCGGCAGATCGTCCTCCGACGGCTCTGGAACTTCAGGTACCTGGTGCGCGATCTCCTTCATCACTCTGTCCACGTACTCCAGCTTGGCCAGCGCGCCCCATCCGTCGTATGCGCGACGCCAGTCGATGTCCGGCGTGAGCCACACCGCAAACGTCTCGGCGAAATCCTCGTCTGGATGTTTTTGCGCGTACCAGCCCAGTATGTGTCGAACGAACTCGCGTGAGAACGGATCGGCGCGATATCGCTCGCGATACGGACGCGAGTAGGGGCCGAACATCTTGCGCCAGTCAGGTCGGTCATAGAGGCGGTACGCGTAGTTGAACGCGTGCCCCGCTTCATGGCGGAGATATCGCATCGATTCTTCTTCGCCCTCGACGGTTGTCGAGTAGTCTTCCTCGATTCTGGAAAGCCGCGCATCGGCCAGATAGAATGGGACTCCGATCAGCGGTACTCCGTCGGGACAGCCCCACTGGTCGCTGAGGTAAACCGGGGGACGGAAGTCGAGCCCTCTGACGCCGAGCTCTTCGTACAGCTGGTTGACGAGCTTCTCGAGCAGCGTCCCGCGGATCGCGAGGCCGATGTCGGAGATGCGCTGGGCCAGAAGGGCGTGCCGCTCGCCTTCCCAGTTCGGGGCGGTTTCTTCCACGGGAAGGTGTCGGGCAAGTTTGACACCGGATGCAAAAAG
>DATCPG010000092.1:0-6875 GCA_036570225.1 Gemmatimonadaceae bacterium | reverse complement strand
CGCTAACCCCTTCGCTTCAATCGAACCCGCCCGCGGCCCAAGGCCGGCACGCCGAGGGCTCCCGGCCGGTAGTGTTCAGTTGCAGTTGCTCTGCCCCCGGCCGGTAGTGTTCAGTTGCAGTTAGTCGTTTCCGGCTAGCGCCTTAACGAGCGCCCCCCTCTCTCCCGCGCGCTCGTCCCCCCACAGCAGCAGCAGCGCGAGGATCCCGTATATCGGCAGGTGCCCGACCAGCTCGCGCCATCCCAGAAATGGAAGCGTGAGATTGAACGGAATCAGCGTCACGACGATGATGAGACGCACGTACGTCCCCGCGATCAGCATCAACCCCACGAGCAATTCAACCGTGCCCGCGATCAACAGGAACTTCGTGTCGTCGATACCGGGCATGCCGATGTACGGAAAGAAGTTGAAGTTGTGCTCCGATAGAAACGCGAGCCCCATCGGGATGTTCCACAGCTTCTCGGTGAAAGCGACTACGGTGAGACCGGTTCCGAGCGCCACGCGGAGAACCGGCACCGCGTACCGAATGAGCGGCTTCACGGGCCTGTGCAATTTCTCGAACGCCATGTCGAACGCGAGCGGTCCCCGTCCCGTCGCAAAGAGAAAGAATGCGATCCCGATTATCTCCGTGTGCTCGATGAGCCGGAGCGGGCCGAACACGAGCATCCCCACAATCCAGAGTAGGGCAAGCGCCGCGGCTGCCGGACGCGCGAGTGCCCCGTAGATGAAGCTGAGGGCGATCGCGATCTCCACCATTCCGAGCACACCGCCGAGGAGATTGACGGGCAGCTCCAGGTTGGGGACGAAGAGTTGCCGGCTTACTCCGCCCACTAGCAGCGTGACGCCCATGTGCACTCCAATCACGAGTGGGACCCAGCTCAGAAGCCTGACGTAGTTCTCCCACGGCATCCCCAGCGCGATCGGACCGGGCACGACACTCCGTCCGCCGCGAGCGCGGTACACCACCGTCGCGACGACGGTGATCCCGACCGCAACCGCGACGGGGATGAGAGCGTTCGGCGAGCTCCACGTGCCGAACTGGACCGGGAACTTCGTCTCGTCGAGGAACCAGCGCTCGTGGAGGATCATTGTTGCTGGAAGCTACGATATGGATCGTTCGTTAACTACAACTGAACACTACTGGCTCGGGGCCCTGGGCGTCACGGCCTTGGGCCGCGGGCTGATTCGATTGACGGGAAGGTTTAGCGCGTAGCCCACTGCCGACCCGCCAACGGCCCCCGGCCGGTAGTGTTGAGTTGTAGTTGGTGTTGGCTCGGCTTTGTATATTCCAACTCTCGCCTCAAAACCAAAAAAGTCATGCCTACAACAACTGCAGAATCCCCGGTCGAAACGGAATCCCCGCTATCGGTTCTCTTCGCGGACCTCGACGGCGAACTGGCCACGACCCGCCGCATGCTCGAACGCGTTCCGAACGGTCACGACGACTGGCGTCCGCACGAAAAATCGAGGTCACTCGGGCAGCTCGCCACCCACCTCGCTCAGCTCCCGGGATTCGGAATGATGATGCTGAAGCAGGACGACTTCGACGGAAAGACGCAGCGTCCTGACGAGCCCACGCTGGCGAGCAGCGCCGAGCGGGTGAAAATGTTCGACGAGCTGAGCGCGCAGCTGCGGAGCGTCCTCCGCCAACTGACGTGGGACAAGGCGCGCTCGACGTGGACGCTTCGCATGGGCGACAACGTCATTCTCGAGGCGCCGCGCGTGAACGTCTTTCGCACCGCGTTCATCACGCACTCTGCACACCACCGCGCGCAGGTGGGAGTGTACCTGCGGCTCCTCGACGTATCCGTGCCCTACAGCTACGGCCCCTCGGCCGACGAGCAACCGCCGGGGCGTTGAGCTGAGATCGACCCGCGAGTCGATTTGGCGCGCGCTGATCTGGTGTTGCGCTACTTCACCGTGTTGACGCAAACGCCCGGGGAGTCGAGCCCAACCGCCGTGCGTAGAGCGTAGACAGCGTCGGCGGACTGGATCGCAAAATTGCAATCGGCATCGCCACGCGGATAAATCATGGTCGTCACGGGGAGCGAGCCGACCAGCGATTGCTGAATCAGCAGCGCATCGAACGCGTCCACTTTTCCATCGGCATTGACGTCCCCGCGCAGGACGGGCACGTCGCCACCAACCGTATAGGTGAATAAGCCGCGCCCGTACGTGCCCGCGATGACGAGCTTCGCGCCTGGGAGATAGATCAGATCCTGAACGATGACGTTGGGAATCCCCGGCGGCCCGGCGACCCAGCTCGACGGCGGACCCGGCGTCTGGAAGACGCCGACATCTGTGCCGACCATAAAGCCAACTCCTGGAACAATAGCGACCGCATTCGCGGGAGCATCGACCAGCCCGGTGCTGATGTCGTTCCACTGCAGGCCCGCGTTCGTCGTCTCGAAGACGTGGCCGGTGGAGAAGCCCGACACCGTGAGCAGGGCGTGCCTGGCGTCCGAAGGATCCACCGCGATCCGCGTCACGTAGCGGTTGGGTAGACCATTCGTGATCGGAGTAAATGTCGCACCACCGTCACGCGTTACGCTGACCCACCCGTCACTCGTGCCTACATAAATCGTTCGCGGATCGGGCTTCGAGACGGCGATCGTCGTTATGAATCCACTGCCCCTCGTCAGGTCAGCGCTGATCGGGGTCCACTGAATGCCTTCGTTGATGGTTTTGTAAAGCCGATTTGTACCGAAGTAGAGTGTGGTGGATGTGACCGGGTCCATCACGTACGGCGGAATGAAGGCCGCACGATCGCTCACCTGAATTCCCGTGATTCGCAGCGAAGATGACGCTCCATCGACTCGCACGAGGAACGCACCACTACCGGTCGGGTCCCATTGCGATTCGGCGTACATGACGGAAGGGTTGTCGTAATTGGTAGCGGTGTACCCGCCATCTCCTCCCAGGAAACCATTCCAGTACAATGACCCCGTGTACACGTTGGTGCCGTTGTCCTGCGACCCGCCCATGATCTGGGAGCCGTTTGGAGTCGCGGAGATTCCAGGGTAGTACTGCGTCACCGTGAGCCCGGCGTTGCGACTCACCCAGTTGCTGCCGTCATCCGTCGAGACGAATACGCCACCGTCGGTGCCCGCGTACAGGATATCGGGGTGCAGAGGATCGATGACGATCGAGTGCCAGTCGACGTGGATCTCCCCACCCATTGGTCTGAATGTCGCGCCGCCGTCGTCGGATCTGAACCCACGAATGCCCGCGAGGTAAACCCGATTCGCGTCGCGAGGGTCGACTGCGATCGCGAGATCGTACCACGACTGATTCCCGAAATCGCTCAAATACGTACCCGAGCTCAGGCCATTGGCGGAAAGCCGAGTCCACGTTCCGGCGGCGTCATTCCACACGAATAGGCCGGCAAGTCCGCCCACGGGGTTTCCGACTGCGACATAGACCAGGTCTGGAGCAGCGGCGGTGGTCGCCAGCTCTACTCTGTCGAGGTCGGCGCCGCTCAGGCCTGGTGGCGCCGGCAACGCCGTCCAGTTGGCTCCATTGTCTGTCGATTTGTAGATGCCCCGATGACTCTGACTCGAGAAGTCGCTGTTCCCCGCAAAAACGGTCCCGGCCTGAGTGGGATGCGCAACGACGCTGGCCGTCGCTCCCGATAGCACCATGCCCCAGCTACTCCCACCGTCGGCGGATCGATAAACGCCGACATTGCTGGCGGCGATCAACACCGTGTTCGCGACAGAGCCACCCGGCGGACGGCTGACGAGTATCCTCCCAAAGGACGCAGAGCCATGCGGTAGGCCCGAGAGGGTGACGTGGAACGCGGTCGCACCGAGCTGAGACCAGCTCGTCCCACCATCGATCGACCGGAGAATCCCGCAGCCCCAACTGTCGACGTTGTACTCACCGGTTCCCGCGTACAGAACGTTCGGGTCGGCAGCGTCTATCGTGAGCGCGCCGATGGTGAGATTGCATTGATCGTCGGTGAGCGGAGTCCAATATCCGCCGGCAACGCTCCGCCAAACGCCCCCCGATGCCGTCCCAATGAAAAGTGACCCCGCCGCGCTCGGCGCGATCGCGGCAACCCGACCGATATCGAGCATCGACGAGGAGGCGGAAAAACCGTTGTCAGCGCCAAACACACCGTTGGGTCCCAGCGAACGCCATCCGCCCGGAACGCCGGCAGTGAGGGAGAACAGTCGTTGCCTCTGCGCGGAGAATGCCTTGCGCGCTTGTTCCATCTGCGCATAAGGACGCTGGTTCGACGGATAGCTTCGCTGCAACCAGAAATAATCCTCGCGTCCACGAACATCCTCTTTCGGCTCGGGCCTGGTCTGCGCCGAGACGGATCGAGCAGTGACGCCGATGCATGCGACGAGACAGAAGCAGGTCAAAATGCGATCGCGGACGGCGATCACCCGAATCGGATCGCGGACGCCGATCATCTGTAGACCCTGACCGTCACGGCGTTGCTCGTCCCTGAGCTCGTCTCGACGCTCACGCTGTAATTTCCCGGACGCAACGGCGAAGGCGGTGCCTCGCCGCCCCGAGCGATCACGTCCGGAATTGCGAAGACGATCTGTCGTCCGTCGGAAGATGCGGGAACGAGCTTCAAGGCGGTGTTGCTGAAATGAACGGTATTCCGCCCGGGCTTTCCCGGAAAAAATCCCGAGCCCAACAGCGTGACCTGGACGACGCCTCCACTAGGGAGCAGCACGGAATCCGGACGTGCCGAGTCGATGACCGGCTGCGCGGACGCCACTGCATCCTCCGAGCGAACCTCTCTGGATTGCGATTTCATGGGTGCGCATCGCGCAGCCACGACTATCGTGGCACCCGCAAGCGCGCTCATAGCAACTCTGACGGCTCTCATCTGGAGTTGACGATGTTCGGCGACACGATGAGTCCGGTCTTCGCATCCAGCCGCGTGATCATGTGCATCTCGTCGACCGCGAGCGACAACGATCTCGCGCTGTTCGCCCGCAACACAACGAACTTGTAGCTGGCCAGGAGACCGGTGGTGAAGCCGGTGGCCGTAGCGCCTGCCAAGCGAACGAGACCCGGCGACGGATTGCTCGCGCGGAGCGCCTGATCACTGATCGCAACTTCACCATCGAAGCGGAGCGCGGTGGCGTCGTACGTGATCTTCGCCGTATAACTGCCCACGATTCCCTCGTCGGCGAGAGCCTGCACAGACACGACGAGTGCGGCGCCAACCGGTGGAGCGGAATCGGACAGCACGAGCGCAGCTTTGACAGCGGGAACGGGGTTCTGCGTCACCGTCGATCGATACGGCTCCGAGCATCCGATCACGACAAGCGCGCTCGCGATTCCGATTGCCAGGCGTTCCATTCGCAAAACTTGGCTGCTAGTCATTGGATGATGATCGGAATACGCATGGAAGTAGCCACCGGAATGAGGTCTGTTCCGTCCGGAGCGACGAGGTCAATGAACGTTAGCGTCAGGAATCCCGAAGCGTTCGCGTTCCCCGTGTTGAGGCTGAGCTGAAGGAATGGAAGCTGCCCCGTGAGCGGACTCCCCGACGCCAGAGATACTCGCAGCAGCCCCGCCTGCAGGTTGCTTATCACGGGGGCGGGACTTCCGGTCGCAGTGTAGGACCCACCGGTGAATATGGTGGGAACAGTCGTGAAGCCAACGGTAAGCTCCGTTCCCCCGATCGGCGTTGACCGCGTATCGATCATCACGTTGATCACGACCGTCGAGCCCGCCTTGACATTGAATGTCGTCAAATCGGTTCGCAGCAACGGGCCAGTAGAATTGCGCGGGACGATGACGTAGACAGAATCAGCGTTCCAGCCGGGCGCGGAAGCGGCGATCCAGACCTGCCCCGCTCCCACGCTGGTGATTGTCCCCTGCGCGTCGACTGTGGCGACGGTCGTTGCCCGGCTTACAAAAGTGGTTGTGCCGGTGCTCGATCCGGAAAGCGTGGGAGTGAACGTGCCGCCGACATCGAGAATTCTTAGCTTCTCGCTCGACGAGCCGTAACCCAGCTGAGGAGCGACATTAATGACAGCCGACCCACTTTGTCCCTCAGCCGTCGCCGAGATGTTGGCTGATCCCAGCGCGACTCCGGTCACCGCGCCGGTCTGGCTGACAGTGGCAACGGTTGGGTTGTCAGAGGAAAACGTCAGCGCTCTGCCAGTCAGGACCGTCCCGTTGGCATCTCGGAGCGTCACCAATGCTTGCGTTGTTTTGCCAACTCCGATCGTTGGAGAAATGAACGACACCGTTACGGATGCTACCGGGTTGGCGAAGACTGTCACCGTCGCCAATCCCGTACGGCCTTCACTGGTTGCAGTGATGCTGGTGGATCCAGGGCCGACGCCGGTGACAACGGCGGTGGCAACTCCGTTGCTGGTAACCGTCGCAATCCCGGGATTGTCCGAAGCCCAGGTGACTGTCCGCCCTGTCAGGATGACGCCGTTTGCATCTTTGAGCGTCGCGGTTGCCTGAGTTGTTGCACCGACTGCCATGGTGGGAGAGCCGAGGGATACGACTACCGTTGCGACCGGCTGAACGGTGACGGTTACCGTTGCCCATCCAGTGGCCCCTTCGCTCGTCGCCGTTATGCTGGCCGTTCCAGTGCTGACCGCGGTAACCAGTCCGGCTTCCGAAACGGTGGCCACGGTAGAATTGTCGGAGGACCAGGTGATAGCTCGCCCAGTCAGAATATTGCCGCCCCCATCCCTCGCAGTCGCGGTGGCGGTGGTCGCCGTACCGATCACGATCGTAGGTTGTGCGAGGGCGACCGAGAGAGTCGCTATCGCCGGAGGGCCGGTTACCCCGCCGCCCGAGCTACAACCTATTGCAGCGAGGCAGAATAGAATCGCGGTGCGGATGCGGAGCGGCAGCGGGACACCTCTGGGTTTGCCCAGGCC
>DATCPG010000091.1:0-2706 GCA_036570225.1 Gemmatimonadaceae bacterium | reverse complement strand
GAAGAGCGCCGGTCCGACCTGCTTGGCCGCATCCAGAAGGATTCGCCTTCTTTCGCTGGAAGAGATGCTGCGCTGCTTCGTTTTATCGCCAGCGTGCGCGTGCTGCGCTTCGGACAGATGCCGGTAGCCGTTTTCCACCATCACGATCGCCGCGTCCACCAAAACTCCGATGGCCAGCGCCAATCCGCCCAGGGACATGATGTTCGAGCTGACCTGCAGGTAGTACATCGGAATGAACGATGCGACCACGGCGATCGGTAGGGTCAGGATCGGAATGAGGGCGGAGCGGAAGTGAAAAAGGAAGATGATGATCACGAGGCTGACAATGACTGCTTCCTCGATCAGGTCGCGCTCGAGGGTGTCGATCGAGGCTTGGATCAGCCCGGAACGATCGTAACCAGAGATGACTTCCACTCCCGGCGGCAGCGATCCGGAAATTTCGGCGAGCTTCTTCTTGACGCCGGAGATCACATTCAGCGCGTTCAAGCCGTAGCGCATGACGACAATGCCGCCGACGGCTTCGCCCTCGCCGTTCCACTCCGCTACACCACGGCGGATATCCGGCCCGAACGACACCGTTCCGAGGTCCCGGACCAGGACTGGCGTCCCATTCTTGCTGGCGACGGGAACCGTTTCCAGATCCGAAAGCGACCGCAGATAGCCCAAGCCCCGAACCATGTACTCGGCGCCTCTGAACTCAAGCAACCTCCCGCCCACCTCGTTGGTGCTGTCACGGACCTTTTCGATCACCGTCGAGAGCGGGATGTTAAAGGCGCGGAGCTTGTCGGGATCCAATCGGACCTGGTACTGCCGGACAAAACCGCCGATGCTCGCGACTTCCGCCACCCCTGGAACCGTCTCGATCTGATACCGGAGAAACCAATCCTGGAGGCTGCGCAAATCGGCGAGACTGTAGCGATGGTTGTGATCGACGATGAGGTACTCATACACCCAGCCTGCGGCGGTCGCGTCAGGCCCGATCACCGGATGGACCCCGGCGGGAAGGCGCCCTGCAATCTGCTGGAGATACTCCAGGACACGCGAGCGCGCCCAGTACAGATCCGTGCCATCCTCGAACACAACGAACACGTAGGAATCGCCGAACATGGTCTGGGCGCGTACCGCCTTCACGCTTGGCGCGGCAAGCAGGGCGGTCACGATCGGGTAGGTAACCTGATCCTCGATGACATTGGGCGGTTCATTCCACGCCTTATGAATGATCACCTGCACGTCGGAGATGTCGGGCAGGGCATCCAGCGGCATCCGGCGCTCCGCCCAGATGCCGGCCAGCACCAGCAGAAGCGTTCCGGTGAAGACGAGGAAACGATTGCGGGCGCACAAACCGATCCAGCGGGCGATCACTTACATGCCTCCTTCCGCGGTCACGGAGAACTGCTTCTGGGCGATGGTCTGACCAGCCTTGGTTGCCAGCACGGTGACTTGCCAGGTCCCGCCCATCTGCACCTCTCCCGGTCCCTCATAGATGCCGCCGCCCTTTTCGCTGAGCGTGGCTACGCTACGCATGGCGGCCATGCCCATTGCCGGCATGGCGGGCATGAAGAGCGTTACGGTGACCTGAGCGCCCGTGATTGCCGTCCCGTCGGCGCCGGTGAGCTTGACGCGGAAATTGTTGCTTCCCGCGCGAGGAGTCGACGGGTCCGACGAATATTCGAGTGTCGCCCCCTGCGGCGCATTTATCGCTGCCGCCGCTCCCACGCCAGGAGGCGGAGGCGCAAACGACCCCAGCGCGGCCGCGAGCTGGCTCTCGGAATCGATCAGAAAATTCGCCGAGGTGGCGATGCGCTCGCCGGCTTTGAGGCGCTTCAACACGACGAAATCGTCGCCGGCCCTGGCGCCGACCGCGATATCCCGAGGCTCAAAGTAGCCGCCGCCATGGTCCACGAAGGCGATCTGACGTGTGCCGGACTGAAATACTCCGGAAGCTGGAATCGCCAACTGATCTCCAAGGGGCAAGTCGAGCCTGACATTGACGAACATTCCGAGCATAAGCTTCAAGTCCGGATTGGGAATCTCCAGGCGCACGCGGGCCCTGCGCGTCCACTTCCGGCCAGATGAAACTCACGCGAGCCGGGAAGGTCTGTCCGGGATAGGAGTCGACAGTGATCGACGCCGGATCTCCCACCTTCACCCGGCCAATATCGCTCTGAAAAATCTCGGCGTAGACCCAGACGGTCGACAAGTCCGCCACCGAGTACAACTTCGTGCCAGGTTGCACATACATGTTCGGAAAGGCCTTCCTGTCGATGATGAAACCGGACGTCGGCGAGTCGATCTCGATCTCATGCCTGATTTTTCCGCTCTTCTTCAGCCGGGCGATCTCTCTGTCCGGGATCTGCCACTGCTTCAACCGCTCGGTTGCGGCATCCAACAGCGACTGGGATCCGTGGGATCCCACAGCGCCTCCCGGGACAGTGGTTTGCGCCAGGAGCTCCTTGGCCACCAAGTACTCCTGCTCGGCTGTCACCACCTCCTGGCTGTAGATGGTCAGGAGCGGCTGGCCCTGTCGCACCTGTTTGTACATTGCGTCGGCGTATACCTTCTGCACCCAGCCGGCGAAGCGGATCTGCACGTCCGAAAGCCGCGTTTCGTCGGCCTCGATGTTTCCGACGGTGCGGATCTCGTCGCGGACCGGCCGAAACTCTACGACGCCGGTCTTTACTCCGATACTTTGCATCCGTTGTGGAC
>DATCPG010000090.1:0-1698 GCA_036570225.1 Gemmatimonadaceae bacterium | reverse complement strand
CGACATACCTGTCACGGCGCTGATCGCAATCGCGGCAGTGTTCGCGCTGCTTGAAGATCCTCTGTTCAGGGCGAGCATCCCCGGCGCCGCGGTCCTCTACGGGTTTCGCGACAGCATTTTCTTCATGCTGCTTTACTACGTCGGACGGTCGACGCCGGAGATCGCGGAAACTGACACGATTCTCCGCCACGCGTACCTGATCGCGCTCGTGGTCAGCGTCATCGGAATCCTGGAGCAAATTTTCGTTTCGCCCGACATGCTGGTGCTGCTCGGAGTCGCGGCGTACATGAACGACTTCCTTGGCCTTTCGGCGTACACCGCCGGCAATGAGTGGGGGCTGCCGCAGAACTACTTCAGCATCCTGGGCGGAGTGTGGGTGCGCAGATCGGGGTCGGTCTTCCTACACAGCCAGGGTTTCGCGGTGCCGTTCCTCTTTCTGATGCCTGCGGCGACAGCGTGGGTCCTCAATCGCCGAGGCAAGCATCCGTTGCTGGCGCGGGTAGGGTACGCTCTCATCTGGGGCGGGCTGCTGGTCACGCTGACACGGATGACCACCATCGTCTGCCTCGCGCAGGTGGTGATCTTCTATCTGATCTTCCGTCGCCCTGAGTGGTCACTCGGCGCCATCTTTACGACGATCGCGTTGGGAATCGTCGCGATGGTGGTCATGCCAAGGCTGCTCCACTTTGTCTGGGAAACGCTTTCCTGGCAGTCAGGAAGCAGCACCAGCCACCTGAAGGACTGGCAAAAAGGACTCGTCGCCTTTTTCGAGCGGCCTTGGGGCAACGGGCTCGGAACGACCGACGCCGCGCCGGTAAAATCCCTCCGGGAGCCCTTGAGCGCGGACAACATGTACCTCACGTACGCGGTGCAGCTGGGACTGGCTGGCATCATCGCGTTCGTGGGAGTGCTGACGACCATTCTCGCCGTGTCATGGCGACTGGCGTGGTCGAATGTGAGTGACGTTCAACGCCGAGTGTCGGCGGTTGTAGCACTGACGACGATCGGCATCATCGTCAACGGAGTCACTTCGTTCGTGTTCAGCTCGAATCTGCTGGCGTACGTGTTCTTCTGGGTCGCGGGAGCAGTCGTGACTGTGGCTCAGCGACAGCGCTCCATTTCGGCCGCCGAGATCTCTTTGTGAGGGTGGCGATGGACGCGACGTACCAGCGTCAACCGGACGGAGGGATCGCACGGTACGCCAGACACCTTACTTCGGCGCTGAAAGAAAGAGGAGACCTCGACATCGTCGAGATTGGCGGAGGCAGGCGCGAAAAGCGTCACACGCTTCGCCGCCGCCTCGTCACGATCGGCGTGGATTTTCTGTGGCACCCGGCAATTGGCGGGATGCGCGCTGCTGCCGTTGGAGCCGACGTTTACCACTCTCCGGGATTTCGGGGACCCGTGCGAAAAGCGAAGGTGCCCACAGTCGTGACGATTTTCGATTTAGTCTCGATTCTGTTTCCGGAGCTCGCGTCACCGTCGGCGAAGCTTTACGGCAACCGGGCGCAGCGGAGGATGTCGGTGCTCGCTGACAGGGTCGTCTGCATCTCGAACGATACTGCGAACGACGTCGAGAATCGGTTCGGCGTTCATCCCGATCGAATTCGAGTGACGCCGCTCGGGGTTGACGAGATTTTCTTTCAGCCATCGAGCCTGCCGCCGCTCGTGAGCGAGCCTTACGTGCTATTCGTCGGA
>DATCPG010000089.1:0-2728 GCA_036570225.1 Gemmatimonadaceae bacterium | reverse complement strand
CGCTTCCACGCCCCGGGCGATTTCGCCCAAGCCTATGTGATCGCCCACGAGGTGGGCCACCACGTCCAGAAGCTCACCGGCACCTTCCAGCAGATAGAAGCGGCGCGCGGCCGCGGTTCCCAAACGGAAATGAAGCAGACTTCCGTGCGCATGGAGCTGCAGGCCGACTGTTACGCGGGAGTCTGGGGGCACCACGCCGGCACCATGAATCAGCTACAGTCCGGCGATATTGCCGAAGCGCTCAACGCGGCGACGGCAATCGGAGACGACCGCCTGCAGAAACAAACGCAGGGTCGCGTCGTACCCGAATCATTCACTCACGGCTCGTCGGAGCAGCGCGTGCACTGGTTCAAGCGCGGCATGGACTCGGGGCGTCCGAAGGACTGCGACACGTTCTCGGCCAGCTCGCTTTGAGGGCCCCTCAAGTCGAATGCCCCCGATCGAAGTCGGGGCATTCTTGCTTTTGCGCGACGCCCTTACTTCCCGTTCGGCTGGGCCTCGGCGAGAGGCCGGCGCAGCTTCACCTGCCCACGCGCTTGCCCACGCGCTCCTAGGCGTTTCAAGACCGGGCCGGCTCCGAAATCTTCGAAAGCGCTTCAGCGGCGGGCTGGATTTCCGAGCTGTCAACCGCGAAGTCGCCGAGGGCGACAATGCCCACGAGTCGATTGTCATGATCCACCACGGGTAAGCGCCGGATCTGGTGTTCACTCATGAGCTTGGCCGCATGTTCCACGGTGTCGTCGTCGTAAGCCCAGCGAATGCCGGCGGACATGATTTCGCGCACTGTCGTGTCGGGTCCCTTGCCTTCGGCTACGGCCCTAATCGTAATGTCGCGATCGGAAATTGCCCCTATCATGCGATCGTTATCGCCAACGGGCATCATCCCGAAGTCACCGTCAAACATCATCCGCGCTGCTTCCCTGATCGTCATTTCCGGGCCGATGACTTTGACATCCCGGCTCATTACATCTTTGAGATGATGCTGCATCGTCGATCTCCTCGAAAAACATGGTTGTGTGAAATGCGTTCTCAGACCCGGTCGCGCAGTTCGGTTACGCCTTCTCCCTCGGCGCAGTGATCGCAGCAGAACATGCGGCCGTCCTTCTCCAGCCCATGACCGACGATGCGGACGCCGCAATGCTCGCAGGAAGGCGCGAGCGCGTGGATCGCGCACTCGAAACTGTCGAAAACATGAGTTTGTCCTCCCATCACTACCTGGAAGGATTTGTCGTACTCGTTGCCACAGCCATCGCATTTCGGCATATGCGTCTCCTGTTCGCGGCATTAATGCCTCGCTCTTACGAAAACCCAGATCAAGAATTCCACCGCACACTCGCGTCGATACACCTATTGACGCCTTCAACCACCCGCGCTCTTCGCGGACGAACAAGTACGCAGTGAATTTCAGCATCCGGGCGCAGCCCTGTCTGTGCGCTAGTGTACGAACTGACAGCGTAGTCGCGTCCGACGATCAGACTTTCGCTGCCGGCGTGTACGCGGGTCGCGCATGACGGCCGCAGTTGGCCGATCCGCGACTTTCAGTGGTGCTCACTTTTTTCCCTGCTCGGGGACTCAATCACAGAGTCACCGCTTGCGCGCAACCAGGCAGAAGAGACCGATCAGTCGCTCCTCGTCGTTCGGCACCGCCCGCATGATCGGGTCCTTGTCCTGATCCGGTGAGCGCTCTACCCAATAATTGAGCAATAACTGGTCGCTCTCAGGCAGAAACTGAGCGCACTGCACATCCACCAGCCCTGTCTTCTGCCAGTGCTGCTTCCACCATTCAACAGTGTGGATGGATGACCAATACTTCTCGTATTGAGGGCGCAAGTACTCGGGTGCCTCCTCAACCGACCGGATCTCACGCCTGAAGCCAATGTCCACCACGCCAATGAATCCGTCCGGCTTGATGAACTGGACGACATAGGGCAAATATCGCTCGTCAGTACCGAAGTAGAGATACGAGTCGATGGCGACCACCGCGTCGAAGAATTCTTTCGCAAACGGCAAGCTGTGCGCATCTACGCGCATGGGAAACACGCGGGACTCGCTTTCGAGAGCGATGACCCGATGGAAGTTCTCGGTGGCGGAAGTGCTGCTGTCGGTGGCCCACACCTGAACGTCGAACTCGCGCGCCAGGAAGATCGAGCTGGTTGCTTTGCCGCACCCGAGTTCCAGGACCCGCATGCCGGGGCTGAACGGAAGGTGGCGCGCCAGACTCTCCACCTGGCACAGCGCATTCTCGCCGAGCGCATTCTCGCGGATCCAGCGCTCGTCGTACTTCGCCGTCCGCGGAAAAGCCAGCTCGTCAACCAACGAATTTACTCTGGACTGCGTGTGGTCGCGCTGGAAGCGTGAGCACGACGCGATCCACATCGAATGTTGGGTGGTCGCCGAACACCCGCCATCACCAGACCGCCTGGAGCGCCCGCTCCAGCAAAAACTGTTGCGCCTTGCAGACTCATATTCGGCTCCCCAGGTGCAACCTCCGAGACCATTGTTTGCAGGCGGCGGCGCCGACGTCGGCGCGCTATTCCACCCAAGACCGCAGCCATTCCGGAGCGACAAGGAAGGCAAAGTAACAGAGGCGCAGGGCGCGTATATACGGTACTGCACACAACGATAAGCAACTCCTTCGTCCGGCTTGACGAGCCACCAACAAACGTTCGCCGATCCAACATTGAATCGCTCCGAAGGCGATTGGAAGTCCGGCCATACTACTGCTGTC
>DATCPG010000088.1:0-7811 GCA_036570225.1 Gemmatimonadaceae bacterium | reverse complement strand
AGCCCATCGCGCGTCAGCCAGAGCGGATTGTTTCCGTACAGCTTGTACAGACGTATGGTGTGCCCCCAATGATCCTCGTCGATCCGGTCCAGTCGCGGGCCATCGAGCTTTTTCTGGATCAGTGTCTCGATTTCCGTCGCGGGAACGTCCTGTACAGAGGTCAGTTTGTCCGGCGCCCAGGTCTGAGCATTCGCGGATTTTCCTGTCGATCCGGCGTCCTTTGACTTGCAGCTAGCGACGAGCGCCAGCATTAGCGAAAGCGTTACGACGCGACCGGCATGACGCGCCGCGCGCTGGGTCGTAAGTTGAGCGAGCATAAAGGCTTATCCGTCCTGTTGCGGGGATTGACTCTGCTTCTGACTAGGCGAATTGCGGGCCACGGGAACGGCCGTTTTTCGGCTCGGAGGGAACTTCAGCCAGGCCCAGCGGTCACACAATTTGTGGCAGCGGAGCGCTCTGGCTTCTTTCTTTCTATGTCTCTGCCATGCACCCCCAATCGAGGAATAAACCAATGATGTCTCGTCGAACGGTTCTTATGGCTGCGGCGCTACTGGTCGGAGGCGTTACCGCGTGCTCGGACCTGACCGGCGCTAACGGCAGAGCGGACGGCACCTATTATCTGCAGGCCGTGAACAACAGCAACATCCCCTTTTCCTACGTCGATAACACCACAGGGCACACGCTCACCGTTCAAAGTGACCAGTACCTGGTGAACTCCGACGGGACGTATAGCGACCAGCAGAGTTACACCGATAACGGCTCTCAGCGCTCCTATACGGAATCGGGAAACTGGTCCCAAAACGGTACGGTCGTGACCTTCAACCCGACCTTCAGCTCGACAGGCAATCTCACCAGCTACCAGGCTACGATTTCTACTGGCGGCACCTTTGGTGGGACGAAGACGATGTCGATCAACTTCAGCGGAACGGTCTGGTACTACTCTACCTAACTGAGAGAAGAGAACGCGGCCAGAAACCGCGCTCTCTTCTCTTATCAGCACGACTTGGCTCTGCTTACTGTGTGCTCGCCATTGAATCGATTAGCTCTCTGAGTAGCTGACCCCCACGTTGCAGGTCCGCCAGCTCTTTGGCGCCCAGCTTTTCGACCGCGCGCGCGAGCAACTCAACGCGCCGGGCGCGGCCCGCCATGAGCACCTTCTGCCCCCTGGCTGTCGCGTGAATCCTGGTCAGTCGCTTGTCCCGCTTGTCGCCCTCTCGTCGCACCAGCCCGTCGTTTTCCAGTCCCGTAACTATTCTGGTCATGGTTGGTGGCTTCACCTGTTCGGCCTTCGCGAGCTGGCCAAGCGTCACTGGTCCGCCGAACACGGCTACCGAAAGCGCCGAGAGTCGAGGCGCGGAGAGCGCGCTGGCGTCGTCCTCCCTGCGCAGGTGCCGCAGCAGGTGAATCGCCGCCGAGTGGAGCTGATCGGCTAAGGCGAGTGCTTCGCGCTCACGCTTCCGGGACGTCACTCATCAGGCTGACGACGTTTCCCTGACCATCGGAAACGGAAGAGATCCATATCTCATGGCCGTTCATGCGGGCAATGATGTGAGGGTCCTCGATGCTGGCCGCGCCCGACGATTTTATTTTCGCGTGTGCCTTCTTGATGTCGCTCACGTCGTAGAAGAGCACCGGATGCTGCTCATGTCCGTCCTCGCCCTGCGCCTCGGGGCCCGTGAGCATGAGGCGCACTCCGCCACAATCGAAGAAAGAAAGCGCTGGCGATGCGTCGAAGAGGTGCGTCAGTCCGAGCGTGTCACGATAGAACGTCGCGGCTTCCTTGACGTCGCGCACGGGCACCGCGATTTGCTTGATGCGCTGGAGGTCGGGTACCGCATCCTTGGGCATTTGGAGCTCCTTGCGAGATCGTTAGCTATGCTAACGATGTCCAGTCTGGCTGATCGGCGCAAGGCTAGGCATCACTACTGAAGCAGGGAGCTATCGGCCCTTAAGCTGAAGCTCGGGGCTTTCATACTGTCTGACGATGCGCGAAGCCTGCGACTGCTCGCTTCTTCGAGATTTCTGGAAGCCAGTATCAAACCGACTCCGAAGCGCCTTACGCCAACGGAAGAGCTCTGGGCTTTAGCTGCAAAGCCCAGAGCTCCGTGTTTCAGTTTGTAGATAATAAATCGCGTCGCGATCCATCCGCCGAAGGCCTTAGTCGGGTGGCGCCTCGACGACTTTCTTTTTCGACTTGCCCTTGGGCCCCGACTTGAGCTCCTTCTCGACGTTCTCGGCCAGGTCGCGCAGCGTCTCCCTGTCGTCTTCGTTGAACTCGCGTGGCAGGTTGTCCATGATGCACAGCGTCCCCACGTTGTGACCCCCCGGGCCCTTGACCGGGTGTCCCGCGTAGAACCTTATGTGCGGATCCTCGAGCACCAGAGAATTTTGCGCGAACCGCGGGTCGAGAGCCGCGTCCTCGATCACTAACGCTTCCTCGCCATTGATTGCGTGCCCGCAGAACGACATCTCGCGCGTGGTGTCCTCGATAGGAAAGCCCTGCTTCGACTTGAACCACTGGCGGTCTCCTTCCACGAAGGAGATTCCGGCAAAGGGCACGTCGAAAACGCGTTGGGCCATTCGGCTGATCTTGTCGAAGCGCTCCTCGGGATGCGCGTCCATCGTGGCACCGATGCGAAACTCGACAAGTCGCTCTGCCTCATCCTGGGGAATGAGCGGTCGCATGACTTCTTCCGTCTCTGCCCACAGTCCACGGCTTCGCATCACCGTCGTGACGCGCGCTCTGAAGCGACCGGGATCCAGAGGCTCGAACAGTACGTCATCCACTCCCTGCGACAGCAGGTCGGCGCTCTCGTTCTCGGACCCGGCCGGCGCCACAACGATGATGGGCATGTCTATCAATCCGACGACCGTGCGCGCGGCGTGGACAACCTGCCTGCCGTCGAGGATCGGAAGCTTCAATCCGACGACGAGCGCGTCGGGCGGATCCTGCGCCAGAATTCCCAGCGCGGCGGCGCCATCGTTGGCGATCTGCACCGCAAATCTCGCCTCGACGAGGATGTCGTTGTACTTCACGCGGTCAGCTTTGTCGCCCACCGCGAGCAGCACCCTCGAGGGCTTCGGAACGCCGTCCGCGTCGAGCTCGGGGAGATATTCCTGGTTGACCCGCGGCGTGTTGTTCCGCGGCGTTTTACGCCGCTCGAACTCGGTGTATGGAATGACTTCGTCCGCGGTCGTGTCGCCTTCGGCGATGTGCCACAGCGCGTCGTTGTCGAACGTGTGCAGCGCGCCGGTGCGGAGGGCGGTCGCGCGAATCTCGTCGGCGAGCTTCCCCGTCGTGATCATTCCGCGCACCTCGGGCGTGATCTCCAGGAACTCGATGAGCGGAAGACGTCCGGTGTAACCACTGAAGCCACACTCCGCGCATCCCGTTGCCTTTACGTGCCGAGCCTTCCCGAACAGGCGCATCTGCGCGGAGCGGACCATCGGGTGAAGCTCCTCGATTGGCGCTTCGAATCGGCAGTGCGGACACGCCCTCCGCACGAGACGCTGCGCGGTGACGCCGATCAGACCGGCCGCCACTCGAAAGGGTTCCACGCCGATGTTCGACAGTCGCGGAATTGCGCCGATGGCATCGTTCGTGTGCAGCGTCGACAGCACCAGGTGACCCGTCATCGCCGCCTGGAACGCGATCGTCGCCGTCTCCTGATCCCGGATTTCTCCCACCAGCAGCACGTCTGGATCCTGACGCAGAACTGATCGCAGCACACCGGCGAAGGTCAGTCCCTGTTTCTCGTTCACCTGCACCTGATTGACGCCGCTCAACCGGTACTCTACCGGGTCCTCGACCGTTACGATGTTAACCGACTCACCGCGCCGGGTGTTGAGCGCGGCATAGAGCGTCGTCGTCTTTCCGGAGCCGGTGGGGCCGGTGACGAGGAGAATGCCCTGTTCGCGGTTGAGAAGGGCCTTGAATCTCTCGAGCACTTCGGGCATGAAGCCCAGGGTCTGCATCGAGACCTGCACCGACTTCTCGTTGAGGAGGCGCATCACGACCTTCTCGCCGACGCGCGTCGGAAGAACGGAGACGCGGAGAGCGACTTCCTCTCCACCCACTCTCACTTTCGCGCGGCCGTCCTGCGGGCGGAATCGCTCGGCGACGTCGAGGTCGGACATGATCTTGATTCTCGAGACGACAGGTCCGACGCCGATGAATCGCGGCAGCACCATGATGTTCTTGAGGAGTCCATCGATGCGGAACCGCACCAATGTCGACGTCTCGTCGTGCTCGATGTGGATGTCGGACGCGCGCAGCTTGATGGCGTTGGCGATGATCGCATCGACGAGCTTGATGACGGGTGCGTGCACGCGAGCCATCGCCGCCGCGTCCTGTTCTTCCTCCTTGATCTGCTCGATGCCGACCGTTTGATCGAGCTTGTCGATCAGCCCGTAGATCATCGCGTCCGGGCGAAGCGTGTCTGAAACCAGCTTGTCCAGCTGCCCGGGCGGGCAGAACAGCGGCGTCACCTCGCGGCTCGTCGCCCAGCTGACGCGCTGGATCGCCTCCTGGTCCAGCGGATTGGCCATCGCGAGCCAGACCATGCGGCTGTCGACCTTCACCGGCAGAACGTTGTGCTCCCTGCAAAGCTTCTCGGGGAGGATCTGCATCGCGTTCTTGTCGATTTCATTGGGATTCAGATCGACGTAGTCGATTCTGAAAGCGTCCTTCACGACTTCAGCGATTTCCCGGAATGAGAGTACGTCGCCGTCGATCAGTGCCTGCGCGACGTACGGTTTTTCCTGAAACCGCCACCGTTTGATCAACTCGGGGGTGACCCCCGGCATGGTCCCCACGAGGGCAACCAGCCACTCATCCTTGAAGCGGAATTTTCGCTCGTTGGTCTGCGGGTCAGCAGGTGTCGTCATTTCTTCCGGTGGGGCAAGCTGTCCTGCTGCTCTTCTATAGAAGGCAGGCCGTCATAAATGACTGTTTTGGCCCCCTCAAGATAACACCTTGGGAGTATGGCACTCTGACCGTGAAACGGACAGAATTTTCTTGTCCAGGAGGCACCTCGAGATCATGGAATTTCGCGTCGGTTCGCAATTTGCTAAACATCCGATCAAACTCAGAAGCCGCGGCTGTTATACCAGCTTAGCGGATCAATAATACGTACGCGTCCGAGGGTGGACGCGCCACCGGGCCCGAGATGTCTGCTGCGTCGATCGCCTCCACAATCCGTCCCCAAACCATTGCATCGGCGGGGACCGCTGAATCGGATGGCAGCCCCCGCAACAAGATCCTCAAGCTCCTTCCTGCTGCTGAGCTTGCCGCACTGGTCGAGCGCAGCGAGGTCGTCGAGGTGAAGTCCAAGCAGGTCCTGTTCGAGCCCGAGCAGAAGCTCGAGTACGCGTACTTTCCGGAAAACTGCGTAATCTCCCTCGTCACGGTCATGGAAGACGGGGACCAGGTCGAAGCCATGACTATCGGCAACGACGGGTTTTCGGGAATTCCTGTTTTTCATGAAGTCGAGACAGGCAAACACAAAGGCTGTGGCCAGATCAGTGGTACCGCCCTGCGGATCGGCGCCAGGGATTTTCAGAAGCTGGCTCGGGAGCTTCCCGGTCTCAGGCGTCTGTTGCACCGATACAGCGAGTTTGTCTTCGAGACCGTAGCCCAGTCGGCCGCCTGCAATCGGCTTCACGTCATCGAACAGCGTTGCGCGCGCTGGCTGCTCATGTCGCAGGACAGGGTCGGTCGCGAGAGCTTCGACCTGACCCAGGAATTCCTGGCCGAGATGCTCGGGGTCCGCAGGCCGGGCGTGACCGTGGCGATGGGAATCCTCGAAAAGGCAGGGTTGATCTCGCACGGTCGCGGCAACATCACAGTGGTGAACCGGCCCGGACTCGAGAAGGCTTCCTGCGAGTGCTACCGGACGATCAGGGCCAGACAGGCCAAGCTGATCGCCTAGGCGTCGGGACCGCGATGCGGAGCAGCATGTAGGATCGTGTCGCGGTCTCGACGCTACGAGACCGAAGCGGTCTCGACCAGCGGCATCACCGATTCAGAAAACCGCTCCATCTCCTCCGCCTGCGGACTGAACTGGAGCAGCAGCAGATCCACTCCCACCGCTTCGAGCTCCCGAATGCGGCCGGCCACCTGCTCCGGCGTTCCGACCAGTCCCGCTCTCAAGCCACGGTTCGAGACAGAGTAGTCCTCGAGGCTTACCTGCTGCTCGAGAGAGGTGTGCGAAATCCAGTCCTGGTAATTCTGGTATCCAGGTGTGCCGGGCTGCACGTTGGTGATGCGCGCGAGCTCCTGCTGCGCCTCCTCTTCCGAATCGCGAACGATCGCGTACGCGGCGACACCGAACTGCATCGGGCCGAGCCCGCTCTTTTCGCGACGAGCCGTCATGTCGGCGATTTTCGGCGCCACGCGGTCGGGCGGATCTCCGTGCATCACGTACGCGTCGCACGCGCGCGAGATCAGCTCTTTCGCGGCCGGACTTTCTCCGCCGGCGTAGATGGTCGGGCGAGGGCTGCGCAGGGGTTTGGGCTGGAGAATGGTTTCCTCCACCTTGTAATGCTTGCCCGAGTGGCTGAAGCGCGGCTCGGTCCAGACTCCGTTCAGGATTCGCAGCCATTCGTCGGTGCGGGCGTAACGATCATCGTGCTCCTCGAAATTGATTCCGTAACGCCTGGCTTCGTCCTTCCACCACGATGAGACAACGTTGAGTGAGAGCCGCCCGCCGGAAATGCGGTCGATGTTCGCCGCCTGTTTGGCAAAGATCGCCGGCTCGTGAAATGTCGGTCTGACTGCGACCATCAGCTCGAGCTTTTCGGTGACCGCGGCGAGCGCCGCCGCGGTCGACCATGCGTCGAGGGAATCTCCATCGATTCCCTTGATGTCGTTCATGAACAGCTCGGCGATCAGCGTTATGTCGTACCCGATCTGTTCGCTCCGCTGCGCCAGCTTCTTCACGTATTCCCAGGTCGCGCTCATACCTTCGTCGGGAACGTTGCGCAGCCAGCCGCCGAACACGGGAAGCCAGTATCCGTATCTCACGAGCCGAACCCGGCCGGAGCGAGCACCCTCGTTCTCTCGACGAGGTAATCCACCAGCCGCTCGAACGGATCGAAGCCGACAACGTTCCGCGGATCCGCAACGAAGTTCGACAGAGCGTTGATGTCGTAGAAGTAGTGCTGTCCGTCCCGATCGTCGACGAGGTATTCGATCCCACCGACGTCGAGCTCGACGTGTCTGGCGATCTGCTCTACCTGGCGCACGATCTCTACCGGCGGAGTGTACTGCTCGACGCGCATTCCGTTCTTCGGCGCATCGACCGCGCACGCGCCTCGGGCGAGCTGTTGGCCGTCCGTGGTCTGGCAGACATCGGCCGGGCAGAGATTGAACGAATCCGCGGCCGGATAGACGTTGATCGCGTACAGAAAGTGTCCGTCGAGCACTTCGACGCGTGTGATGTGCGCATCTCGGAGCGGCGCGAGCTCCTGAACGAGCGCGACGTGATCTACTCCGAGGTCGATCAATCCCACGCTGGCGGCGGCAACGAGCGAGTCGGCGTTGTCGAAGCGCGTGATGCCCGCACCGCTGCCGCCGATGTTCGCCTTCACGACGACGGGGAACCGCAAATCACGCGCGGCTTCCGGAGCGAGCGCGCCGTCGTTGATGACGCGAGCCCGTGGGTAAGGGAGGCCGAGCTGCTCGAGCACATCGAGCTGGAGCGCCTTCGAGATCTCCATCTGATACGATGCCGGTCCATTCACGAGCGGGACCCTGATCCGCTCGAGGTGACGCAGCCAGCTCAGTGTGTGAAAGGTTACCTGCTCGTGTC
>DATCPG010000087.1:0-1797 GCA_036570225.1 Gemmatimonadaceae bacterium | reverse complement strand
TTTGCTGAAGCGAGCGTTCCAGCACGTTCCCGAATACCTGATCGTCGACGATGCCGACGAAGTAGTCAACCTGATGGATTACGGAATTGCTCTCGGCCGCCGGTTCCGGGCGCTCAAGCTCTGGTTCGTGATCAGGAATTTTGGTGTCGAGGGGCTGCAGTCGCTTATTCGGGCGCACATCCACTCGGCGCAACTCCTTGCAAAGTGGATAGATGACGATCCGACTCTGGAGCGAATGGCTGATGTCAATTTTTCGACTGTCGTATTCCGGCATGTGCCCGCAGGCATGACCGGCCGACAGCTCAATGAGCACAACGCGCGGGTGCTCGAGAGGGTAAACGCCACACGCGAGGTCTACCTCTCCCACACCAGGGTTCGCGGGAGTTATGCGCTTCGGGTCGCGATTGGCAACATCCACACTACGGAGGCCCATGTCCGGCGCGTGTTGGAGTTGGTTCGGGAAGCCGGTACGGTTAAATAGGGTTTTTCGGGGACGGAGAGGAACGAAGAATGCTGGGCGGTATATTATCCGACTGGTAATCCACCCACCCATCACAAGTCAGGGAGATCCTTGATGCAAGCTATTGTGAACAGCGTTGCGGCCGCTTTGACGTTCGGCGCATTCGTTGCCACGCCGCTGGTGGCGCAGAACGCCGCGTCGACATGCGATCCTACGGCCAATACCAGGGGCGATATCGCCAAAGCGCAATTCTCGATGACGCGCGCACTCGCTGTGGCGGACAAGGGAAATCCGACGAAGGACGTGCAGGATGTGTTGCGTCTCGTCGATGAGGGGAACGACAATCCGACAGCGCGCAGCTACCTGCGTGGCGAGGCGTACGTTCTCCTTCTGATGCAGCCGAACACCCCCGCCGTCGTCCAGCGAGGCACGCTCGGACTCACAACGAATCCGACGGGAACGATCGATCTGTTCGCCGCGGCGGATTCTTCGTTCTCCCTCGTCGAGAAGGCGGCTCCGGAATGCGCAGCTGTGATCACGCAATGGCGTCAGCAGAAGCCGTGGCTGAATACGCTCAACGCTGCCATCAACGCTCTCAACGCCAATCAGCTGGATTCCTCCGAGATGTTCGCCAAGAGGTCTCTGTTGCTCGATCGTCGGGCACCGTACGCGTATTCTGTTCTTGGCTCGATCGCGCGCAATCGTAAGAACTGGGCCGCTGCCAACGACTACTGGAAGCAAGCGCTGGCTGCCGCGGGAACCGACACGAGCTATGCGGACGTTCGTACCAAGACCATGTACGAGATGGCATCGTCCGCTTCTGATCGAGCCGAGGCAGCGAACGGAGCGGCCAGGAAGGCGGCGGCACGCGAGGCGATCAAGCCGTGGCAGGATTACATCGCTCTCGCAAACAACGATCTTCTTCTGGCTGACGCGATCGACAACGCTTCAAACATGTACGTTGAGGCAGGAGACAGCGTATCCGTCCCGACGATATACGCGACGATGCTCGCCAATCCGTCGAAGTACGGTGAGATATCGCTCGTGCACGCCGGTGTAGTCGCCACGAAGAATGGTCACCCCGCCGACGCGGCGACGCTCTTCAACGCCGCACTGACTCAAAACCCGTACTCTCGCGATGCACTGAACAACCTTGCCGCGGCGTACATCCAGAACAAGGAATACCCCAAGGCGTTTCCGCTCATCGACAAGCTCGTCGTGATGGATCCGAGCAATCCCGACAACCCGCTGCTGTACGCCTTCGCCTACCAGGGCATGTACAGAGGCACGAAGGACAAGAAGCTGCAGAAGCTCTACACGGACTCGCTCGTATACTG
>DATCPG010000086.1:0-8907 GCA_036570225.1 Gemmatimonadaceae bacterium | reverse complement strand
ATCTGCAGGAAAGAATCACATCGACCAAGAACGGATCGATCACGTCGGTGCAGGCGATCTACGTTCCCGCGGACGACATTACCGACCCTGCGCCGGCGACGGCCTTCGCGCACCTGGATGCGACCGTCGTTTTGTCGCGCGCGATTACCGAGCTCGGCATCTATCCCGCAGTCGATCCACTGGCGTCCTCGTCGCGAATTCTCGATGCGCAGTTCATCGGAGACCGCCACTACAAGGTAGCGATCGACGTGCAGCGCATTCTGCAGCGTTACAAGGAGCTCCAGGACATCATCGCGATTCTCGGCATGGACGAGCTGTCGGAAGACGACAAGCTCGTGGTCGGTCGTGCCCGCAGAATCCAGCGCTTCATGTCGCAGCCGTTCGCGGTGGCTGAGCAGTTCACCGGCATCAAGGGCCAGTACGTGAAGCTCGAGGAGACGATTTCCTCTTTCGAGCGCCTGGTCGCCGGCGAGTTCGACCAGTATCCCGAGCAGGCTTTCTTCATGCAGGGCGGGATCGACGGGGTCGTCGAGGCTGCGCAGCGTCTCGCGAGCGCGTAACGATGCTCAAAGTGTCCGTGATCTCACCGGAAGCGGTGCTTTTCGAGGGAGAAACGGATGCCGTTGTGGCGCCCGCCTACGACGGGGAGATCGGCATCCTGACCGGGCACGCCCCTCTGATGGCGCTTCTTGGCGACGGTAAGCTCCGCCTCGGCGGCGGCGGGGGACCGAGCTTTACCGTCAGCGGCGGATTCATGCAGGTGTTGAATAACGACGTGAGAGTCGTGACGGAGAAAGCGACGCCCGCCTGACGAGTACCGTCTTTACCGATTGTTGACATTGGCGGTACTCGCCCTCTAATTTGCAAAGATCGGGTGACGACTGGGATCCCCGTCCCCGGCCTGCCGGATTCTCGGTTGCCGGTACCAGGATCGTCACCAATCTGCGTGTGACGTGAGCTCGAATTTGTTTTTCGCGCTCATCGGTCAACGCAGAAAAGGCAGCCGTTCTGCGAGCACGTGATCGACCGATCACGTGCTCGCCGAACGGCCAATTGATCCCGTTTCACTTTTCTGCGAGGTGTTCTATGGGAATGACAGGTAAGTTCACTCGCTTCCTTGCGGTCGCTGGCACAGTGCTCGGGTTGTCTCCGGCGCTTGCTCAGGCGCAGGGAACGACCATCAGCGGCCTGGTGACAGGCACTGGTGGAGGACCGGTAGTAGGTGCAAGCGTGAGTATTCCCGCGTTGCGAGTCGGTGGGTTCACCGATGATCAGGGTCATTACAGCTTCACAGCTCCGGCAAGTGTAACTGGAACCACGGTCACTCTCACCGCGCGGCGCCTCGGTTTCGGGGCCAGCTCCGCAACGGTAACGCTCAGCGGCGCGCCAGTCGTGCAGAACTTCAGTCTGTCTGCGCTGGCGACCGAGCTTCAGGGTGTCGTGGTGACCGGCCTTGGTGAGGTACGCGAAAAGAGTCAGCTTGGTACGGCGCAGCAGCAGCTCAGCACGACCGAGCTCAATGAGACGAAGACCATGAATGTGGTCAACAGCATTCAGGGCAAAGTCTCCGGTGTTACCATCACTGGCTCGGGAACTCAGGGCGGCTCCAGCCGCATCCTGCTTCGCGGTGCAAATTCGATAAGCGGCAACAACAGCCCGCTTTTCATCGTCGACGGAGTAGCAATTTCCAACGCTGACCGCGGCGCTGGCCCAGGCGGCGGATTCGATTTCGGCAGCGCCATTTCCGATATCAATCCAGAAGACATCGCCACGATGAGCGTCCTCAAGGGACCGAACGCTGCGGCTATTTACGGTTCCCGCGCGGCGAACGGTGTCATCATCATGACGACGAAGAAGGGCTCCGCCTCCGGCGGTGCGATGCGCACCGAGGTCAGCTCGACATATACGTGGGAAAGCCCTTCCATACTTCCGAGCTACCAGAATCTTTACGGCCAGGGCTCAGGCGGGCAGTTCAAGTTCGTCGATGGGAGCGGTGGTGGCATTCAGGACGACAACGACCAGAGCTTTGGTCCGCGACTCGATGGCCGGCTCATAACGCAGTTTACGAGTCCGAAGAATCCGGACGGATCCCTGGTGCCGGTTCCGTGGGTCGCGCACCCCGACAATGTCAACAGCTTTTTCAACACCGGCCACACGATGTCGAACACGGTCGCCTTCAGCGGCGGAACGGAGCGGGCGAACGCGCGTATGTCGTTCGGCTCGGACCAGATCACGGGATATATCCCCGACAATTCGTTCCACAAGACGAACGCGCTCCTCAATGGCACACTCAAGATCAACGATCGCCTCAGCTCCGACGCGAGCCTTCAATACGTTCGCAATACCGGGCTGAACCGTCCGGGCGTGGGCTACGACCACAGCATACTCGAGGGGTTTGTGTGGTTTGGGCGGCAGGTCGATCTCGCAGCGCTTCGTAATTCCTACAACGAGAGCGCCACACTGAACAATGGGCCGGCCAATCGCGAGTTCAACTGGAACTACAGCTTCCACAACAATCCGTTCTGGCTCCAGTACGACAATCCCGAGGCGGACATCCGCGATCGATTCATCGGAAACGTCTCAACGACCTACAAGATCGCGGAAGGGGTCAACGCGAGCCTGCGCACCGGCTCGGACATCTACCGTTACAACATCGACCAGCAGTTCGCCCCAGGTGATGTGCGGCAGAACACGATCGTCGATCCGGCGTATTTCGGCGGGTTCACCAACCTCACCGACTACAACAACGAGAACACCACCTCCGCGAACCTGACGGTCAATCGCGATCTCAATTCTCACTTCCTGCTGAACGGAACCGCGGGTGCGGCCACTCGCAAGAGCACTTACAACTTCAATAGCGTACAAACCGGCGGACTCACGGTGCCGGGCATTTATAACGTCTCAAACGCTGCGATCACTCCGACCCTTGGTCAAACCACGCAGCGTCGTCAGACGAACAGTGTTTACGGATCGGCCGACGTAACAATGAATGGCTGGTGGACAGTTGGAGGCACGGCGCGCAATGACTGGTCGTCGACGCTTCCGAAGGGGAGCAATTCCTACTTCTATCCGTCGGTCAGCACCTCCGTCGTGGTGACGGACGCCATTCCGGGCCTGAAGAATCGCTATCTCTCATACTTCAAGCTGCGCGCTTCGTCAGCGAGAGTCGGTGCCGATGCGGACCCGTACCTTCTGCGTACGACGTATAGCGGTCTGAGCACGAAGTACGATGGTCTGGCGCAGTTTACTCTCAACGATGCTCTCGCGAACGGCGCGCTCTTGCCCGAGATCACGCACTCGAAGGAGATGGGCGCTGAGCTCGGCTTCCTCGACGGACGCGTAACTTTCGACGGCAGCATCTACGACAAGAACACCGAAAACCAGATCTTCAACGCTCCAATTACCGCGACCACGGGCTTCACGTCAAAATCGATCAACGCCGGCAACATCAGCAACAAGGGACAGGAGTTCCTGCTGGGCGTTACTCCGATCCAGACCGACGCCGGATTTTCCTGGAATAGCATCTTCAATTACGGTCGCAACAAGAGCCGAATCACGGCGCTTGCCCCGGGAATCAAGACACTCGCTTTGGGCAGCTTGTTCACTGCCCGGCTCGAGGCACGCCTCGACAAGCCGTACGGCGCAATCATGGGCAATTCGTGGCTTCGCGATGCGAACGGAAACCTGCTGTTGAAGAATGGCCTGCCACAGATCGACCCCGCCTTTGCCGGGTACCAGCACTATTTCGGCACCGTTCAGCCGCAGTGGACTGGCGGATGGGCGAACACGTTCAGCTACAAGAATGTGAGGCTCTATGGGCTGCTCGACTTCCACAGGGGTGGCAAGCTCGCAAGCATCACCAACATGTGGGGCGATTTCACCGGCGTTCTGTCGCGGACCACGCTGGGCCGCGAAGTCGATTGGGACAAGCCCGGTGTTGTCGTCAAGGGCATAGATCAGGCGACTGGCAAGCCGAACACGGTCGTCGTGAAATCCGAGACCTACTGGCAGTGCATCGCGTACAACTGCAGCAAGGTGATCGAGGACAACATCTTCGATGCGAGCTACACGAAGCTCCGTGAATTGAGCCTCACCGTGGACCTTCCTAGCAGCTTTGCGGGCCGGTTGAACACGAACGCGATAACCGTCGGTCTGACAGGTCGGAATCTGAAGACCTGGACCAAGGTGCCCAACATCGACCCGGAGTTCTCCTATCAGACGGGGAACAACCAGGGAATCGAATTCGCCTCAATGCCTAACGCACGGGTGTGGGGACTCAACGTCCGCATCACGCCGTAACACTTAATCCGGAAACTTATCAAATGATCAATAAAACAATTTTGAGAGCGGGGTCGGCGGTGGCGCTCGCACTTGGCTTCCTCGCCTGCAATAACGACACGATCACCAATCTCAATAAAAACCCGAATAGCCCGGAGGACGTGCCGCCGGGCCCGCTGTTCACCGAGGCCGCTCGCGTCACAGTCGCACGATGGTTCGGCGGCATCGACCTGCGCACATACGAGTGGGTTGTACAGCAGCTCTCCGAGGTGCAGTACAACGACGAGGATCGCTACATCCGTATGCACGGGGCTGACACGGAAGGCTCGTTCAACGGCGCGTACTCGAGCGAGCTGAAGGACCTGACGCAGATCATCGCGAAGGGCTTGGCCACCAAGCAGCCTGGCATCTACGCGCCGGCAATTGCCCTTCGTACACTGGTCTTTTCGTATGTGACCGATTCCTGGGGCGATGTACCGTACAGCACGGCGCTCAAAGGCGACTCAGTTGGCTCCTCTCTAACGCCTGCGTACGACGACCAGAAGGCCATTTACACCGACTTCTTCGCCGTTCTCGATAAGGCATCAAAGGATCTCGTCGGAGCGGCCAACGGATTGGACGCTGCCGATCCCTTCTATGGCGGAGACCCAACGAGCTGGCAGAAGTTCATAAATTCGCTGCGTCTGCGGTTGGCGATCCGTGTCGTCAACGTCGATCCTGCGCTTGCCAGTGCTCAGATTGCCGCTGCGCGCAGCGCACCGGGCGGGCTTATTCTTGACAACGCCGACAACGCGTATTTCCCGTGGCCGGGAGATGGCGTCTACAATAATCCGTGGGCCGATAACCTGGGCGCACGCGACGATTGGCGCATGTCAGACAGGCTGGTCAACATTATGAACGCCCTCAGTGATCCGCGTCTGCCGATCTATGCGCAGCCCACTCAGGATGACCCGACGATCTATCGTGGCTCACCCAATGGTGTATTGCCAGTGCCGCCAAACATGCCGGTGCGGTCGTCGACGTCCCGGCCTGGCATCATTTTCTATAAGGGCGCGACTACTTACGGTCCAACCTTCGGTGGCGCTGGTGCGAGTCTCCCAAATGCCGTCCTCACCGCGGCCGAAGTCAACTTCACTCTTGCCGAAGCTTCTGAAAGGGGCCTGGGTGGTCTGACGCCGGGCCAGGCCGCGGCCTATTACAACACGGGCATAACGGAGTCGTTGAATCAGTGGAATGACCTTGCTGCTTCGTCAGGGCAATCGATTTCCGCAGGGGACATGGCGACTTATCTCGCCGAGCCGGGCGTCGTCTACCAGGCCGGGGTCGCTGGTCTGAAGCAGATCGCCCAGCAGAAGTACATCGCGCTCTACACCGATGGCGCCACGGCGTGGTTCGAGTGGCGCAGGACGTGTGTCCCGACTACCATCGTGCCGGGCCCCGATGCCGAGCTGAATTACGTCCCGCGGCGGTTGGAGTATCCGACAACGGAGGCCACTGCCAACGGTGTCTCACTCAAGGCGGCGATTGCAGCTCAGGGACCGGACAACCTTGGCACACCGCTCTGGTGGGATGTTAAATCTGCGGCTCCGACGTGCTCCTGAAGCGCGCTTGACCTCTGCCGCACGTTAAGATCGGACAAGAAGCCCTCGGGAAACCGGGGGCTTCTTGCATCCGGTCATGTACTACTGATTCTTGGTCCAGACCATGATCGCGCCGCACATCCGGTTGTTCCGGTCCTGGTATTCGGGGGGCAGGCCGGCATTGGACGGATACACTTCCATGCCCGCGACATCGCCGGGCCTCGCCACGTCGTCCAATTCGGCGCCGGGCGCGCGCATGCCATCCAGCCACACCATGGGTTGGCAGCCACGGAGCAAAATCCGGTTTCCGGCTCCCTTCGAAGAGATGTTTGCGCCGGATATTGTGCTGACCATCTCGCTCAGATAAAACGGATTTCGCTTCTGGATGTCCTTACTGTCGAAGAATTTCGCGAAGGTGTTGTTGCCCTTGCGCTGATAGAATTCCAGGAGGTGTTCCTTCGAGCTCTCGACAATCACCGAGGAAATATCGCTCGGTATTTCCTCGAGCTCGACTTCGAGCGTGGGCGAGGTTCCGGCCGCGGGCACGTCCATATTGATGGTTTTTGCCACGTAGCCCATACGCCGCACCGTCAACGCAAGCGGTCCAGTCTGCACTCCTGGAAAAGAAAACCGCCCGTCATTATCTGAGCGCGCCATTCGGCTCGCTTCCCCCTGGCGTCTCAGCTCGACCTCCGCGCTGGGAACCGGCGTTTTCCCTTTGTCGACCACGATTCCGTCGACCACGCTGCGATAGGTCGATTGCGTCTGGGCGACGAGCGTACGGAACGACAGCAGCGGCAGCATAAGCAAGGCTCCCGCTAACAAACCTGGGTAACGCGCGCGCATCGGTCTCCTCCTTCGAATTTGGCGGCTACCACACGCTGTACCCGGTGCTCGAGGTTGTCAAGCTGAACGCGGCGAACGGGCAATCCAGGGAGGTGAAGGAAGAGTTTCTCGCGGTGCGGCCACGATCGTCGAATCCGGGATCCAATTCAGGGAAGCGTCCAGTATGGCTTGCGAATTGCCCCGCTATGGGTGATAACATCATGCAGATGGTCGCCAATGGCTGATTCAGCTCATCCCCCAATTCTCGTCGTCGATGATAACCCGGATAACGCTCACATAATCCGCGATTATCTCGAGGCCCGTGGGTATCCGATTACCGTCGCCTACAATGGCGACGATGCGCTCAAGGCATTCGAGCACGTAAAACCCGCTCTTGTCCTTCTCGATGTAATGATGCCAGGGCGCGATGGCTGGCAGGTCTGCCGCGCCATGAAGCAGCACCCGACGCTTGGCCGCAACGTACGAGTGGTCATGGTCACCGCCCTCGATGATTGGGTCAACAAGAGACAGGCTCTTCAGACTGGAGCGGACGATTTCGTGGAGAAGCCATTCGAGCTGGCGAAGCTCGCCGCGACCGTCGAGCGAAACCTGAAGCTGGTTGGGTCCAAAGCGACGATCGCGGGCTCCGCCACCACACCCACCCGCTGAGCGTGGACTATCATCAGCTTTTGCGCGATTCGCTGACGCGCCTGCCGACGGTGGCTGCGACCATCGAGAGCATTCGAAAGGCAGTCCAGGATCGCGGCGAGCTGGTCGTCCTCTACTTCAATTTCGACCGCTATTCAAAGGTCGAGGAAGTTTACGGCTGGGAGAAGCTCGACAGCGTGCTCGAGACCACCGGTGAGGCAATGCGGGCGTTTCTGGCCAAGAGTCCCCTCTCTTCGTCGAAGCTCATGGTCTCGTTCCCGAACGACGACGATTTCATTTTCTTCCACGTCCCACAGGACGACACGCCGGCGGCCACCGATGCGGAGATCACCGAGCTGACCGTCGGACTCAAGGAAGCGGTGTCGTCGGAGATCGAGCGCGTCCACGGCGAGGACATCGCGGCGTTGTTCGATATCTTCGTCGGGCGGGCTCTCGTCGTCTACAATCCCAAGCTTCGACTCGAGAGACAGATCTATCGCGGGATGCGCGAAGCCGCGAACGCGTCGAAGAGCCTGGAGCACCGTGAGCAGGCAAAGAAAGTCGCCGATCTCCGCGAAACGCTGCGCAATCGCGGGCTCTATATCGAGTACCATCCGATTGTCATCACCGACAACCAGAAGGTCTTCGGCTACGAAGCGCTCGCCCGTGGAAACATGCGCAGCATGCGAAGCCCAGAGGTCATGTTCGAGATCGCGGCGCAGTCCGATCTGATCTGGGATCTGAGCCGGCTGTGTCGTGAGCGCGCGATCGAAGGGATGGGGAAGCTCCTCAAGGACGGCGAGCTCCTGTTCATGAATGTCGACCCGGCGGATTTCGCGGATCCGTCATTCGACGTGAAAACGCTCAACGTGAAAGATCCGACGCGCGTCGTGATCGAGATCACAGAGCGCACCGCCATCAAGGACTACCCGAAGTTTCGCGGGCGCCTGAAGGAGTTCCGCGACGAGGGCTACCGCTTCGCCGTCGATGATGCTGGAAGCGGGTACGCGGGTCTTGGCTCGATCGCCAACCTGGAGCCCGACTTCATCAAGCTCGATATGTCCCTCATCAATTGCATCGATCAGAACTTCATCAAGCAGAACCTGGTCGAGACGATGGTTCGCTTCTCCAACGAGCACGGAGCGATGGTCATCGCCGAGGGCGTCGAGCGCAAGGAAGAGTACGACATGGTGAAGTCACTTGGCGTCCATCTCGTGCAGGGATTTTTTGTCCACAAGCCGAGCGCGAACGCGGTTGGTTATCGGCCGCCGGTCCATCCGGCTCCGGTTCTTACCGATCCAGTAACGCGCTGACCAGCGCAAAGGAGCGCTCGGCGGCTCCGATTCCCTCCTGAACCATCGACCGCGCTTGTTCCCCCGCGGAATCGCGCGCGGACAAAGAGCCAAGCCAGTCGTTCAGCCTCAGTGACAAGTCAGCCGCGCCGGTGACGGCCGCGCCTCCTCCCGCCTCGATCAACTTGCGGGCATCACGGCTCTTGTCGTGCCGCGGCCCGAACAGGACGGGAGCGCCGAACGCAGCTGGCTCGAGCACGGAGTGCAGTCCCGCGGAATGAAAT
>DATCPG010000085.1:0-8256 GCA_036570225.1 Gemmatimonadaceae bacterium | reverse complement strand
GTTGGTATCGACGCCAAAGCCCACGCTCACAGTCGGAGGCGCGGTCTGGCCGCGCGCCTGTCCGGCGGCAACAAGTGCGGCGACAACAACTGCCGCAACGGATGCTCGGTAAAATAGGCCTGTCATCGACTCAAATGTCGTTGGCCGCAAGCACTCGCGCAAAGTATTCGCGGGTTACAGCGAGGTGCGGTTCTCCAAAGTAGTTGGTGCCCATTCGCTCGGCGCCATTGAGCGCGATCTCGATCAAACGCGGCAGAACTTTGGCAATCCATGGGTCAGTCATGCCTAGCTGGCCGGCGCGCTCGAGCAACGGCTCGCTCGGCGCCCCGAGCAATTTGGTCGCTGCTGCCGAGCTCTCATCGTCGTAGACGATACCCGTAACGAACACGACCGGGGCCCCGATCTGCCCGATGTCGATCGCGTCTGCGGACCGAATCTCGAAGAACTCCTTCGGCCGCACCTCGGGGAAGAGTGTCGACAGATGAAACATCCAATCCTCTTCGGTAAGACTCCCAACGCGCATCCATTCCCGGAAGGTGAGCCATGGCACTTTCCCATCACTGCTACGCATCGCCTTCGCATCGAGTGCGAAAGCCAAATAACGGACGGAGGGTTCCGTGACGTCGCACGGCAGTCCGGTCCGCGAATTGTCGAGAGTGCGCCAGAGATGCGCACGGAGGCTGGCGTGCGCGGTCAGTTCGCCAGCGTAGTTCCGGGAGTTGGCGAACAGCGCTACCAGATACGGCGCAAGCGCGTTGAGAAGAGTCCACCGTTTTCGCGGATCCTCGCCCCGCTCGAGATTGATTTGCAGCGAAGCGGTCTGTCGCATCATTCGGACGCCCGACGGCCCAATCGACTCGAAGTAGCGAGTCATGCGCTCGTAGCGGTCGCGGTGCAGCTGCAAAGGAACCGCATCGATGTCGTTATAGGGATCGACACCCCGCGCGAGCAGCTCGATGCCTTCTGCTGCCATCGCTGCCTGGAGCAACGTAACGAGAGCCTGGGTCGAGTCTATCACGGATGACGCGGTCGCGTGCGGGGTGCTGCTGATCTCGATCTGACCGCCCGGCTCGAAGGAGATTCGTGTTCCATCTGGAAGCTCCCACGATGGTGGATCGCCCTCGACTGATTTCTCCACCCACTGGTGCCGCTGCCCCAGACGCGAGATGATGTCCGCGGTAGACGGCGTCTCACCACTTCGAGGCAGCGCACGCCGGCGCGTTTCGGCGTAAACCGGAATGAGCTCGATCTCCACGCCGACGGCGCGCGGAGTGTTCGATTTCAATGGTGAGAACAAGCGCTGTCGGATGTCCTCCAACAGCTGTGCCTCTGTAAGGCTCACGGTGCCGGGTCAGCTCTCCGCGTGAGCGAGTGCGAGGGCGAACGCGCCGTCATCCGCGGGCATCCACTTCTCCATGGCCAGCCCCGAAGCCTTGAGGATATCCTCCAGCGTCGCGCGATCGTACTTGTAGCTCAGCTCCGTGCGGATCGTCTCGCCTTCCTTGAAGCTGACATCGCCAATTTCCGGAATGACTACCGTGTGTACCTTGCGTGCCACGAGATGCATCTCGATTCGACGGTGCTCGCTACTATAGAATGCGCGGTGCTCGAAGTCCTTCACCGGAAAATTGGCGCCGAGCTCCCGGTTCAGCCTCTCGAGCAGGTTGAGATTGAATGCCGCTGTCACGCCCCGCGAATCGTTGTATGCCGTATTTATGACTGCCGGATCCTTCACCAGATCGGCGCCAAGGAGAAAACGATCGGACGGTCCCATGGCGCTGGCGATGTGCGAAAGCAGACGTACTGCTTCTTCGCGCGGGAAGTTGCCGATCGTGCTTCCGAGGAATGCCACCAAGGTGGGACTCGCTACTGGAGGAAGAGTGAAGGGCTCCGTGATGTCGGAGACGACCGGTGTGATCCGAACTGTGGAATAGTCCGTCTGCATCTGAACGGCTGTCGCCTCCAGAAACTCCTTGCTCACATCGATCGGCACGTAGCATTCGGCGCACCCACTCTCGCGCATTGCGTCGAGAATAATTCGCGTCTTTGTCGCGCTACCGGCACCAAGCTCCACGAGCGAACACGGGCGAACCGACGCAACGATCTCAGGGATTTTCTTCTCCAGCAGGAGCCGCTCAGCGCGCGTGAGATAATATTCGGGAAGCTGGGTGATCTCCTCGAACAGCTCGGATCCACGCTCGTCGTAGAAATATTTTGGCGAAAGTTGCTTCGGTACGGTGGTCAGACCTTGCCGAACGTCGTGCAGCATCTGCTGTCGCGAACGGTGGACCGTGTATGGGGGCGTCTCGCCGACGAGATCAGCGGAATATTTCGCCTTCATGCGTCCCGCGCGCAGCGGAATCCGCTGAAAATCTGCCGCCTTATCGGATAGTCCCAGTTGCGAAACGTGCTCCGGATCGCGCCCGGTCTGGTCGCCCACGATCCTCCACGCAAGATCTTGTAATCAGATCCGAAAAATTCCTCTGAGTATTCCTTGTACGGGAAGCTCTCGAATCCCGGATAGCCATTGAAATCGGTCGACGTCCATTCCCACACATCTCCGATCATTCCGTAACAACCGATCGGAGACACGCCGCTGTCGTAAGTGCCTATCGGGGCGACATCGAACGAAAGCTGATCAATGTTCGCGGTGGCCGAGCTCGCGTCGGACTCACCCCACGGAAATTTGCGCGCGCTCTGCATCGCAGGATCCCAGGACGCGGCGGCTTCCCACTCGAATTCTGTCGGCAGACGCTTGGCGTCCCATTTCGCGAATGCCTCCGCCTCGAAGTAGCAGACGTGGCAGACGGGACGCGTAGCGTCGACGGGACGAGTGACGTTCATCGAGCGGCTGAGCCATCCGTCACCGTCGCGGCTCCAGTACCTGGGCGCAATCGCGTCCGACTCGGCGAGCCACTTCCGGCCTGCATCCGACCATAGCTCAGTACGCTGGTAGCCTTTGTCGGCGATGAAATCGAGGTAGCGGCCGTTCGTAACCGGACTGCGGTCGATGAGAAACGGGTTCAGATCCATTTCGTGAATGGGGCGCTCGTTGTCGTACGCAGCGCTTCGGTCTCTCGTACCAATGCTGACTCGACCGCCGGGGAATGCAACCATTCCACCGGCGCTGAGCGGACGCCGCGGAAACGCTTTTGAGAGAGGCGGATTGTATGCGTCGCCCTTCTTGAGCTGCAGCGTCTGAAGGATGGTCTCGTTGTGCTGGTACTCGTGCTGAAGGACCATGTTGTAGACGTACCCACCCTCGAGGAGCGGGTTGTCATCGTTCCACTCGAGCCGATCGAGACGGTCGAGGACGCGCTCACGTATCTCTTCCAGCCGTGCCTTCATCTGCGACAGCGTCGGAAGCGCCAGCGACGCCCGCGTGGCGCGTGGATGCTCAAAGGGGTTGTACAGCCCGGGCATTTCCGAAAACTCGATTGGGCCGTCCAGATTCTGAGTGAGCCAGAGCTCCTCGAAGTGCGCGATGTGCCCGACGTCCCAGATGATCGGACTCATCAGTGGATCGTGCTGCAAGTGCATGTCTTCGTCGGACAGACCGGATATCAGCAACAGGGTTCGATCTCGCGCTTCGGTAAGGAGATGCGCGATGTCGTCCTTCGATGGACGGACTGGGGCAGCGAGCCGCGGTGAAATCATAGAGAGGAGGGCAGCGTCAACTCATGCAATGATATGGCCGTCACCCGAAGAGTCCAGTGGCCGAAAAGCCATCCCGTGGTAGAATTGCACTGAACGAGTTTCCCGAATAGGTTTTTCGGTCCGAAGCGTAACATGGCAAATCCCAGGGAAGTTGCATTGAGCCCATCGGGCCGTCGCAGGTCCTCAATCGGCTTTTTCGAGCGGGTGCCCATTGTGGCCGGCACCATTGTCGCGATCGTTGGTGTCCTCGTCTTTGCCGGCTGGGCATTCAATTTTCCCATTATCACAGAGTGGAAGCCGGGCGGGATCCCAATGATTCCGCTCACAGCATTGTGCTTCACCCTCGCGGGATCGTCGCTCGTTGTCGCCCTGCGTCCGAACCAGACCCCGACGACAGAAGGAGTTCAGCAGACGCTCGCCGCTCTCGTCGCTACAATCGCGGTCCTGACTTTCTACGAGTACATCCGGGGCAGTGAATCCGGATTCGATCTTCTGCTTTTCGGCAAACAGGTAACGCGGGCAGGCTGGACCCAGCCAGGCCGCATAGCGATAAACAGCGCCGGAAGTCTTCTCCTCTATTCGCTCGCGCTTCTTTTCATTCCGCACGACCGCCGGAAGCGCGATCTGCGCGCGCAAATGTTTGCTACTCCTGCCCTGCTGATCGCGCTCGTCGCGATACTGGGTTATGTGTTTGGCGTTCGGGGTATGTACGCTGTCTCCCAGTCTTCGGGCATGGCGCTTCCCACTGCGATTGCTCACCTGATTCTTGGGGTCGGAATCATTTTCGCGGTCCGGGATCGGGGAGTTCCTGCTCTTCTGATGGATGAAGGCCCAGCGGGAGTCCTCACTCGCAGGCTTCTGCCGGCAGCACTGCTCGCGCCCATCGCCCTCGGCATCATTCGTCTGGCTGGAGAATCCGCCGGGCTGTATGAAACCGAGTTCGGCGTGTCGCTCTTCGCGGTAGCCAGCATTCTCACATTCGTAGGACTGGTGCTTTGGTCAGCGCGAGTGCTACGCGACACCGACAAGGAGAGAGTAGACCTCCTTGCGCTCGAGAAGGAAGCCCGGGCACACGCCGAGTACGCGCGCAGCGAAGCAGAAGCCGCGCGCGCAGAGGCGGAGAGAGCGAACAACAGCAAGACGGACTTTCTGGCGGTGATGTCGCACGAGCTGCGCACACCGCTCACCGCGATCATGGGTTACGAAGAGCTTCTCTCCGATGGAATCACCGGACCAGTGACGGAGCTGCAGCGCCAGCAGCTCGGTAGAATCAACGCCAGCGCCCACCATCTGCTGGGCCTCATCGATGAAATCCTCACGTTCGCGCGCGTCGACATCGGGCGTGAGAGGGTACGCTGGGAATCGATGTCGGTGAATCACACGTTGAGCGATGCGGCCGCGCTCGTCGAACCGATGGCGAGTGCAAAGAACCTGAAGCTCGTCGTGAATCTGATGAGCGAGGACCAGTCGATTCAGACCGACGGCACAAAATTGCGGCAGATGCTGGTGAATCTTCTCTCGAACGGAATAAAGTTCACGGACAAAGGAGAAGTTGATCTCGGATGCTCGGTGAGCAACGGCGTGCTCGAAGTCAGCATCGCCGATACCGGTGTCGGGATTGCCGCAGAGAACATCGAGTACGTGTTCGAGCCCTTCTGGCAGGCGGAGCAGATGGCGACGAGAAAGACGGGCGGTACGGGGCTGGGCTTGAGCGTGACGAGAAAACTTGCCAGGCTTCTCGGTGGTGACGTAACGGTCGCCAGCAGAATAGGGGCTGGAACGACGTTTGTCCTCACGCTTCCGATGAAAGCTCCGTCCGGCGAAACCGTACGACGTCGCGACACGCCAACGACGCCTACAAACCCGGTGTACGCGCTGAAGATCTGATTCGGGGAAGAGGGAAGCGGGAACGGGGAAGAGCGCTCTACCCTCGGCGCGCACCCAGGGAATTCATCAGTGCTGGTACTTCGTCGGACAACTCTCTCGCCAGAAATCCGATCGGTCCCATCCGTCGCTGGAGACGATTTCCAGCGGCGCCATGCAGATAAACGGCCCACACTGCTGCCTGATCGAGCGTCGCCCCCCGCGCCAGCAATCCGACAAGAATTCCCGCGAGTATGTCGCCCGATCCGGATGTCGCCAGCCCGACGTCTCCGTCCGAATAACGGAAGACCTCCCCATAGGGCGTAGCGATGAAAGTCTGCGGCCCCTTGAGCGCTACGACTGCGTTGAGATCTTCTGCAACCGTCATCGCAGCGCCCCGGAGATCCGACTCCACCGATTCCTTCGTTGCGCCGGTGATCTGCGCCATCTCGGCGGGATTCGGCGTGAGAACGACTTGCATGTCCTCCGTGAATCGAAAGCGGCCGCCGCGGAGAGCACTCAATGCGATCGCATCGATCACGATCTGTTTCCCCCCCAGCCGTGGAAGCAGAGCCTCCATGAAGCTGAGGATCGCATCCTCGCCGAGCATTCCCGGACCGATGAGGATCGCATTGGCCTGACCGGCGCATTCCGCGACACGGAGGCCGGCTTTCTTGTCGAGGAATCCATCGCCAGTCTCAGGCAGCGAAAAGACCCGCGCTTCAGGAAGCGCAACGCCAAGCGCTGTCGCGGCACTGCGCGGCCCAGCGAGCTGAAGTTTTCCCGCGCCTGCGCGCAAAGCGGCAACGCCCGAAAGCAGCAGCGCCCCAGGAACCTCTACGGCACCACCAGCGATCATGGCGACGCCGCGATCCTGCTTATCCGCATCTCCGCCCGGCTGCGGAATCGACCAACGTCGAAGCAGTGCGGCTGTGACGGGTACGGGACGCTTGCTAGCGCGCGCCGACACTGGCGTCCGGCTCGGATGTCACGGGGGCGCCCCCCTCTTCGAGGGGCGCAACGAAATTGTAAAGCTTGAGACGCAAGCTCCCGCGATGACCTAGTGTCTCATCGTACTCGTATGATGTGACCGAGCAATTCGCGAGCTCGGCCTTCTTGTCGACTGTGAGCAGCTCCGCCTCCGTCATGTGCTCGAGGATGTATCGCATGCACAACACAACGACGGCATGACCGACAACCACTACTCGCTCGCCGCAGTATTCGCGCGAGATCATCTCTGTGGCGCTGCGTAAACGAAGTATGACGTCGCACCAGCTCTCGCCTCCGGGCGGACGGTGATAGAACTTGCCGAGCAGTCGCCTGAATTCGGCCTGTTCAGGATAGTGTTCACGAATCCCGACTGCGGTGAGCCGGTCCAGAATCCCGAATTCTTTCTCGCGGAACCGTTCGTCGACGATGAGCGAATAACTGTCCGCGGCCATTCCGGCCGTCTTGACGATGAGCCCCGCGGTATGTCGTGCGCGCAGATAGGGAGACGTGAGCACGACGGTCGGACGCTCTTTTGGCGGCAGGGCCCCGAACCAGCGACCCAGCGCAATCGCCTGGCGCTGTCCGAGCTCCGAGAGTGGGACATCGACATCCCGAACATCGAGCTCGATCATCGCCTCGCCGGCCTTGAGGGCGGCATCGCGCGCGACGTTGCCCGCGGATTCGCCGTGACGAATCAGGTCGAGTCGATCCGGCCATATCTGGTGCGGTTTCACGCGCACCAACAGGTCAAAGAGCGTACCAGTTCTGCATTGTGACTGACGGAGATTCGTGGTGCGAACCTTGTACTCGGAGTCCGCCATGAACGATACACCGGATCAGCGCGATCCCGATTGGCCCCTGTACCCCGAGACGGTACTGACGTTTGCGACACGCCCTCCGGTGGAGATCGATCTGCGAACGATTCCATCCGAATCTGCGCTCGCGGAATTGAGAGCGGTGGGGCTCGAGCGAGCGTTCGCGATTGTCACAGCCTTCGACCCGGAAGGAAGAGATCTTTCCACGGCGGAAAACGAGCGGCGCAAACAGGAGCTCGATCGAAGATTGAGCTCCATGGGATACCCTTTCGTGCATGTGGACTGTTGCTCCCCGGACCGCTCTCACTGCGAGTGCAGCGTCGCGGTCACAATGCCCCGACAGACGGCACTCGATCTCGCCCGCGAGCTCGGACAAGTCGCGATTTTCTGGTTCGATGGAAAGCTGTTCTGGATACTCGGCGCGCTCGTCGACGCCGATCCACTCATGCTGCCACGAAGCTCGTGATCTTAAGTCAAAGGCTTGTATCTATACCCGTAGACTCCGCCCTTTGCTGACGTGATCCTGAAGTTCCCGGTGCTCTTTGGCGCCACGGGGCCAACGGTGGCAGTCTGCGTGTCGACGACGGTTCCATTCTTGTCGAGCAAATCGATATTCACGGTATATGTCTTCGCGGTCGTGCCGCGATTCTCGATCGTACCGCCGACGGTCGTTTCGGTTGGCCGGCGCGTGAACTCGGTCACGGCGAGCTTGACCGGCGCGTTCTCGGACTTGGCGTTCCAGTATACGAGCGAGTCCGTGTAGAGCTTCTGCAGCTTCTTGTCCTTCGTGCCTCTGTACATGCCCTGGTAGGCGAAGGCGTACAGCAGCGGGTTGTCGGGATTGCTCGGATCCATCGCGACGAGCTTGTCGATGAGCGGAAACGCCTTGGGGTATTCCTTGTTCTGGATGTACGCCGCGGCAAGGTTGTTC
>DATCPG010000084.1:0-17683 GCA_036570225.1 Gemmatimonadaceae bacterium | reverse complement strand
AAGCACTATCGCGCGGCGACTACAAGCGCGCCGCCGAGATCTTTCACCGGATTCCCGAGCGCTACCCGCAGTCGGAGTACGCCGGGCAGGCACTGTACTACGAGGCGTTCGCGCTCTATCGGAGCGGCAGCGACGACGATCTTGCAGCCGCGCGTGCTCGCCTGAGTCAGCTCAGTCAGCGCTATCCCGCGATCGCGAAGAAGGACGGGGCGCTGCTCCAGACCCGCGTATGCGGCGAGCTCGCCAAGCGCGGTGACGAGTCGTGCGCGGCATCAATAGGAAGTACGGCGGAAGGCGGCACCGACCCATCGGCTGACCAGAGGCTGACAACACCGGGCGTGCAGGGAAAGAACTGCTCGCCCGATGCCGATGAGGATAGCGACGACCGCATTGCCGCGCTCAACGCGCTCCTTCAGATGGATGCCGATCGCGCGATGCCGATTCTGCAAAAGGTTCTCGCGCGTCGCGACCCGTGCTCAGTCGCTCTCAGGCGCAAGGCTGTTTTCCTCGTATCCCAGAAGCACACGGATCAGACGGCTACCATCCTGATGAACGTGGCGCGCACCGATCCGGATCAGGAGGTTCGTGAGCAGGCAGTGTTCTGGCTCTCGCAGGTTCCGGGTTCGACTGGACTGCTCGAAGAGATTCTCAAGGGCAACAGCGACGCGAACATCAAGGAGAAGGCGCTTTTCTCTCTCTCGCAGCAGAACGAGCCGAGGGCACAGCAGACATTGCGGGACTTCGCGATGCGCGATACGGAGTCCGCGGACCTTCGTGAGAAGGCGATCTTCTGGCTGGGACAGCGCCGCTCCACGGAGAACACGGAATTCCTCCGCAATCTCTACTCGCGGCTCACGAATCAGGACCTGCGGGAGAAAGTTCTTTTCTCGCTTTCCCAGCAGCGCGGCGCGGGAAACGAGCAGTGGCTGATGAACATCGCTGTCAATCCGAAGGAAGACATTGAGCTGCGCAAGAAGGCGCTCTTCTGGGCGGGTCAGTCCGGTGTGGCAATTCCGGAGCTGTCGAAGCTGTACGACCAAATGGGCGACAGCGAGATGAAGGAGCAGGTGATATTCGTTCTCTCGCAGCGTCAGAGCGACCGGACAGCGATGGACAAGCTGTTCGACATCGCCAAAAACGAGAAAGACCCGGAGCTGCGCAAGAAGGCAATCTTCTGGCTCGGCCAGTCGCGCGATCCTCGCGTGCAGCAGTTTCTCCTCGATCTGATCAACAGATGACAAAACACCAACTGACATCGCTAGCGGGGACGACAGCAGTCGTCCTCGCGGCTCTGGTCGCCATCGCGCCTGGTGGGATGGCACAGAGCATCGCGAGCAAGGTCGCTCGCGTCTCCAACGGAACGGTTCGCATGACTTTCGCAGCGAGGCCGGGTATCTGCGGCAGTGGAAACTCGATCAGATCCTCGAATGGTCGAGGAAGAACAACCTGGGGCGACAGCTGGGATAACTCGCCGGACGTGGAATGGGAGAATGATTGCAGTATGGGACCCGCTCGCGTCGTGATCGCTCGGCGCGGCGGAGAGCTGGCCGACTTGAGGTTCTATGTCGGCGGCCGTTGGCGCCCAGCGGGGTCCGACGTCGTTGACCTCGGAACCGTTCCAGCTCGGGAAGCCGCGGATTATCTGCTCTCGATTGTGCAGACCGACAGAGGCAGCATTGGAAGAAAAGCGATCTTTCCGGCGACGATAGCGGACAGCGCGGAGATCTGGCCCACGCTCATAAAAATTGCGCGTAATCCCGACCTGCCTCGCGAGAGCCGAACGCAATCCGTGTTCTGGCTCGGCCAGGCAGCGGGTGACGCGGCCACCGCAAATCTCAACTCGCTCGTTCTCGACAACAGCGTCGACCGCGAGGTTCGAGAGCAGGCCGTGTTCGCCTTGTCGCAGCGTCCGCACGATGAAGGAGTGCCGGCACTGATCGCTGTCGCTAAAACGAACAAGGATCCCGAGATCCGGAAGAAGGCTTTATTCTGGCTCGGCCAGTCGGGAGACCCTCGAGCGCTCGACTTGTTCGAGCAGCTGCTGACGAAGAAGTAGGTCCGAGTAAGGCAGGGGCATCATTGCGAAGAGGGATGCGCGGAAATAGCATCCCTCTTTCGCATCCCGGGCGATCGTGGATTTCTCGCACATCTCAGCACAGCTCTCGTCGAGCCCCCTTACCGCTCTGCCGGTGCTCTTCATCGCGGGGGTGCTGACGAGCCTTGCACCCTGCATCTATCCAATGATTCCTATCACCGCGGCGATCGTCGGAGGCAGCTCGGTAGGCGAGGCGCCGCGAGCACGCTCGCGCACCGTACTACTTACGTTCACCTACGTGCTCGGCCTCGCCCTCGCGTATGCGTCCGTTGGTCTGTTCGCCGGACTCACCGGAACCCTGTTTGGATCGATCAGCACGAATCCGTGGGTTTACTTCGCGATGGCGAATCTCCTGATCATCGCCGCGCTCGCGTCGCTCGACGTCATTCCGGTGCGGGTGCCGACGTGGCTTCTGACGCGTGCGTCAAACGCCGGCGACGGTGGGAGTCTCTACGGCGTGTTCGTCATGGGCGCGGCCTCAGGGCTCGTCGCCGCACCATGCTCCGCGCCGGTGATGGCCGCTGTGCTCACCTGGGTGACTGCTACCAAGAGCGGGGTTCTCGGCTTCATCTATCTGTTCGTGTTCTCACTGGGGATGTGCACGCTGTTGATGGTCGTCGGACTTTTCAGCGGCACTCTTGCCCGGCTTCCGAGAGCCGGCGAGTGGATGGTGTGGGTGAAGAGATTGTTTGCCCTGATCATGTTGGCCGTAGCGGAGTATTACCTTGTGCAGATGGGCCAGCTTCTCATCTAGGCACCTTTACCCACCGGGATAAATCGTCAATGGTTTTTGCAGCACGCAGGTTGGTCCAGGGATTGTCTTTCGGCGCCGCCATCGCGACGGGTTTGTTTGTCGTCCGTCCCGCATTCGCCCAGGACCTCGGCATAGAGGTCGGTAGTCGAGCGCCGGTCGTCACGGTCCGCGCACTCGATGGAAAACCGGTCGACCTCGGCCAATACATTGGCAAGACACCGATGCTGATCGAGTTCTGGGCGACGTGGTGCCCGAACTGCCGCGAGCTGATGCCTACGCTTCTCGACGTAGAGAAGAAATACGGCAAGAGGGTCAAGTTCGTCGCACTGGCGGTGGCGATAAATCAGTCGCCGGAAAGAGTCCGGAGATTTCTCGCCGCGCATCCGCTGCCTCACGACACCTTCTACGACACCGAAGGAAAAGCCGCCGGCGCTTTCGATGCACCAGCTACGTCTTACGTGGTTGTCCTCGACAAGACCGGGAAAGTGGTTTACACGGGACTGGGGGGAAATCAGGATCTCGATGCGGCGTTGAAGAAGGCACTCTAGCAGGGCGACCTGCTGAAACAAAAAGCCGCGGATTTATCCGCGGCTTTTCTTATTTCGCTGAATCCGGCTTTGGTGGCGGAGCGAGACTATCGACGACTGCCGCGAGATCCGTGTACGCCGACGGAGTCAGGACCTTGAACGGCTTCGTCACGTAGGCGATGCGGCCGTCGGGTCCCACGACGAAGAGCGACCGATTGTCCACTTTGTTCTTGACGTCGTAAGCGCCGTAAAGCTGTCCAACCCTGCTGCCGGGATCGCTGGCGAACACGATCGGAAAGTCTTCGTCGCGCGCCCATGAGGCCAGCGTAGTGTCGGCATCGACGCTGATGCCGATTACGGCGACGTTGCGGCCGTTATTGAAGAGCGTGGCGTACTGATCACGGTACGCCTCCATTTGGATCGTTCAGCCCTTGGTTCGCGCCTGATAAAAGAATGCGAGAACCACCGTGCGCCCGCGATAGTCCGAGAGCCGAACAGGTGTCTTGAGCAACCCGTACCGCGTCGCGCCGCCAAGCGCAAAGTCAGGAGCGACATGGTTTACGCGGGGACCAGGATCAGCGGGCGCGGCGACTGAGGTCTGCTGTCCTTCCATGACAGCAGAAGCCGCAACAAGTGCGGTGGCGCCCAACATCCAAGTCTTCAGGCGAGCAGGCATACCTCAGCTCCAGTGGGATACTGCGGAAAGTCTAATTCGCGGGCCGCCACTGGGCTAGCACTCGTCGGGCAGTCCTGAAACAACACTCGCTTCAAACCGTAGGGGAAAAAGGGCTGTCTAACCCCGTCACACCCGAGAGGAGTCATCAATGAAGCGACAGATACGGGGAGCCGCATTCGCGGCGGCACCATTTCTAATAGGATCTACCGCGCACGCCCAATGGTCCAACGCCTACACGGCACCGCGGAACGCCGTTGTCGACGCGTCGGGCGCACGGCTGGTGGAAGTCGAAGCCGGCGCCGGCAGTCTTCGCGTGGAGGGCAAGGCCGGCCTCAAGCAGGTCGAGGTGAGTGGAACTGCTCGCGCCTCTTCACAACAGTATCTGAGCCACATCAAGCTCATCGCGGAGCGGAGAGGCGATGTGGTGTTCATCAAGGCCGACATCCCCGAGGAGAACTGGCGGGACGACAGTAACTCGTCCGGCGCACTCGATCTGGTTATTCATGTGCCGCAAGGCATGAATGCGGATATATCGGACGGAAGCGGTGACTCGAAGGTGCTGAACGTCGGCTCGCTCGACGCAAGCGATGGGTCCGGTGATTTCTCCGTCGTCGGCGCAGCGGGCACCGTTCACATCACGGACGGCTCCGGCAACCTCCTGATCGAGAATGTCGGTGGAGACGTTACAGTCAACGACGGCTCCGGCGACATCGATGTTCGCAACGTGACGGGATCTTTTACGGTGGAGAGCGACGGGTCTGGAAGCATATTCGCGACTGACATTCGCGGCTCGGTGGTCGTTCAGAACGACGGGTCTGGCGAGATCGATGTCAACAAAGTCGGCCGCGATTTCAAGGTCGAGTCGAAGGGCAGCGGGAGCATCGAGTACACCGCAGTGACCGGCAAGGTGGACATTCCCAACCGGGATCGCGGGCGTTACCGTAGAGCCGAGGAGCGATAGCAGACCGTTTCGCGCGGCGCGCAATGTACGTTCGCGCACGCTTATTGCCGGAATCGGCTTCGCAAAGGCGGAAATCCTGAGACGCGTCGCGTCTTCGCGACTGAAATTTCTGCCTGCCCTCAACGGAGAAACGAAATGCGCTTTCTGGCTATAAGCTTGTGTGCTCTCGCTGTGCTGCCCGCTACGTCCAGCGCGCAGAAATCTCCTTTCCTCAAGCCACAGGGTCCGACGATTCAATCGGCTGCAGTCGGGTTTCGCGTAAGTGAGGCGAAAGTCGACGCATCGACGAAAGTGGCATCCACGGCGCTCGTGCAGAGACATCAGGGTCAGGATGTCGCGCTCATGGCTGTCGGAGTGGGCGCAATGATTGCCGGCGCGCTCATTGGAGACACCGCTGGAACGATCATCATCATCGGCGGCGCCGGGATGGCGCTGTTCGGCCTCTATCACTATCTCGAGTAGAGTCAAGGAGTGAGACTCCCGGCAACGCGGATACTCTGCTGAGGCTGGGGTCAGCGTGACAAAGCCGGTGTCGGCGCGCGTACACGGCGTGCTCGATTACGCGACGGTGGCGGCCTTTCTGAACGCGCCGATGGTGTTCGGGTTTCACGGAACTGCAGCCGCCGTCGCATACTGGATCTCCGGAATCCATTTGCTGATGACCGGGTGCACGGACTTTCCGCTCGGCTTCTTCAAGTGGATTCCTTTCAGAATCCACGGCGCGATCGAGCTGCTCGCCGGAGTATTCGTCCTTGGAGCGCCGTGGGTTTTCGGGTTCGCGCAGGACGGTGCCGCGCGAAACTTTTTCCTGGCCATCGGAGTCGTCGTGCTGGTGGTTGTCGCATTGACCGACTACTCGCAGCGCGTTGCTACTCCCCCGAAAGCCCCCGGCGACAGACGCGCCTGGAGAGGTCCGAGCTAGGCTTCGCCTTCGATGTGGAGCTCTCCTGAGCTCACGAGTACAGAGGCACCGCCCACGCGAATCGCCTCGAGCTGGCCGCGCTTGAGATCGACCTCCAGGTCGAGCCTGCTCGGTCGGCCCATGTCGACGCCCTGATCCACCGTCCAGCGCACTGTCCCGTCGCGCTTCTCTGAGCGGAGACCAAGGAATCCGGCCAGAGCGGCACACGCGCTGCCCGTTGCCGGATCTTCGGCGATGCCGACCCCCGGAGCGAACATTCGTGCGCTGATGTGCCCGCCCTCGAAGATGTTGCTCCAGTCATCGGTGCTGAAAACGAACATCTCGGGCGCCCAGTAATCGCGAAGCGCCTGCTCCCATTTGAGCGTATCGACTTTCACCCAGGACAGCATCTCCGGCTTCTTGAGCGGAATGAATAGAAACGGAAGTCCGCACGACACAGCTTCCGGCTCGATCATGTCATCGGCGACGATGTGGCTCGGCTCCAGCGAAAGAATCTCGCACAGCGTTTCCGGCGGAGGCGGAGGGTCGTTGATCTCCGGCAGGCGCGCCGCAGTGAGCTGGGTGAATACCGGTTTCCCGCCTTTCGCACGAATCAGAACGGAAACCGGACCGACGCCTTCCTCGAGGATAACGCGCGTCTCGTCACCATTCAGCTTTATCTCACCGATGGACGCTAGCACGAATGCGCATCCAACGGTCGGATGTCCGGCAAAGGGAATCTCGCCGGCGGGGGTATAGATGCGAATGCGACGGGTGTTGGTTTTCACCTCGGGCGGAAGGACGAACACGGTCTCCGAGTAATTGAACTCGCGCGTTATCGCGAGCATCTGCCGGTCCGAGAGCCCGCGCGCGTCCGGAACTACTGCCAGCGGATTTCCGCCATGCAGGCAATCCGTGAATACGTCCACCGTGTGAAATGCGTAAGACATAGCGTCGTAGATAATGCGGATGCTTGACGCTCCCGGCTACTGCCTCCGGCATCCTCGTCTGCCATCCGCCGTGGCACTGAACAAGCATTTGCAGTCGACCATGAGGTTGCGAAAAGCGGGAAGACCAGGCAGCGGTTCGGGCGACACAGCTCCGAAAGCAGGGAAGCTCCGGTTCGGGCCAGCGGGCTGGATGTACAAGGATTGGGACGGCACTGTGTATCCCCGGCCCAAGCCGCCGCGCTTCGACCAGCTTCGATACATCTCCCGGTTTTTCGATGCCGTCGAAGTCAACTCGAGCTTCTACGGGCCACCGCTCGCCACGACTAGCAGCAGCTGGGTGCGAAGGGTGGAAGACAACGCGAATTTCCGTTTCACGGCCAAACTGTGGAAGCGATTCACTCACGAGCGAGCCAAAGCGTGGACCACCGCGGAGGTGGATCAGGTGCGCCCCGGATTCGACGTGTTGATGGAATCAGGGAAACTCGGTGCAGTCCTGCTCCAGTTTCCATGGAGCTTTCGACATACTGAGCCGAATCGGGAATGGCTCGATGATGTGGTTCGGACATTCTCCCTTTACCCACTGGTAGTCGAGGTCCGCCACGAGTCATGGCTGGTTCCCGAATTCCTGCGAACGCTGGAGGAAGAAGGGGTCGGGTTCGTGAACATCGACCAACCACTGTACCACGATTCAATCGGACCGACCGCCCACCTTACGTCCCACGTCGGATACATCCGGGTGCATGGCCGGAACTACAAGGATTGGTTTCGGGAGAAAGCTCCGGTGGAACAGCGCTACAACTACCTCTACCGCGCCGATGAGCTGAAGCCCTGGGCAGAGCGGGCAGAGGAGCTCGCCAGCGATCCGGGCGCGCGAGAGACCTATGTAATCACCAACAACCACTACAAGGGCAAAGCGGTCGCCAACGCCCTCATGTTGAAGTCCATGGTGAGCGGGGAGCGCTCAACCGCCCCAAGCGCTGTTTACGAGACTTACCGTGACGTCCTGCGGGAGTTCGCCGAGCCGGAGGATGAACTCGCTGGTAAGTCCGCATCTTTGTTGACGGCAAGGCCCTAAATGGTTACGTTATTACCCTGACGCGCAACGATTGCGTTTCAGTGCCAGCGAACTGTAGAGGGACCTGGGAAGTCGCCGGGTCTTTTTTGGTTTTCTGGCGAACAAATGCGGCCATTTCGGCCGCGAACAAACAGTAGTCGGCTCGGTACCGCACACACGGCACTCCGACACAATTGAATGAGGATGTCCGAACATGCGTACCACCGGCAAAGTAAAGTGGTTCAACGACGCCAAGGGCTTTGGCTTCATCACCCCCGAGAACGGACAGAAGGATTGCTTCGTTCATCACTCCGCCATTCAGGGCAACGGCTTCAAGTCGTTGGCAGAGGGCGAGCGGGTTGAATTCGACGTCGTGCAGGGTCAGAAGGGCCCGGCGGCAGAGAACGTAACCAAGCTCGGCGCTTAAGTCTCAGCTTGCTGAACGCCGTATAGAAGGGCGGGGCCGATCTGGACAACTCCAGGCCGGCCCCGCTTTTTATTTCGGTGTCACTGCTCAACACACCTGGAGGATTATGGCAAAAGAAGAAGCAATCGAGCTCGAAGGAACGGTCACTGAAGTGCTGCCAGATGCGACGTTTCGGGTGCAGGTGAACAATGGTCACGACGTTCACGCGACAATCGCGGGAAAGATGCGGAGATTCCGCATTCGAGTTCTCGCCGGCGATCGCGTAACTCTCGAAGTCTCGCCATACGACCTCACGAGAGGACGCATCACGTTCCGTCACAAGAGCTGATTCGTTAGCTTGTATTGAGAAAGCCCGCGGCAAGAAGGGCTTTTTGGGAAGGAGGGGAGGCCGGTGCATCTGAGTCCGTCACGCGCTGTCGCGCTCACGCTCCTCGTCATGGCTTCGGGTTGCAAGCGGAGCAGCGATGCCCCGCCGGATCCCCTCGCATCGTCACTTATCCTCGGCAACGGATCTCCCGAAGCGCGCGAAGCCCTGGCGACCCCGGTCGATTTCCGGCTGACCGAGGACAATTTCGCCCGTTGGGAGGAAGCTCAAAACAATCTGGAAGGCCTGCCCCGATCAGCCTTCCAGTCGGGTGTGGCATCCGGCAGAAGCGCGGTCGACCGCGCCATCGCCCGTCTCGAATCCAGTCCACGGACACGCCGCGCGATCGAGAGCGCCGGACTCTCCGTGCGTGATTTTGTGCTCGAGACAATTGCTCTCGCACAGGCGTCTGAAGTAGTAGAAACGGGGAAATCGACGAGCGCGACACCAGTGTCGTCAGACAACTACCAGTTTGTTCAGAGATATCGGGCACGCGCGCTGGTTGCGCGCCGAGAAGATAGCCTCCCCGGCGAACAGCCTGAAGCGTTTGACATGCATGTCGACACGTCGGATACCAGCGCGGGCATGAAGATGCGGACGGATGGGAACGACGCAGACCACACCGACGGGATGCGAAGCGGCACCGACACGGCCGATACGCGGGATACGACCGGGAATTCCGTCCGCGATACGGTCCCGGCGCCCCTCGCGTTAGGGTTGCCCGTTCGGCAATTGCCGTGGGGGTGGCGGCGGGGGCAGCTGGGAAACGCGGGTCTTGAACGCGTGGAACTGCGGATCGTCCACGACGAGCTTGCGCGAGGCATCCGGTTTCATTTGCGCGATCAGCGCTTTCGCTCTCGTGATGCGCGTCTCCTCGAGCGGGTGCGACGCGAACCATCCATCGACGACCGTCGGTTGATACTGGCGCTCCTTCAACAAGACCTGGAATAGATCCGGGATTCCCTGCGGGTCGTAACCAGCTCGCGTCACGTTTACCACGCCCTCTGAATCGGCTTGCAGCTCGTCGAGCCGGCTGTGTTTGGCGAAGAGAGCTGTGCCTCCCACCTGCACGGCCGCCTGCGCAAGTCCGCTATGGCAGATGCTGGTAAGCGTGCACACGACCGCGACCCCGACGTTCGCCTTCTCGGCCGTCTGCATTTGCTTGACCGTGTGGCGCTGAATCACATGACCGATCTCGTGGCCGAGAGTTCCGGTCAGCTCGTCCAGCTTGGTTGCGCTCTCGATGAGCCCGCGATTGACGTAGATATAGCCGCCGGGTAAAGCGAAGGCGTTCACCTGCTTCGTGTTCACGACGTAGAAATGCCAGTCGAGATCCGCGCGACTGGTTGTCTTTGCAATCGAGTCGCCAAGATCCTGGATGTATCCGCTGATCTCCGGATCGGTTACGATTGGCAGCTGCGCGTTGATTTCTTCGGCGTTCTGCTTGCCGAGCGCAACCTCCTGATCCTGCGACACGGAGCAGGCGGCGAGGACTGAAACGAGAGCGAGCAGGATGATTGAACGAGTCATGTCGGGCCGGAAATGAGAGTAAATTCAAGGGGGCAAGACGTGTTCCGTTCGTCACCGGTTTTCAGCACCAAGGGTAAAGCCTAGTCGTGTTCAGCTCACGCGTTCCCGACCGCCAGGTTCGCAGCTTCCTGCGAATTTTCACGAGATTGTCGAGCGTTGCCAACTGGCGACTCGCGATTCTGCTCCTCCTCATCGTGTCGCTGCTGGTCCCGCTAATTGTGCCTGCCGGCTTCTTTTTCCCGTACGTTGCACCGAGGAACATTTTCTTTCGCGGCGTCGTGGAACTTGCATCTCTCGCGCTCGTGTGGGCGTTGTGCTTCGCCGACGAAGAGCTGGACCTTCGCTACGAGCCGATTTTCTGGGCAATCATCGCCTTCGTCGCCGCGGCGCTCTTGTCAGCGCTCTTTTCACCCGCTCGAGAGCACAGCTTGTTCGGAGACTTCGAGCGTATGGGCGGCGTGTGGGCATGGCTGCATCTCGCGCTCTTGTTTCTGCTGCTGCGCGTGCTGCGGGATGAGGAATGGAGCTGGGTTCTCAACGCTGCGCTCGGCGTGAGCATCGTCGTCAGCATCAGCGCAATTCTCGAGCATTCGACTATTGCGTCAGGAGCACGTCTGGATTCGGTGCTCTCTCCCAGCTCCTCTACAGTGGGCAACTCGGGATTGCTGGCGGCGTATCTTCTGTTCGGGACCGCGCTGGCGGGATATCTCGCGTCGACCAGCATTCGTTTTCGGTTGCTCTACCTGGCTGCCGCCGCTCTGAACCTCCTCGGGCTCTTTTACGGCGAGAACAGAAGCGCAATAATTGGCCTCGCATTGGGCGCGGTGACGGGCTCAGTGATTTTTTCAGCTCTTCACACGTCGCGTCGACGGCGCTGGATAGCCCCGGCGGCGGCGATCACTCTGGCGCTTCTGGTTGTCGGCATTTCCGTCGGGATCAGGGCGTTCCCATCCAATGCAGTGATGCGCACTGCTCCAGCGGTGCTCCAGCGTCTCGCGCTTACGAATCCCGCGGGCGAGGACGAGTCTCGAACGATGCAATGGCGCGCTGCCATCGATGGCTTCAAGGACCGGCCGCTGCTCGGCTATGGCCTCGAGAACCACAATCTCGCGTGGTCAGCTCACCTCGACCCGGGAATCTATCCCCTGACAACTGATGTCTTCGACAGGACGCACAATCAGTATCTGGAGTTGTTGGCAACCACCGGACTGATCGGTACGCTCGCATTTCTCGGAATATGGCTAGCCATCGCCGTAACGCTGGTCCGGGCGTATCGCGACGAACGAATATCTGCCGCCTCGCTCGCAATTCTCACCGGATTGCAGGTCGCCTACGCGGTGTTTCTCTTCTTCTGGTTCTTCGACCTCAACTCAACGATGCTCTGGGTTCTCCTTGCCGCGCTGATCGCGTCGCGTGAGAATCCACTCGGCGTGGTTCGCCCGGCGACCGAACGGGCCAGAAGTCCGCGCGGCGTTCCCCTCACGGTGGCAGGGGTTTCCGTTTTGCTCGTTGCCGCCGCGCTGTATTCAGAAGCCTACGCGTCGCTCCGCGCCAATCGGGCTCTCGCCAGACTGGAAGGCTCGCTCGCCCCGATCGATAAGACGCTTGCGGACTTCGACGTTCTTGCGACTGCGCCGGGTCATCAAACCGCTCACACGCCACTGGTCATGGGCGAGTACCTTGCGTCGCAGAGCGCTCGTTTCCCTGAAATGCGACGGAACTCCGTCGAGCGGCGGATGCTCGAAGCAGCCTTCGCCATGACAAATTTGGCGTTCCTTCAGGAGATCCACCGCGACACGCTGAACGACCGGCTTTACACGCATCGGGCGGCGATGCTCCTCGACGCCGCGCACTTCTATGCCTCCCGATCCTATGTAGACGAGGCCATCGCGACTCTGGACAACGCCATCAATTTGAGCCCGCACCGCATCCAGCCGAGAATGCTTCTCGCCACTGCGTACGCCGAAGTGGGCGATCCTGATCGGGCTCGCATGGCGCTGGAGAATGCAGTGAACGCCGACCCCGATCTCGGCGTGCCACGTTACGCGCTGGCTGAAAAATATCTGGCGATAGGCAAGAACGACTCGGCGCTCACTCTACTGGAGAGCTCGCTCACACGGCGGTACGTCGGAGCGCCGGAAATCTATCTCGCCATCGGCAAGCGTCTGGAATTCTCGGGGCGCAGCGGTGCCGCCGCGAAGCTCTACTCGAGCTACCTGGAGGTTAAATACACCAAGGCCGTTTGGGACCGGCCGGGGATAATAGACAGATCGATTCCGATCGCGGACATCGCCGTCGCGGCGCACTTGCCCCTGTTGTACGTGCGGGCGCAGGATAACGAGCTGGCGATCAAGACGGCGGCTGCTCTGTCGGCGTTCGATTCGTCCCGAACCGGGCTCGTCGAGCGGTTTGTATCCGACGTAGGATCGCGGCGGCGCTCTCGGTGGCTGGCGAAGAATTCACTCCTTCCGTGCGCCTCGCTCCGTGTCTCCAGGTCGGATGACGCGGCTACTCTCGATGCCTGCGGAGTATTCCGGAAAAAGCTCTAAACGGAAGCGGAGTGCGCGGTGACAGCTGCTGTTGTCGTGGCTCGCGCGCCAGTGCGGTGAATTCTGAGCGCAGCGATGCGTCGGCCGTCCATCGCGACGACCTCCATCTCGCCACCAGGAATCGGGATCCTGTCGCCCATTCTGGGCAGTCGGCCAAGCTTGGCAAAGGCGTATCCACCCAGGGTCGTCCAATCTCCCTCTGGTATCTGCACCCGGTAGTCTGAGCGGACATCGATGAGCGACAGCGATCCCGCGAGCTCGAGAACTCCATCGGTGACGATCGATTCGCGCGAGGCGAAGTCGTACTCGTCGGCAATGTCGCCGATGACTTCCTCAACGAGGTCTTCCATGGTCACAATGCCCGCGGTTCCTCCATACTCATCCAGCACCACCGCCATGTGAGCCCGCGTTTTTCTCAGATCATCCAGCACTCGCTCCGCCGGCCGGCTGTCGGGGACGTACATGGGTTCGCGAACGAAGTCCGCAAGGTTGAATGGAGCATCCCCGGAGTGCAGCCACAAATCCTTTGCGAGAAAGACTCCTGTAACGTCATCCAGCGATTCGCGGTACACCGGATATCGTGAATAGCGCTCCCGTCGCAGGACTTCCCACACTTCCTGTTCGGTCGACTCGATATCGAGCGCGACGACTTCGGTTCGGGGGCGCATTACGTCCCTGGCTTTTTTCTCGTGGAAGTCCAGAACGCCAGCCAGCATCGCGCGGTCGGACTCATCGAGCGTTCCTCGCGCATGGGCCTGCATCACCATGAAGCGAATCTCTTCCGGGCTGTGGGACTCCTCGTCTGTCGCGGGATCGACTCCGAACAGGCGAAGCACCCCGTTTGCGGCGCCGTTGAACACCCAGATGAACGGCGACATGAATCGCGAGAACAAAACCAGAGGCCGGGTAACCGCTTTTGCGGTTTTCTCAGGGCTGGCCAGCGCAACGGATTTCGGGGCCAGCTCTCCCAGAACTATATGAAGAAAGGTGAGCAGGAAGAACGCGACCGGTACGGCCGCCGCGTGACCGGCGGTGGGCGACGGGTTCAAGCCCGCTGAACGCAGAAGATTGTCGAACAGGTGGGCCAGCGCTGGCTCGCCTATCCAGCCCAGCGCGAGCGACGCCATCGTAATTCCAAGTTGCGTGGCGGCGATGTAGCGGTCTAGATGTTGGAGCGCGGCCTGAACGGCCCGCGCACCCCGATCGCCCTTGCCGATCATCTCGTCGATTTTGCTTCGCCGAGCGGCTACCAGGGAAAACTCGGCAGCGACAAAAAAGGCGTTCAGGGCAACCAGTCCAAGCACGGCAACCATGCTGCTGGCGGCGGCGGTCAGAGATGGAGGGTCCGGCGCGTCCGCAGCAAGAAGTCCAAGGACCATATGAGTGTAATCTATATAGTAGTAGGGACTTAGGCTCACGCCGGAGCGTATAATTGACATCTGTCACTGAGCAACACACATCTGACCCCTCCCTACAGGCTAACCCTGTGACGCCGGTCGGCCCGCGAGCGACGCTGGCTCTGCCCACGGGGTCTGGTGGCGGCAGAGAGATGGTCCTCCGGGTTCTCTACGTTGGACGGCTGTCTCTGGCGACCGCCATTTTCATCGCTGCCATTGTCGTCTGGCGCGCCGCTGACAGTACCGCGACACTGATAGCGACACTCGCATTCGTGTCGGCCTTGCTGTTCACTGCCGGCTCCATGCTTTACATCGTGAAGAAAGCGGCGCGGCCTGGTGACAAGTTCTTCTACCTCCAGGTTCTCTTCGACCTGTTTCTGGTGACGACGGTCGTCCATCTCACCCAGGCAGGGACGCCTTCCCAGCTTGCTCCGCTCTACATACTCGTGATCGCGGTGAGCGCACTCGTGCTTCCGTCGACCGGAGTGCTGTTGATCGCTCTCCTGGGAGATGTACTCTACTTCGCGGTTACAATCGTCGATCAGGCTTCGCCCTTTGATATCCCGGTTCTGGTGCAGCTTGGAATCTTTGGCGCCGTCGCTCTGGGCTGCGGCTACATAGGCGCGCGCCTGCGCGAGGCAAATGCCGGTCGAGAGGAGATGGCTGCGGAGCTTGCCGCATTCAGGCTCCGCGAAGCGGACATCGAGCGCTTGCACACTCGCGCTGAGAGGCTCGAGGCCGTTGCGGAGATGAGTGCTTCACTCGCGCACGAGATCAAGAACCCCCTCGCGTCGATTCGCAGCGCCGCGGAGCTACTGGCCAAGGTCCCGGGTGCCGACGATGATACTCGCACTCTGACAAGGCTCGTGCAGCGCGAGTCGGACCGGTTATCCCGGCTGTTGTCGGAGTTCCTCGATTTCGCGCGCACAGGCGTGACCAGCGTGCGCCGGCTGGACATCGTCGAGATCGCGCGTCACGCTGCCACCCTGGTTGGCGCACACCCGGACAGGCCGGAGCAGGTTACGATTCGCGAACTGCTCCCGTCGACCGCGCTGGTAGTCATGGGTGATGACGATCTGCTGCACCGCGCGGTCTTCAACCTTCTTCTCAACGCGGTGCAGGCCTCCCCACCAGGTGGCGAGGTCCGGCTCGAAGCCGTTGAGCTCGCCAAGCATCAACTGCCCGAGCAAGCCGAGCATTTTTCCCGGGGCGCAGTGATGATCCGGATTTCCGATCAGGGTCGGGGCATTCCAGATTCGATCAAGGAAAGGCTGTTTGAGCCGTTCGTGACCACAAAGGCCGGTGGTAGCGGACTCGGACTCTCGATCGTGCATCGCGCCGTTCAAGCGCATCACGGCTTCATTCTGGTCGATACTCCGGACGAAGAGGCCGGTACCCGATTCACGGTGATTCTGCCGAAGCTGGGCACGGACGGCGCGAAGCGTACCCCGAAACGGAATCCCAGGTTGTCGACGAAGGCCAATTCATGACGGCAGCAGCGGTTACGGCGCCCACCGTTCTCGTCATCGATGACGAGATGGGGATCCTGGATGCGATTCGAATACTGCTCAAGAACGAGGGGTTCACCCCTTACACGGCCCTCGGAGGGAAGAAGGGGCTGGAGCAAATAGCCGCCCTGAGGCCCGAGCTGATACTCACCGACGTGAGAATGCCGGACGTGACGGGGCTCGACATCCTGGCGTCGGTTCGGGCCCATGACCCTGACGCAGTGGTCATCCTGATGACGGCCCAGGCCAGTCTACAATCGGCCATCGGCGCGGTGAACAACGGCGCCTTCTACTACATACAGAAGCCGTTCAAGAATGAGGAGCTGGTGACAATCGTCCGTCGCGCGGCGGAACACCGTAACCTCCGACGCGAAAACAAATCACTCAAGGCGGAAGTAAAGAAAAGGGATCGGACCGGGCGTCCGGTTGGCTCCAGCAAGGCGTGGGTGGATGCGCTGCACGTAGCGGAATCGGTTGCCGTCACAGATTCGACAGTTCTGCTGCAGGGCGAATCCGGGACGGGCAAGGAAGTAGTGGCACGCTACATCCACGACCAGTCTCCGCGCGCAGCCAAGCCGTTTCTTTCCATAAACTGCGGCGCCTTGCCGGAGAGCCTTCTGGAGAGCGAGCTGTTCGGTCACGTGAAAGGATCCTTTACGGGTGCGTCGCGCGACAAGGACGGGCTGTTCTCGGCCGCCGGCGACGGCACTTTCTTCCTCGACGAGATCGGCGAGACAACGCCGGCTACCCAGGTGAAGCTCCTTCGCGTGCTCCAGCAGCGTGAAGTCATTCCGGTAGGAGCAACCGAGGCAAAGCCGGTACACGCGCGCGTAATTGCAGCGACGAACCGCGATCTGGAAGAGGAGATCAAGCGGGGAAACTTCCGAAGCGATCTCTACTACCGCTTGAACGTGATCTCGATAGTGCTCCCGCCGCTTAGAGAGCGGCCGAACGACATCGCGCTTCTCGCAGAACTGTTTCTCAAGAGAGCAGGGGAGGCGCGGGGCGAGGCGCCGCGGGGCCTTTCCCCGGAAGCGGTCGACGCGATGCAGAAGTACTCGTGGCCAGGCAACGTGCGCGAGCTGGAGAACGCCCTCGAGCGCGCGGCCATTCTGGCAAAAGGAGACTTGATTCCGCTGTCCGCGCTTCCGGAACGGGTCGTGGAGCCCAAATCAGACCCCCTCGTTAGCGACGCGGCGCAGAGCAATCCGACCCTCGACACCATCGAACGTGCGTACATAATGTGGGTGTTGGAGAACGAAGGCGGGAACAAGGCACGCACCGCCGAAGTGCTCGGCATCGACTCTTCGACTCTCTACCGGAAGCTCTCACGCTACGGCCTCAATAGCTGACTTCGCTTACCTTTGCAAACTGCAAAGCGATTTGCAAAACGCACCGAAATTGTTTGTAATCCTGGACGCGTGGCTGCTTCATAAGCCGTTGGGCCGCAAGGAGATATAAAAACCTCCTTACCTCGGCACTGACAGTGCCTGAGGTAGGGTTGCCTCCAAAAGGGGCGTGCGTCTTTCCGGTACTAAGTGCCATGCGCACTAAGTCCCTATCACAGCTTCAGGAGACGAAATGTCGAGCAACAAAAAGGGTTTTACACTCATTGAGCTTCTGATCGTGGTCGTCATCATCGGTATTCTTGCCGCGATTGCGATTCCGAAGTTTGCGAACACGAAGGACAAGGCGTATGTCGCCGCGATGAAGTCTGACCTTCGTAACCTCGCGACGTACGAAGAGCAGTATGCCGCTGACAACAACGGCGCGTACTTCTCGGGTAACGGTGCCGCGCAGGGCTTCACGCCTTCGAAGGACGTTACCGTGACGGCGACCGCAGTCACTGGCCCGCCGCCTTCGTGGACCGCGACGGCTTCGCACGCTCTTTCCGCGAAAGCTTGCGATTCAGGTGTGACCACCCCCGGTGTAATCACCTGCGTGTAATTGGATCAGTGTAAAAAGAGCGGGGCGTCGAAAGACGCCCCGC
>DATCPG010000083.1:0-5993 GCA_036570225.1 Gemmatimonadaceae bacterium | reverse complement strand
CTGCCATACAGCGAGAGCTCGACATGATCCAGGTCAACATCGCCGCGCTCACTCATCTCACCAAGCTGTTCATTCCGCCGATGATCAAGCGACACTCGGGCAGGGTTCTCAACGTTGCGTCGACAGCCGCGTTCCAGCCCGGACCTCTGATGGCCGTCTACTACGCCACCAAGGCATACGTGCTCAGCTTTTCCGAGGCGCTCTCTGAGGAGCTGCGCAACACCGGGGTCACCGTCACCGCGCTCTGCCCCGGACCTACCCAGACAGATTTCGCCGAGGCGGCGGAGATGACGAACTCACGCCTCTTCAACGCGTTCGGTGTCGCCGACGCCGCCGACGTCGCGAAATACGGTTACGACGCGATGATGCAGGGAAAGCGGCTCGCGATTCCGGGGATCAGGAACAAGATCATCGCCCAGGCCAACCGCCTGGCGCCGCGCGCCCTTTCGGCCAAGCTGGCGCGACTCGCCCAGGAATCGCGCAACTAGCAAATCCGCGTGCTAGAGCGCGAGCTGCGTGGACATGGGCTCGGGTTCGGCAACCATCAGCCGCGGCGACAGCTCCGGCGGAGCGCGACGCTCGAGTAGCGGCGCGAGCCAGCGCCCCGTATGCGATTGCTTCACGCGCGCAACTTCCTCAGGCCGTCCCATCGCAATCACCTTCCCACCACCGATACCGCCTTCGGGACCGAGATCGATCACCCAGTCAGCGAGCTTGATCACGTCGAGATTGTGCTCGATCAACACCAGCGAATGACCCTGCTCGAGCAGCCGATCGAACACCTTCGCCAGCTTCTTGATGTCCTCGAGGTGTAGCCCGGTAGTCGGCTCGTCCATCACGTACATCTTCTTCCCTGATTTCTTTCCGGCCAACGCCAGCTCGCGCGCGATCTTGATTCGCTGCGCCTCTCCGCCGGATAGCGTCGTTGCCGGCTGTCCAAGCCGGAGGTAGCCGAGTCCCACCTGCTGGAGCTGCCACAGCGCTTGCCCCAGCTTCTCCTCCCGCGGAAAAAAGCGGATCGCCTGATCGACCGTGAGGTTGAGCACTTCGTGGATGTTCTTGCCGCGCACCGTCACGTCGAGAACTTCGGGCTTGTAGCGCTTTCCTCCGCAATCGTCGCACGGAACGAAAACGTCGGCCATGAACACCATCTCGACCTCGAGCGCGCCCGCACCCTCACACGCCTCGCACCGGCCGCCTTCGACGTTGAAGCTGAAAGTGCCCGGCGTGTACTTCCGCTGACGGGCCAGCGGAGTATCGGCGAAGATGGACCGGATCTCGTCGAACGCCTTCACGTAGGTGACGGGATTCGACCTCGGTGATTTACCGATCGGACTCTGATCGATCATCACGACTTCCTCAAGAGCATCGAAGCCGGTGATTGTCTCGTACTCGCCCACCTTCTCGCCGAGGTGAAGCTTCGCCGAGTGTTCGCCCATGAGACGCGTCTCGAGAGCCCGGTAGAGAACATCGTGCACCAGAGTGCTCTTGCCCGAGCCCGACACTCCCGTCACGACTGTCAACACGCCGAGTGGAATCCGGACTTCGACATCCCGAAGGTTGTGCTCGCGCGCGCCTGTCAGCGTTATCCAGCGTGGACCGAGCCTGCGCCGCTCGCTCGGCAACGGGATCGTGCGCGCGCCTGTCACGTACTGTCCCGTGAGCGGGCTCTCGGCAATGCGGGAGATCGGTCCAGCGAATACGATCTCGCCTCCGGCCTCGCCGCTGCCGGGTCCCAGCTCCACCATGTAGTCGGCCGCCTCGATTGCGGCGAGGTCGTGCTCGACCACAAGCACGCTGTTACCGGCATCGCGCAGGCGTTGCAGCAGCTTGAGCAGTCTGTCCATGTCGCGCGAGTGCAGTCCGATCGATGGCTCGTCGAGGACGTACAGCGTGTCGACGAGCTGAGACCCGAGCGAGTTGGCAAGTCCGATTCGCTGCGCTTCGCCGCCGGAGAGCGTGCGAGTCGCCCGATTCATGGACAGGTAGCCGAGGCCGACGTCGCGGAGAAACGTGACGCGGTCGCGGGCTTCCTTGAGAATCATCGTGGCGATGGCGCGCTCGAAATCGCTGAGCTGAAGATCGTTCAGCCATACCGCGAGCTCGTCGACCGGCAGCTCAGCGACCTGCGCGATGTTGAGACCGGCAACGCGCACGTTGAGCGCTTCGGGCTGGAGCTTGGTGCCGTGACAACGCGGACACTCCTGCGCCGTCTGATACTGACGGAGAAAGACGCGGATGTACTGCTTGTACCGCTTGTCCTCGAGGTCGCGCAGGAAAGGAAAAATTCCCTTGTAGCCACGCGTCTTCGAATTCAGCAGCAGCTGGCGATGCGCGGCGGTCATTTGATCCCACGACTTGTCCATCGGAATTCGTTCGCGTTTGGCAAACTCAGCCAGTGCCCTGCGCTTGTTCTCGTAGCGGGGCTTCGTCCACGGATCGATCGCCCCATCGCGGAGGGAGCGCGTGGGGTAGGGAACGATCAACGCCTCATCGTACTCCAGGATCGCGCCGAATCCGTTGCACTGGCTGCAGGCGCCGCGCGGATTGTTGAAGGAAAAAAGCTGCGGCGTCGGCGTAGGCGCGATCGTGCCGTCGTTGGGACACTCGAATCGTTCTGTGAAGCGGAGCTTGTTGACGGTCAGGCCATCGATCGGCGACACCACCGACTCGCTGAGAAGGATCACACAATCTCCTTCGCCCTCTCTGAACGCCGTTCCAACCGCATCGCTCAAACGGCCAGCGCTCTCCGGCGAAGCGACAAGCCGATCTACTACGACGAGAAGCTCTCTGGATCGGGTGATGTCGCGCTTCGATGTGGCGAGCTCGTCGAGGTGCATCACGATCCCGTCCAGAGCGACGCGCAAGAATCCCTGCGCGCGCAGATTCTCCATCACCACGTCGTGCGTGACTTTGCTGGAGAGCCTGAGGGGGAAGGTGACGTAGAACCGGGTGCCGGCCGGGAGAGAGAGAACCTTATCGGTGACCGACTGGACCGTGTCGGGCCTGATCTCCCGCCCGCAATTCGGGCAAAACGTGTGTCCGACGCGCGCCCACAGAAGCCGCAAGTAATCGTAGATCTCAGTAGCGGTCCCGACGGTGGACCGCGATGTTTTCGTCGGGTTCTTCTGCTCGATCGCGACTGCGGGTGACAAACCTTCGACCGAATCGACGTCGGGCTTCTCCATGCGCTCGAGGAACTGGCGAGCGTAGGACGAGAGGGACTCGACGTAGCGGCGCTGCCCCTCCGCGTAGATCGTGTCGAACGCGAGAGAGGATTTACCCGAGCCGGACGGGCCGGTGACGACCGTTACGGTTCGTCTCGGTATCTCGAGGTCGAAGCCCTTGAGATTGTTCTGTCTGGCGCCGCGGACGACGATGCTCTCTTTCACATCTGAAATCTAAACTCACCACCGAAGATACGCCGAATTCTGAATCGTCCCGGAGCGGTGAGATCGGCGGAATTCGTGGGCTACAGTCGCCTCACAAGGCGGCCCAGCAGGAGAAGAACAATCGCGCCAACGGTCGCGATCCCTATCGAGCGGAAGTCAAACTCTCCGGCGGCGATCTGTCCCCAGCCGAAGAATCGCGTGCCCAGCCAGCCACCGATGAAAGCACCGACGATGCCGAGCAGAATGGTGATGATACAACCAGAAGGGTCCCGCCCTGGAACCAGAAACTTCGCCAGTGTGCCGGCGACGAGACCGAGAAGAATCCAGTAGAGCCAGAGCGGCAAACCCTTTTCCTGGAGAAGCTGGTGCTGTGTTAAGGAACGCGCGGGGCGCCGCGGCCTCTCGTCGCCATCCGATAGATCCACAGGAAGATGAGCGCACCGATGACCGCGAGAATTATGCTCTGGATTGAAAATCCATTCAGTCCCACGCCAGTCAGCATGTTCCCGAGGAAGCCACCAATGAACGCACCTATGATGCCGATAATCATGGTAACGATGATGCCGCCGGGATCATTGCCCGGCATGATGGCCTTGGCGATCGCGCCTGCGATCAGACCAAGAACGATCCATGCGAGAATTCCCATCTTCCCTCCAGTAAGGTTTTACGTCAGCCGACAGGATGGAGCATCGGTGCCACGCACAGGTGCAACCTGCGTACCATAGGTCATCCGTACGTAGCATCGCAGGTGGAACCCGGCTAGGATACGGCTGAATGACTGTCCCCGCAACCCAACCGCACGAAGACGACGTTCTGGGCAAGGCTTACGACCGTAAGCTGATGCGTCGTCTCCTGGTGTACACTCGCCCCTATCGGGGCTTGATGTACGGCGCGTTCGCACTGCTGTGCGTCGAAGGCGCGCTGCAGGTCGTCGGTCCGCTTCTCACCCGGCGTGTGATCGACGTTGCCGTGCCGACGCACAACGTGCGGATCGTGATCATCTCGACCGCGCTTTTTTTCCTCGCGCTGCTCACGGAGTTCGTCCTCTCGTACGGTCAGACGTGGCTCACGAGCCTGCTCGGCCAGCGCGTCATGCGCGACCTGAGGATGGAGATCTTCCAACATCTCCAGCGGCTGTCGATCTCCTATTTCGACCGAAATCCCGCGGGCAGACTGATCACGCGCGTGACATCAGACGTCGAAACTCTGAACGAGCTGTTCACATCTGGCGTCGTTGCGGGATTCGGCGACCTGTTCACTCTCATCGCGATCAGCGTCGCGATGCTCATCATGGACTGGCGCCTCGCAATCGCGTCGTTCGCGGTAATTCCTTTTGTCGTCCTCGTGTCGGGACTGTTCCGGAAAGGAGTGCGCGAGACCTATCGCGACATTCGCGTGCGCCTCGCCAGAATCAACTCGTTCCTCCAGGAGCGTCTGACGGGGATGCGAATCGTTCAGCTCTTCGGGCAGGAGCAGCGCGAAGCGCGAAGGTTCGACGACCTGAACCGCTCGCACCTGGACGCACATCTCAAGTCCATCACCGTGTACGCGCTCTATTTCCCGGCGATCGAGCTTCTGACTTCCATTGCACTGGCGATCCTGATCGTAGCCGGCGCGGCGCGGGTGAACGCGAACATGCTTACCGTGGGGACCGTCGCGGCGTTTCTCCAGCTTGTGCGGCGCTTCTTCCAGCCGCTCCAGGACTTGTCGGAGAAGTACAACATTTTGCAGACAGCGATGGCGAGCTCGGAGCGAATCTTCACTTTGCTCGATACGTTGCCGAGCGTGGTTGACAACGCAGAGACTGCGCTCGCGCTGAAAAAGCGAGCTGGAGTCGAAGTGGTCTTCGAGGACGTTTGGTTCGCCTACGACCTCGCGCATATGGCGAGGCACAAGCCCGGGACGGAGCAAGCACCCGCGCCGGTGGAGTGGGTGCTCAAGGGCATCAGCTTTACAGCGCGGCCCGGGGAGACGCTTGCGCTTGTGGGCCACACCGGGGCGGGGAAAACGACGATAGTAAATCTCCTCATGCGCTTCTACGACCCGCAACGCGGAAGAATCACGATCAACGGCGTGGATATTCGCGCGATGCCGCTCGACGAGCTCCGCTCGCTGATAGGATACGTTCAGCAGGACATTTTCCTCTTCGCGGGCGATATCGCCACCAACATCCGGCTGTCGAATCCGATCAGCGACGAGGAGGTAATTCGTGCGGCGGCCGAGGTCGGAGCCGATCGAATCATTCGCGGATTTCCGCAGGGCTACGCCCAGGTCCTCGGCGAGCGGGGAGCCTCGATCAGCGTTGGGGAGCGTCAGCTGCTCTCTTTCGCGCGCGCGATCGCCGCGAATGCTCCACTGCTGCTGCTCGACGAGGCGACAAGCGCCGTCGACAGCGAGATCGAAGCCGAGATTCATGCGGCTCTGAGCGTTCTGGTCGCCGGCCGCACCACGATCGCCGTGGCGCACAGGTTGAGCACGATCGCCAACGCCGACATGATCCTCGTGCTGCATCACGGCGAGATCACGGAGCGCGGCACCCACCAGGAGCTTCTCGAGAAAGGCGCTCTCTACAATACCTTGTGGCGGCTCCAGGCCGGAGAG
>DATCPG010000082.1:0-5320 GCA_036570225.1 Gemmatimonadaceae bacterium | reverse complement strand
GCACAACACGTGGAAGTTCCCGGTGCCCGGCGCAGTTGGCATCCACCACGCAGTTTCACCCGACCCCTACCGCAGTCAATTCTCCGGCACGCCCGAGGAGATCGCATCCAAGAGCGCGGAAGACATTCTGGGAATCATCCGCTACTCGACCCCGGGAAAGATCGCAGCATTCATCGCCGAGCCGATTCAGGGCGTGGGGGGTGCAACTCACGGTGCACGGAATTATCTGGGTGAGGCGTACCGGATCACCCGCGAGCACGGCGGACTCTGCATCGCCGACGAGGTCCAGACCGGGTTCGGTCGTACCGGCGATCATTACTGGGGCTTCGAGAACTTCGACGTCGTGCCCGATTTCGTCACGATGGCAAAGGGCATCGGCAACGGCGTTCCACTCGGGGCGGTGACGACGCGCATGGAGATCGCGCAGGCGCTGACGCAGCGGATCCACTTCAATACGTTCGGCGGCAATCCGGTCTGCATGGCGGCAGGTCTCGCGGTTCTCGACGTCATCGACGAGGACGGCTTGCAGGAAAATTCGCGCGTGCTGGGGAAGCGGCTCAAGGACGGATTCCGAGCGCTCGCCAGGAGTCACGCATTGATAGGTGACGTGCGGGGGATGGGACTGATGCTCGGCGTTGAGCTGGTTCGCGATCGCGGCACGAAACAGCCGGCGAAGCAGGAAACATTGGCGGTCCTCGAGGCAGCGCGTGAGATGGGAGTGCTGGTGGGTAAGGGCGGTCTGGACGGCAACGTGCTCCGAATCAAGCCGCCGATGTGCATCACCAAGGCCGATGCTGACTTCACCTTGGATGTGCTCGATCAGGCACTCGCGCTGGTCAAGGGCTGATGGCAGTAAAGAAAACAAACGCGGCGCCCGCGACGAGCCGCACGCGGCCCGCTTCCAACTCAGTACGAGCTTCCACGAAGTTCGACACGATCGTAAAAGGTGGGAACGTCGTCACGCCCGCGGGAACATTCACAGGTGACGTGGGAATCAGCGGGGAAAAGATCTCGGCGCTCGGCATCGATCTGGAGGCGGACAAGGGCACCAAGGTCATTGACGCCAGCGGTCATCACGTAATTCCCGGCGTTCTCGACGTTCACGTGCACCTCGAGCTCCCGTTCATGGGAGCTGTTTCGGCTGATGATTACCGCACGGGCACGCGAGCCGGGGCTCGCGGTGGTGTGACAACGCTGATCGATTTCGCGATTCCCTACGCCGGCCAGTCGCTGAACGACGCGGCCGACAACTGGATGAAGAAGGCAGAGGGGAAGTCGCTCATCGACTACACGTTTCACATCTGCATCACGCGCTGGAACGAGCACAAGGACCAGATCAAGGGAATGGTCGACCGCGGCTTTACCACCTTCAAGGAATTCATGATCTACGAATCCGAAGGTTGGCAGTCGGACGACCGCGCGATGTTCGGCACGCTCGAGAAGATGAAGGAATACGGGACGATGCTGCTGGTGCACGCCGAGTCGGCTCGGGTGCTCGACGAGCTGATCGCGCGCCATCACACGCCGGAAATGATGAAGAAATACGGAGCGCGGCTGCATCCGATGACGCGTCCGAATTTCATCGAGGCCGAGGCGATTCAGCGGGCGGTGCAATGGTGCGAAGCGACGGGCGGCCAGCTCTACATCGTCCACATGTCGACAGGCGAGGGCGCCGACATCATTCGCGCCGCACAGGCGCGCGGCGTGCCGGTGCTGGCCGAGACTTGCGTGCAGTATCTCGTGCTCGACGACTCGGTGTTCGAGCGCGAGGACGGGCATCTATACGCGTGCTGTCCGCAGCTCAAGAAGCCAAGGGATGTCGAGCGTCTATGGAAGGGACTGCGCTCTGGTGAAGTTTCGGTCGTTTCGACTGATACGTGCACGTTCAATCGCGAGCAGAAAGGGATGTGGAACGGGGACTGGACCAAGATCCCGATGGGGATGCCAGGACTCGAGACGCTGATGCCGCTGACGTACACGAAAGGGGTGCGCGACGGGAAGATCACGCTGGAGGAGATGTGCACCAAGCTCTCCACGAATCCGGCGAAGATCATGGGGCTTTATCCGCGCAAGGGGGCGATCCAGATCGGTGCGGATGCGGATATCGCGATCATTCATCCGACGAGAACGCACAAGGTCGATCCCGAGTCGATGGAGACGAATGCTGACTGGTCTCCCTACGAGGGTTGGGATCTGGCCGGCTTCGCTCGCACGACGGTGTCGCGTGGTGAAGTGATCGTCGACGATTACAAGGTGGTCGGGCGCGAGGGGCGGGGTCAGTGGCTGCCGCGCACTGCAGCGGGCCTCGCGCCGAGAGGACAATGACTCCTCGGCGAAGGCTTTCTGGAAGACTAAGACTGTGGAGGTGCTTCCGAATGTCTCGCGAGCGTGATTATCTGGACGCCGTCTCCCCCAATCAAATCACCCGAGATCTCTCCCGAAATAACGCCGCTCTCGAGTAACTTGCCTTTAAGAACTTGATGTCGGCCCAAGCCATCCAATTCCAACCGGACTGTGGAGTCAGACGCAACGGATCCCTTTCCCTGGACATTGTATCCAAAGAAGTCCGATACGCCAGCTTTCGCTATTTGCCCTCCCACTGTAAGGGTCGTCCCACTCTGCTTCAAGGAGACGAATAACTGAACCGGTGTGCCGCCGAGCCAAGGGCCTGTAAGATTGGGAAGAGGGCCAGTGCTGTTTGAGCATGCTCCGGCTGTCCCACACATCGCGAGCAAAATAGCGAAGTTGCATTTGCTCCTTGCGTAGGGTGACCTTATTGGCCTACGATGAGTTTTTCTGAATTTCGCGGGCACGGGCAATCCCTCCGTTAATCGGATGAGTTCATGCAAGAAAAGGGCTTATCACCTCCTGAATCGTGACCACAGTCCCCGCCAGCCATAACTACACCGCAGAGTTGACCGCACCGGCCGATGACGTGCGAGACAGTCCGCTCTGGAATCCGGATCTCGCGCCGACTCCGCTGTCACGGCGCACGTGGTCCACCTACAACATCGCCGCTCTGTGGATCGGGATGAGCGTCGTCATCACCACCTACACGCTTGCGTCGGGCCTGATGCAGGAAGGGATGACGTGGTGGCAGGCGCTGATGACGATTCTGCTCGGCAACGTCATCGTGCTCATTCCCATGGTTCTCAACGCGCATGCGGGGACGAAGTACGGGATCTCGTTTCCGGTGATGTGTCGGGCGAGCTTCGGCGTGCGTGGAGCAAACATTCCTGCGATGCTGCGCGCGGTCGTCGCTTGCGGGTGGTTCGGAATCCAGACATGGATCGGCGCGCTTGCATTGAACACGTTGTTTGTCGCAGCGTGGCCGAGCTGGAGCAACGTCACGTGGGGCGTGGCTTTGGCGTTCGCCCTGTTCTGGCTGCTCCAGGTCGCGATCATCGCGCGGGGAATCGAAGGAATCAAGATCCTCGGCAGCTACGCCGCGCCTTTTTTGCTCACGGGGGGAATTCTGCTTCTGCTGTGGGGAATCCGGCACGGTGGAGGATTGGGACACATCCTCACCGAATCGCAGAGACTGCAGGGGAAGACGCAGAACGTGTCGTTCTGGAAGCTCTTTCCCCCCGCGCTTACGGCAAACGTCGGATACTGGGCGACGCTGAGCCTCAACATTCCTGACTTCACTCGCTATGCGAGGAGTCAGCGCTCGCAGGTCACCGGACAGGCGCTGGGACTGCCGACGACGATGACAACGTTCGCCTTCATCGGTGTAGCGGTCACAAGCGCAACGATCGTGATTTTCGGCAAAGCGGTGTGGGATCCTGTTGTGCTCGTCACCATGATCGGCGGACCGGTGCTCATCATCTTTGCCGCGCTAGTCGTACTCGCCGCGCAGCTGCACACGAACATGGCCGCCAACGTCGTGTCGCCAGCGAACGATTTCTCGCACCTGAGCCCGAAGCGAATCAGCTTCGTGACGGGCGGCATCATCACCGCGTTCATAGGGATTCTCATGATGCCGTGGAAGCTGTACGCTGGCGCGGGAGCGTACATCTTCACCTGGCTGATCGGCTACTCCAGCCTGATGGGCGCGCTCGGCGGAATCCTCATCTGCGACTACTGGCTGCTGAGGAAGCAGCGGCTCGACGTCGACGATTTATTCCGCATGAACGGGCGCTACAAGTACCGCGGAGGCGTAAATCCCCGGGCGGTGGTGGCACTGGTGCTGGCGATTCTTCCCGTCGTGCCGGGTTTCGTCCGTGCCGCCGTCACACCGGGCGGCAGAGTCGCGCACCCCGACTTTTTCGATCAACTCTACTCGTACGCGTGGTTCGTAACCTTCGGCCTCAGTTTCCTGATCTACTGGCTGCTGATGCGCCGCGAAGTCGTCGCGCCAGTCAATACAAAACCATAGGGAGAGCAGGATGCCTCGTGTAGTCAAATGCGGTCTGATTCAGGCGTCGAATGCGTGCTCGGTCGACGAGCCGCTCAAGAAGATTCGCGAAGCCAACATCGAGAAGCATATGAAGTTTCTCGATCAGGCCGGCAAGCAGGGCGTGCAGATCGTCTGCATGCAGGAGATCTTCACCGGACCTTACTTCTGCGCCGAGCAGAATACGCGCTGGTACGACGCGACTGAGAGAATTCCTGACGGGCCCACGACGCGCCTGATGCAGGAAGTCGCGAAGAAATACTCGATGGCCATCATCGTTCCCCTTTACGAGGAGGACGAGACCGGTGTCTACTACAACACTGCTGCCGTCATCGACGCAGACGGGACCTACCTGGGGAAATACAGGAAGAGCCACATCCCCCACACAGCGCCCGGCTTCTGGGAGAAATTCTATTTCAAGCCGGGCAATCTCGGGTACCCGGTGTTCAAGACGAAGTACGCGGACATCGGAGTCTACATCTGTTACGACCGACACTTTCCGGAGGGGGCGCGCGAGCTGGGACTGAACGGCGCGGAGATCGTGTTCAATCCCTCGGCCACCGTCGCGGGACTGTCGGAGTACCTCTGGAAGCTGGAGCAGCCGGCACACGCCGTTGCGAACGCGTTTTTCGTGGGAGCGATCAACCGCGTCGGCACCGAGAAGCCGTGGAACATCGGTGAGTTTTATGGGCAGAGCTACTTCTGCGATCCGCGCGGACAGATCGTGGCGCAGGCCTCGCGCGACCGCGATGAGCTTATCACGGCGGATCTGGATCTCGACAAGATCCGGGAAGTGCGGAACGTGTGGCAGTTTTATCGGGACAGGCGGCCGGAGACGTACTCGGGGCTCTGCAAACTCTAGGATTTACTGCAACCGAACACGACCGGCCGGGGGCTGTCGGCGGGCCGGCTAGGGCTACGGGC
>DATCPG010000081.1:0-2872 GCA_036570225.1 Gemmatimonadaceae bacterium | reverse complement strand
GCTTCCCGCCTCCCGCCTCCCGCCTCCCGCGTCCCGCTTCCCGCCTCCCGCTAAACCGCGTCCGATAAGCTCGTAAAGTTAAAATCCCTGGCCTTGATCGGCGGCATCACCACCGGACCACCCTGCTCGGTGCCACCGATTCGCACCGCGGGCCCGATTGCCTCGAGGTTCGAGAGCAGAAAGAGCGGCGACTCGTTGAAGCGGAAATTCTTGATCGCTTTCGAGATTTTGCCGTTCTCGATCAGGAACGTGCCGTCGCGGGTGAGTCCGGTGAACAGAATCGTCCTCGGATCGACCTGGCGCAGATACCAGAGACGCGTGACGAGAATTCCCCGCGGTGTGGACTTGATCATGTCTTCCATCGACGTCGTGCCGCCGGCCAGCTTGATCGAGGACGGGCCACCCGTCGCCTGCTTGCCCTGCTTCTGCGCCCAGAAGCGCGAGTAGAACAATTGCTTGAGCACGCCGTTCTCGACCCAGACCTGACGCGAGAGCGGAAGTCCCTGGCCATCGTACGGTTGCGCGAGAAGCTGCGGGTCCTGCGGATCCGAGAAAATGGTCACGCGATCGTCAACGATCTTTTCGCCGATCTTGTTCCCACCGCCCGGTTTCGAGAATGCGCTCCGGCCCTCGTCCGCGCTGCGCGCGGCAAGTGCGAAGCCCATCAGCTGCACGAGATCACCGACTGCCTGCGGCTCGAGTATCACTGTGTAGCGCCCGGGCTCGATTGCCACTGGATTGCGCGACAGCCGTGCCTTCTCTATCGCGTGCGACGAAAGTCCCGAGAAATCCAGCTGCTTCCAGTCCGGATGCTCGGCGCCCGCCCATCCGGATCCGGTGCCGTCGTCGGTGCGCACAGTGAGCGTGTAGTTGGCGTTAGTCGACCGGTTGTACGCGAACAGTCCGTGACCGTTGCCGAGGGCGTTGGCACCGGCATTGACGACGATGAAACCGGCGGCCTTGAGATCGCCTGCTTTGCGCGCGGGCTCGAGCGCCGTCAGCGCTGCTCGCGCGCGCTCTTCCGGCGTGATGTTGGCCGTCGAGTCGAAGTAGCCGTTCACCGGCACATACGTCTGCGGCGGGAGTCCCGGCATCGTTTCCGGATCGTCCGGAGAGAGCTTTGCCAGCGCCTCCGACTGCTCGACGGTGCGCCGCAGTGAATCGTCGGAGAAGTCATTTGTCACGGCCGCCGCGTGCTTCTTTCCGAACGCGCTCTGAACCGCGAGCTGCCCGTTCACGACGCCGCCGGATGTCGTCATCTGATTGGCGGCGAACCGGACGTCTGTCTGGTAGCCTGTGTTCAGGTTGACGCTGATCTCGTCGGCCTTGGACATCTTCACGACTTTCTCGATGAGAGCCTGCGCCTGGTCGCGTGGTATTACCGCGCCTGCGGGAATGAATTCCGCGGCGCGCTCGAGAAGCCGCTTCGGCTCCCCTCTGAAAGTTGCAGACCGGTTCACGCCTTCCTCCCGGTGTTGATCACGTTGATGTTGCGGAACCGACTCGGCACGCAGCCATGACTGATTGAGTTGGACTGCGGTGGCTGTCCCTTGCCGTCGTTGAATGCGCCGCCCATGAAGTAGCTCTTTTTGCCTCCGATCATGTCCATCGAGTTCCAGAAATCGGGAGTGCGCATCTGGTATGCGACATCCTTCAGCTGACCCACGATCTTGCCTCCCTTGATCTCATGGAAGACCTGACCCCCGAACTGGGCGTTGTAGCGCTGCTGGTCGATCGAGAACGATCCATCGCCTTCGATGGCGATGCCTCGGTCGGTAGCGGCGATGATGGCATCCCAGCCGATGTCCTTGGTGCCCGGTAGCAGCGAAACGTTCGGCATCCGCTGGAACTGGACGCTCGACCACGAGTCGGCGTTGGAGCAGCCATGCGACCGCGCCGGTTTGCCCTGCGAGTCGTACCACCACTTGAGCCACGCGGCCTGCTCGCGTGTGGTTTGATAGTCGTTCACGATTCCGTTCTTGATGATAAGGAAGGTATCCGGTTTTACTCCTTCGTCGTCGTAACCAATCGAACCGCACGCGCCTTCCTGCGAGCGATCGCCCTGGATGTTCATGAAATCGGGACCGTAGCGGAATTTGCCAAGCATCTTTTCGGGTGGCGCGACGAAGCTGGTGCCGGCGTAGTTGGCTTCGTAGCCCAATGCGCGGTCGAGCTCCGTCGGGTGCGCGATGGATTCGTGGATCGTGAGCCAGAGGTGCGTCGGATGCAGAACCAGATCGTAGCGGCCGACTTCCACGGACTTGCCGTTGAGCTTTTGCACCGCCTGCTCCGCCCACTTGCCCGCGTTGCCCACGAGGTCCTGCTCGAGGATGTATTCCTAACCGCGGCCTGCGGGCGCGACTACGTTCCCGCGCGTCTGAAAGTCGGAATTGTCTGGCGCCACTGCCGTGATCGTGAAAGGAGCCGCAACGCGAACGATCGTCTGCGAGATCACGGACCCCTCAGTCGACGCGAAGTTGCGATCCTCCTTCACGAACAGGAGACCGGAGTTCACGAACTTGACGCCCTTCACCTTGAGCGCCTCCGCGTTTGCCTTGAGCAGTAGATCCGCGCGCTGCTCGATCGGAATCGTGAACGGGTCGATCTTGAACGAGCTCTTCCACGTCGCATTCGGGTACGACTGCACCGGCGTGAGCTGCACGGGCTGGTCGCGGGCGATTCGATTTGCCTTGGCGATTGCGACCGCCTCTCTGGCGGCCGAGGCGACGCCGTCGGTGGTGAGGTTCTTTGTGGCGCCAAAGCCCCACGTTCCGTCGACGAGCGCGCGCACTCCAGCGCCCATTGTGTCGATGTCGGCGGTGTTGACGATCTGCTGCTCGCGGGTAAAGACGATGCTTGTTCGGTACCGTCC
>DATCPG010000080.1:0-3375 GCA_036570225.1 Gemmatimonadaceae bacterium | reverse complement strand
CGGGTAGTTTTCCGTTGGTCGTTCCCCCCGAAAGCATGCAATCACCGTAATTTCCACCATGGTCTCGCTCCTCGACATAATCGGACCGGTGATGGTTGGTCCTTCCTCCTCGCACACCGCCGGCGCGTGCAGGCTGGGATTGCTCGCCCGATGTCTTCTCGGCGGAACACCGCAAACGGGGCTGCTGCAGCTGCACGGATCCTTTGCGCGGACTGGCGAAGGTCATGGGACCGACAAGGCCCTCGTCGGCGGATTGCTCGGCTTCCGCCCCGACGACGAGCGGCTCCGTGAAGCCCTCCAGATCGCCGAGCGAGAGGGCCTCGACTACAAGTTCGAGAAGGTCACGATCGCCGACGCCGCCCACCCCAACACCGTTCGCATCAACATCGAGCTCGATGGCAGGAAGGCGAGCATGCTCGGGTCGTCGCTTGGGGCCGGCCGAATCCTCGTTCAGGAGATAGACGGGTTCCCCGTGGAGGTGACGGGAAACTTCCACACGATCGTTCTCGTAGCTGAGGATAGGAAGGGTTCGATCGCCAGAATCACGGGGATCCTGGCGGAACACGACATCAACATCGCAACGCTCAAGCTGACGAGAAAGGAGAGGGGCGGCGACGCATTCATGGTGATCGAATGCGACGAGCAGCCCGACAAGAAAGCGGGAGAGGAATTGAGAGCGCTGGATTGGGTCCGGTGGACCCGTCGGCTCGACAAGGTGAGCGGAGGCTGAGTGTACAAAGCCCTCGCTGATGCAATTCGGGATGCGGAGAAGGAGAAGAAGTCGCTGGCGGAAGTCGCGCTCGCCGCTGAAGCTCGAGATCAGGGCAGAACGGTGGCAGACATTCGCGCGGTGCTCCAGCGGGCGCTCGACGTGATGCGCAGCGCAATAGAGAAGGGAATCGTCGGTGATCTGTATTCGGCGTCGGGCCTGGTGGGCGGCGATGCCGCGAAGCTCCGGAACAGCACGAGCGGTCCGCTCGCGCAGACGCCGTTTCGCGATATCCTCACCCGCGCACTCGCGGTGCAGGAAGTGAACGCGGCGATGGGAGTCATCGTAGCAGCACCGACCGCGGGCGGAGCCGGAGTTCTGCCGGCGATATTGACCGGTCTCGCGAAGGCGCGATCGGTGCCGGACGCAAAGGTCGTCGATGGATTGGCGACGGCTGGATTGATCGGAGCCGTCGTCGCGGAGCGGGCGTCGCTGTCGGGCGCCGAAGGTGGTTGTCAGGCGGAAACGGGGGCCGCAGCGGGAATGGCCGCGGGTGCTGCGACCGAGATGCTGGGTGGGACGCCGTCGCAGGTGGGACACGCGGTGGCGCTCACGATGCAGGGAACGCTTGGACTGGTATGCGATCCGCTGGGTGGGCTCGTCGAATTGCCGTGCGTGTTTCGCAACGCCACCGGTTCGGCGATTGCACTCGCGGGAATCGAGATGGCTCTGGCGGGGATCACGTTCGCGATCCCCGTCGACGAGGTGATCGACGTGATGGGTGAGATCGGCCGGGAGATGGATGTGCGGTACAGGGAAACTGCGGGGGGCGGGCTGGCTGCGACGCCAACCGGCCGCCGGCTGGCGAAAGAGAGGCTATACCAGATCAAGCGGTCGGACGGGTAGAATCCGCTAGTTAACAGGGAAGGAAGCGTGTAACTTCGCCTCGAAGCGGAGGAGCAAGCGGGTAGCGGGAAGCGGGTCGCCATCAGCGGGGAGCAGGTAGTTTTCAGTTGCAGTTGTATTTGAAATTCCATCCAACGACTTATGAATATTTTCGATAGGATTGCGATGCTGTTCCGGTCCAACGTCAACGCGGTGATCTCGGAATTCGAGCAGCCCGAAAAGATGTTGAACCAGATCATTCTCGACATGCGCTCGCAGCTGGTCAGGGCGAAGCAGCAGGTCGCCGCCGCGATCGCCGACGAGAAGCGGCTTCAGGATCAGACCCGTCAGGAGCTGAAGGAAGCCGAGGATTGGGAGCGCCGAGCGATGCTGGCGGTACAGCAGAATCAGGACGACCTCGCCAAGCAGGCGCTCATGCGCCGCACCGAGCACATCTCGCGCGGCGAGCAGATGCAGCTGACGTGGCAGGCGCACAAGCAGGAGACCGACCGTCTCAAGGACTCGCTGCGCAGCCTCAACGACAACATCGAAGAGGCAAATCGCAAAAAGAATCTTCTGCTCGCCAAACAGCGACGCACGGAAGCGCAGAAGCGCATCAACGAGACGATGTCCCACATCTCGGAGAAGTCGGCGTTCGAGGCATTCGCGCGCATGGAAGAGAAGATCGAGAGCAACGAGCGCAAGGTGAAAGCGAACGCCGAGATCGACGAGGAGTTCTCGGGCGACAGGCTGGCGAACGACTTCAAGAAGCTCGAGGCCGGCGGCGCCAACATTTCCGCGGAGATGCAGCTCGTCGCGCTCAAGCAGAAGATGGGCGTACTGCCCGCTGGAGCGCAGGTCAACAACAAGGCGCTGGGCGCGGGCAGGCACGCCGAAGAGGAATCCGTCGAGGTGGAAGAAATCCACGACGAGAACAAGTAGAGTTGGCTAGCGCGGCGGTGCCGGTTGGCCGGGTGAAAGTTGCGCCGATTCTAGCCGGCGTGATTCTGACGTTCCTGCTCCTCTGGATGTTCGGAGCGACAGCCGACGTCTTTCTCCTTCTCTTCATCGCGATCATTCTCTCGCTCTATCTCGGAGCGGTGAGAGATCTTCTTGTCGAGCACGCTCATGTGCCCGCGAGGCTGGCGTTCTTCATCTCGGTAGTCGGCTCAGCCACAGCGCTGTTCGGGCTGTTCGCCATTCTGCTGCCGCCCGTAGTGGAGCAGACCAGATCCCTCATCGTGGTGATGCCCAAGTACATCGAGACCTGGGAGACCGGCATCGATCACTTCGTCGCGCGCTTTCCAGCGATGCGTGAGGCCTGGAAGCCCGGAGAGCATCCGCTCATCAGCGCTGTCTACGATCAGGTAAGCAGCCAGGCACAGCTTCTCGTCCCGCGGGTGCTATCGCTCGTCCACGTGATGGTCGACTGCTTCGCGGTGGCGGTGATGGCGATCTACCTCGCGCTTCAGCCCGGCGTATACAGAGAATGGCTCATCGCTCTGTTCCCGCCCATTCATCGGGACCTCGTGCGCGACGTCTTGCGCGATCTCGCCGATGCGCTTCGTGCGTACATCGTCGGGCAGCTTCTCACGATGACATTCCTGGCTGCCCTTACGGCGCTGGGACTTTACATACTCGACGTCCCGTATTGGCTGACATTTGGAATATTCACCGGCCTCGTGGCGGTGGTGCCATTCTTCGGCACACTATTGTCGACAACACTGCCGGCGCTCTTCGTGCTTGGCGGCCCGGGCGGCGGAACGCGCGCTCTTTACGTG
>DATCPG010000079.1:0-1875 GCA_036570225.1 Gemmatimonadaceae bacterium | reverse complement strand
AACCCAATCTGTGTTTGTCCCGATGTTGTGCCCGCTGCCTGCGCTCGGCCTATGAGGCCGAGCGCGGCGAGCTCGTCGCCGGCTACGCGATGCACATCTTCTTCGTCCACCTCCACCCGCCGGTTCAGCTTCCGCATGGTCTGCTCGTCGAGCCGTCCGCTCAGAAGTGTGAGCACCGCAATGGCTGTCGGCGATTGCCGCTCGAGTCTACCGGACACCAGTGCGGCAGCTTCGTAGGGTGGAAAGAAATGCCGATCGTCGACGAGTGTGACGAGATCGTATTTCGCGAGCAGCCCGTCAGTCGAGTATCCGTCGATCACGTCAACCGCGCCTGACGCGAGCGCCTGATACTTCACTGCCGGCGCGAGTGGCCGGACAGCGTGCGGATGAATTCCGTAAACACGCGCCAGCCCGACGAGACCATCACTCCGTCCAATGAAGTCGGCGGTGAATCCAGCCGTGAGGTGCTGGCTCTCCCGCGCCAGATCGCTCAGTGTGCGCAGGTGATAGCGTTCGGCCGTCTTGCTCGTGACCGCAATCGCATACGTGTTCTGGAATCCTAGTGGTGGGAGCCACAAAACGTGATATCGGTCGGCGAATCGTTGCGCGACGTGCGCGAATACGAGACGCGGATCTCCGGCGATCGAATCCGGAAGAGAGTCGTGGAGAATCGCGATCAGCCCTGTGCCCGTGTACTCGGGGTAGACATCGATAGCATCGGTGCGAAGAGCACCGAACGCGATTTCGGTAGCGCCAAGTCCGGGCCGACGATCTATCGAAAAGCCGTGCGACTCGAGCAGCTGCGAGAACATCTCGCACAACAGATAAGACTCTCCGAACGGCTTGGACGCGACCACGATTCGTTCGGCATTTGAAGCTGGCTGAACCGTGCGCGACTGCGCGTTCACCGATCGCGCGAACGTCGCGACGGAGAGAACGAGCCCGAGTCTCAATGTTCTCCTCACGCCTGCAGCGCCTCGAGTCCCGCCCGAGCGCGCTCGATCAGGCGCGCCACGTACTCCGTCCGCGGTGCAGAAATCAGAGTCCGCATTGTGCCACTTTGTTCTACCCGGCCCTTCCGCATCACCACTACCTCGTCGGCGAGGCGACCGGCTTCAGCAAGATCGTGGGTCACGAGAAGAGTCGTAACTGAAAGCTCCCGACGCAGTGTGTCGAACGTCTCCTGAAGATCGGCGCGCGAGATTGCGTCTAGCGCACCGAAGGGCTCATCGAGCAGCACGAGACCCGGCCGCGCCGCGATGCTTCGAGCCAAAGCGACGCGTTGACGCTGGCCCCCCGACAATTCATGTGGGAACCGCGAGCCGAACGTGACCGCGGGAAGTCCCACTAGCTCCAGCGCGTTCCGCGCTGCATCGTCGGCGTCGCTCATTTTCTGGAGCGTCGGAACGAGCGCGATGTTTCGCAGTACACGCCAGTGCGGAAGGAGGCCGCCGTGCTGTTGCACGTAGCCGATTTGTCTTCGCAGCAGAATAGGGGACTGGACGCGAATGTCCTGATCGCCGACGCTCACTTCACCGCGCTCCGGCTCGACCAACCGATTGAAGCAACGCAGTAAAGTGGTCTTGCCGGATCCGCTTTCTCCGACCAGCGCGACTACCCTCCCCGCCGGAACGTCGATACTGACATCGTCGAGCGCGACCACACTCCCGAACCTGTGGGAGACATTCCGCGCAGCCAGGGAAGTCGGCATGCGCATAAGAGTGATAGCAGCGTGACTCAACCGCTATCTCCATCCCGTGGAATTGCGGCAATTACGGACGGAATGGCTTGCCTCGAAGGCCCTTTCGGCGCATCTGTTGCGATGATTCTTATCCCGTACTGAATTCAGGAATTCCCAATGAACTCGGCCACCAC
>DATCPG010000078.1:0-11199 GCA_036570225.1 Gemmatimonadaceae bacterium | reverse complement strand
AACGTTCGGGCGACGACGTTCGCGGTGCCTCCGGCAAGCACACCGACTGGCGGTCCGTGGTGCGCGAGCGCTCCGAGAACTTCCATCACCGTCCCATCGCCGCCGAGGGTGAACACGGCGTCGTACTTATGGGCGTGGGTCTTTGCAATCGTGGCAGCGCTTCCGGGCGCTTCCGTGAGCATGAACTCGCACTCCACGCCGGCGTTGGCAAACGCGTTGACCACCCTGTGGCGGAGACGCGCCGCGCGCCTGGACGCCGGATTAACGATGAGGAGTACGCGATCGATTCTCCTGGGCGTGAATTTCATGGCAGTCGCTGCACTCATACCGCGTCAGCCGCAAAAGCGACGATCGGCAGACCCTTCGGGCTCACATTCGACGCGCGAACTTGTCTTCCGCACTGCGAGAGCATTCGTATTCTCCGGCGATGCGTGAGGAATGAGTTGACTGGATGATGCGCTCGCACGTGAGCGCGCGTCGGGCCGGTCGGGTTCGCTCGAATGCTCGGGGCGGGGATCGAACCCGCATGGGATCTTATCCCAAGGGATTTTAAGTCCCTCGCGTCTACCGGTTTCGCCACCCGAGCGTAGAACCACGAGTCAGCGCGTATCGTGCCGCAAACCGCGAAACTCTTAGCGGCAGATCCCTGCTGACCCCGAATCGAACGAAGCGGGAAACGGGACTCGAACCCGCGACCCCAACCTTGGCAAGGTTGTGCTCTACCAACTGAGCTATTCCCGCGTGCATTGACAAAGCTACGGGTGAAAAACGGCCCGAACAAGCGTCGCTCGCCCGCACAAATACGTCTCGCGTTTTCAAGTTGACAACATCTCAAGCGTAATGATAACGTCCCCGGTTGGCGGACGTCCCATTCTCAGACGAATGCCCCCCATGTCTGTTCACATCGCGCGGAGAATTTACGCGGCATCGTCTGGTCTGCGGTTCAAGTTTAGTAGTTGGTCTCATCGCTCTTTTCGCCATGCCAGTCACCGGGCAGCGGGTCCTTGGGGTGGGCGATGACGCCACGGTGCTCCCGCGAGGAATCTTTCGCTTCCAGACGCTCGGCCAGTGGACCACGTACAACGAGCGCTATGGGATGGACACCCCTGGACGACCCAACGGCTCCCTGGAGCCGCTCGGCGCCGATTTCTCCCTCGACACCCTTGGGGTAAGGCAGTTTCCGAACCTCGCAAGTCTTCAGCTCGGAATCCAACAGCTGACAGGAAATTCCAGCTGGAATGCGACGCTAGGCAATAGTCAGCTCGATCTGCGCGATCGCGTCAATACGTTTCCCTTTCTATTCGAGGTGGGCCTGTCGAGAAGGCTTACTCTCAGCATCCAGGTCCCGTACGTCAACACGCAGTCGCTGACATTCTTCAACGTCAATACGACTGGCACTGAGGGAAATCTCGGCTTCAATCCCGCGCTGGGCAGCGCTTCGGCGGTGAACCAGAATGCCACGCTGCTCGCGCAGTTCACGGCCGATTCGACGAGCCTCAAGAACGCCATCGACAATTGCGCGGCAAATCCCGCTGCTTCCGGCTGCGCTCAGCTCAACGCGCCGAACACGAATGCGCAGGCGCAAGCACTGATTGCCTCTGCGCAGAGTTTCGTTCGGGGGGTCAATTCGATTTACACAAACTCGCCATTCGTCCCAATCGCTGGCACCGACGCGCAACTTGCCCTCGAGGCCCGCGTCGCGGCGTTCAAGGCGGCGTACGCGAGCTATGCCGCCTACGGAGTTGCTCCAATCACCTCGGCAGGTCCTTTCGCTTCGCAAACCAGGCTCACACTTCGCGACGCCCAAAGCATTCTGTCCGATTCTGCATTCGGCATCGTCGCGGATCCGCTCACGTCGAGCAGCCATTCACACTTCGGCGACATCGATATCGGCGGAAAGTTCCTCGTCTACGATTCGTTCGGCGGCGTCGACAGCGCGAGAATGTCACCACACGGCCTCAATTTCCGGACGTCGATTGGCGGAATTTTTCGCATCCCCACCGCTCAGGTCGAAGTCCCGAACGATTTCATTGACATCGGTACCGGACGCGGGGCAAAGGCAGTCGAGGGACGCTGGTTCGGCGACCTCCTCGTCGGACCCCACTACTGGCAATCCTTTGTCGTGCGCTACAACAAGCCGTTCGGTGACGATCAGGAGATGCGCATCACCGATCTCCCCGACGAAGTGTTCCCGCCGCTTTACCGACGGCAGATGGTCCACCGGCAGCTCGGGGCTGCGTTTGAATTCGAGACGACACCACGCATCGTTATCAACGACTTCTTCTCGATCTCCGCCCAGTACGCCTATCGACACAAGGCGCAGGATCATTACACCGGGACCTTCACGATTCCGGCAGCGATCACGGGATTCGGGGATCTTGCGCTCGATGCGTCGACACTCGATCTGGAAACCGAGACCTCGGAGCATCGCGCGGGCGGAGGTGTGTCTTTCTCCAACCTTTACTCTTTTCAGCAGGGTCAGGCGACGGTTCCGTTCGAGGTCACCTATCTTCACTGGCAAACGGTGAGGGGAGCCGGCGGAAATCAGCCCAAGTTCTTCACCGATCAGATCCAGCTGCGAGTGTATCTCAGGCTCTTCGGGAAGAAATAGTCGCGCTGCCACATCGGAGCCGGCCCAACGGCCGGCTCTTTTTACGCTGGAGCCGTCGCGGTCTCCAGCAGCTCCTTCGCGTGCGCGCGACTGACTTTGCTCTCGGGGTCGCCACCGAGCATCCGCGCGATCTCGTTCACTCTGCTCGTTCCCTCGAGCACCGAGATGTCCGCCGTCGTCACACCTCCCTTGGCGCCCTTGGCCACGACGATGTGATGGTGCGCGCGGGCGGCGATCTGCGGAAGGTGTGAGATGGCGAAGACCTGATGCTCCCTGGCGACGCGACGCAGCGTGTCGCCCACCTGGAGTCCGACCCGTCCCCCGATCCCTGCATCGACTTCGTCGAAGATCAGCGTGGGAACGCGATCGACGCGCGCCAGAATCGTCTTGAGGGCCAGCATCACTCGCGAGAGCTCCCCGCCCGACGCCACTCGCGCCAGCGGCCGCTCCTCGTGGCCGATGTTGAGCGTCACTCGAAATTCCACGTCCTCGGCCCCATTCGCGGTTGGCTCGTCCCGCGCTATGAGCGCGACTGAGAAGCGGCCGTCCGGCATACCGAGCTGTGGAAGCAGAACGTCCACCGATTTCGCGATCTTCCTCGCCGCCGTCGCTCGCATCTCGGAGAGCCTCTCAGCTTCGCCAAGCAGGCGGCGGCGCGTCTCGGTCTCCCTGGCCGTAAGATTCGCGAGGTCGAACCGCGCGGTGTCGATAAGATCGAGCTCCGACCGTGCCGACCGGCCTGCCTCGATTACGTTCTCCAGGGCCGGCCCGTATTTCTTGAGCAGACTGAACAGCTTGTCGCGGCGTGCGCGGACTTCCTCGAGTCGATCGGGGTCGAGGTCGACGGAGCCAGCGTAATTCTCTACGCTGCGCGCCAACTCCTGCAGCGCATAAAATCCGGCGTCGAACAACTCCTGCATCCGCGCCGCCGAAGGATCGATGCGCGCGATTGCACTCAGCGGACGTTGAGCCGCGCCGAGCTGCGCAAACACGCTTGCTTCATCTCCGGATAGCAGATCGTTGAGACTGCCCGCCAAAGTACGCAGCTCGTCCGCGTTCTCCAGCACTCGTGCCTCGTCCTCGAGCTTCGCATCTTCACCTGGCGAAACGCGCGCGTCTTCGATCTCTCTGGCGACGTGTCGCAGATAGTCTGCCCTTTTTTCCGCTTCAGCTCGCCGAGCGGAGAGCGCGGAAATCTCACGCCGCACGGAAGCGAGCTCGTGGAATGTGTTTCGCACCAGCGCTGCTTGAGTTTCAGCGGCTCCGAATGCATCGAGGATCTCGCGCTGCGAGTCAGGATCGAGCAAGGTCTGCGCGTCGTGCTGCCCGTGAAGGTTCACGAGCTGTCGACCGATCTCGGCCAGAACAGTCGCCGTGACTGGGGCGCCGTTGATCCACGCTCGGCCTCTGCCGCTCGATGCGATCTCGCGCTTGAGCACGAGCGTGTCGTCCTCGACTTCTATGCCACGCTCGTCCGCCAGCTTCGCGATCCCCTTCACGTTCGTCACGTCGAACACGCCTTCGACGGTGGCCTTCTCCGCGCCGGAACGAATTAGATCAGCGCTCGCGCGCTCACCGAGGAGAAGGCCCAATGCGCCGACAATGATCGATTTTCCCGCTCCCGTCTCGCCGGAAAGGACGTTGAATCCTTCGCCGAGCGGAAGTGTCACTGATTCGATGATCGCGAAATTCCGGATTCGCAGCTCTGTCAGCATCATGCCTTATCCTCGTCGGGCAGACCGCCCCAACCGAGCTTGACTCTCATCCGCTCAAAAAACGTCGCGCCGGGAAAGCGAACTATACGCACGGGACTATCGGCTTTTCTGACCTTCAGCTTCTCGCCTTTCACGAAGCTGGTTCCGACCTGTCCGTCGACGGTCACGAGCAGCTCCGTCGGACTCTCGTTCGCTTCTACCGTCACCTCGGCGTCGGCTGGAATCACGAGCGATCTGATGGCGAGCGTGTGCGGCGATATCGGAGTGAGAAGGATGGACTCCAACGTCGGCACCACGACCGGGCCTCCTGCCGAAAGACTGTACGCCGTAGATCCCGTCGGAGTGGAGATCACGATACCGTCGGCGGCGTAAGTTCCAATGCTTTCGTCATCCACGAACACGTTGAGCCGCACCACGCGCGCGAACCCTCCTTTGTGGAGCACGAAATCATTGAGGGCCCTCCACTGCTTGCGCTGCTGGCCGGCCTGATCGATGACTCTCGCGCTGAGCGCCATGCGCGGCTGTGCCACATAGTCGCCGCTGGCAAGGTTCCGCAACGCAGCCTCGAAATCCTCGCTTTGACAGCTCGTGAGAAAGCCGAGTCGGCCGAGGTTCACTCCCAGAATCGGGATGTCACGGCCGTCGAGAAAGCGCGCGCCACGCAGGAGAGTTCCGTCCCCGCCGAGGGTTACCAGCCCGTCCAGTGCTGCCGGCTCTTCCAGACGAGCACCCTTGCCGGCTACGTCGTGAAGGCCTTGCTCGAGGAAAGCCTCTATCTCGAGGGTCGGAGCCAGACGAAAAAGCGTCTGGAGAATCTCCGGAAGCTCGTCGTAACCCTGATGGCCGATGACGCCCAGCCGCATCAGACAGCGCGGAGGTGGGTGCCCCGCAAATTCTCCATGCCGAAGGCCGCGCTCGCGCGCTGCGCAATTCCCCGCGCGTCGAGGCCAAGCCGTGCCAGCTGCTTCGCGCGGGGGGCCTGATCGATGAAATCGTCGGGCACTCCATGGGCGACGACCTTGATCGATGCGTCCATCTCGGCGATGACGGCCGCCATGTGAGCTCCGAACCCGTTCACGATCGTGCCCTCCTCCACCAGGAGGATGTTGCGGTAATCGCGAACGATTTCGGCCAGGACGCGCTCGTCGTGCGGTTTGAGGTAGCGGCAATTCACAACTGTTACACTCGCCCCACTCTCGTTGAGTATCTCGGCAGCCGCCATGGAGGGAATAACCATCGTTCCCACCGCGAGAATTGCGACCGCGTGGTCGGGATCGCGGCCGGCCGTGGCGCTTCGACGCAGGATTTCCCATGATGCGTGCGGAACCGCTTCGATCTCGCCGGCGGGCGGGACGACATCGGGGGTCGAATCGCGCGGATACCGAAGACAGAACGGACCCGCCGAGTAATCCAGCCCACTCCGGAGCAGCGCGACCATCTCCTGTCCGTTCATTGGCGCGGTAACCACCATCCCGGGCACTGCGAGCATGTACGCAATGTCGTAGAGGCCCATGTGAGTCGGACCATCTTCTCCAACCACGCCGGCGCGATCCATCGCGAACACCACCGGCAGGTGCTGAATGGCGACGTCGTGAATGACGTTGTCGTAGGCGCGCTGAAGGAAAGTGGAGTAGATCGCGCACACGGGGCGAATACCTTGAGTCGCCAGCCCGGCTGCAAACGTCACCGCGTGTCCCTCGGCAATTCCAACGTCGAAGAACCGTTCCGGAAAAGCCTTTGCAAACGCGCTCGTGCCCGTTCCACTCGGCATTGCTCCGGTGATGGCCACGACTTTTCGATTGTCCGCCGCGAGCTCCACCAATCCCTGCCCGAACGCCGCGGTGTAAGCAGTGTTGGCCACTGAAACCTTTCTCAGCTTGCCCGTCGCCGGGTCGTGCCCAGGAGGGAGCGCGTGCCACTTCTCGATGTGCTCGCCCGCGGGGAATCCTTTCCCCTTCTGGGTGATGCAATGGATGATGCGAGGTCCTTCGAACTCCTTGACCGCGGCAAAAGTGTCCATGAGCGCATCGATGTCATGGCCGTCGATGGGACCAAAATACCTGAAGCCAAGCTCCTCGAAGAGAACGCCGGGCGTGAAGAACGTCTTCACGCTCTCCTCCCACTTCCGCACCAGCGCACCAACGCCTGAAAGAGGGCCGGGGGCTGAATCGATGACCGCGCCGATAGCCGATCTGACACGATTGTAGAGTGGATTCCGCTGAATCGACGTCAGGTACTTCGACATCGCGCCGACATTGGGCGCGATCGACATCTCGTTGTCGTTGAGAATCACTATGAAATCGCGGTCGGAGGCGCCGGCGTTGTTCAGGCCTTCGTAGGCGAGGCCGCAGGTCAGCGCACCATCTCCGAGTATCGAGACAACCTTGAACTGTTCACGATTGAGATCACGCGCGACCGCCATCCCGTAGCCGGCAGAAATCGCCGTCCCGGCATGGCCCGCTCCGAACGTGTCGTACTCGCTCTCGGTGCGCTTGAGAAAACCAGAGAGTCCGTCCTCCTGACGAAGCGTTTCGATCCGAGCGCCGCGACCAGTCAGCAGCTTGTGCGGATATCCCTGATGACCAACATCCCAGACGATCTTGTCGTTAGGAGCATCGAAAACCGCGTGGAGAGCGATCGTGAGCTCGACAACACCCAGTCCGGCGCCGATGTGTCTACCCGTGCGCGAGCAGTCCTCGATGAGCCGCGTCCTCATCTCCTCCGAGAGGGCGCGCAGCTCGTCTCGCGTCATCGGCTTGAGGTCTGCGGGCGAATTGATACGATCGAGAATTGACATTTTCTGGCGGTGATCAGGACGTACGAGTTACCATGAAATTAGCGACTTGGGACAGCTCCTGCGTGAGCAGCTTCTGCTCGGCCAGCGCGTGCAGGCCGTCGTGTATCAGGTCTCGGGCCCTCGCCTGAGCGCCTTCGACGCCAAGCAACGCGGGAAAGGAGCTTTTTCCAAGCGCCACATCCCTTCCGGTTGTCTTTCCCAGCTCCTTCGACGTCGAAGTCACATCGAGCACATCGTCCATGATCTGAAACGCGAGTCCCACGGCTCGCCCATATCGTTCGACCGCGGTGACCTGGAGCGCAGAGGCGCCGGCGGCGAGCGCTCCCATCACCAGGGACGCGACAATCAGGGCGCCGGTTTTCGCGCGATGAATGTCCTCCCTGTCGGTGAGGGAAAGCGATAAACCCTCGCCCTCCAGGTCACGCGATTGTCCGCCGATCATACCTGATACACCCCCAGCCAGCAGCAGTGTCTGCAGAATTGACCGCCCGACCTCCGGTGGTAGTCGCATGCCGCGAGCTGCGTCCCGAACGACCACGGCTGCAACCGGAATCATCGCCACGCCGGCGATTATCGCGGTTCGGGACCCGTACACCTTGTGCACGGTGGGACGTCCGCGGCGCATATCGTCGTCGTCCATGCACGGAAGGTCATCGTGGACCAGCGAGTACGCGTGAATTATCTCCGGGCCGCACGCGAGCAGAGTCGCGTCGCCGTTTCCGCCGACCGCTCGATACGCATAGAGCACAAGGAGCGGTCGAATCCGTTTGCCCGGACTCTTCAGTCCATAGCGAATCGCAGCCGCGATCCCCGTGGGCAGACCGGACAGGTACGTCTCACAAATCTCCTCGAGCCGCCGTTCGACGCTCTCGCGCTCAGTGTCGAAGCGAGCCGGCACGGCCTTAGAGATCCATCTCCCGGAGCTCGAATCCGCCGCCGGATTTCTCGAGCAGCATCTGCACCTTTGTCTCCGCCTTGCCTAGCTCCGCCGAAGCCGAGCGGAGGAGCTCGACGCCTTCCTCGAACAGCTTCAGCGACGCATCGAGTCCAACCTGCTGCCCCTCGAGTGCGGCAAGGATTTCATCGAGACGTCGCAGATTTGCTTCGAAGGTCATGTGCGTGAAAGAAAGACGTGAGCGCTCATTGTGCCTCCAACAATATCACCGGCCGTTTCGCGGCAGCGCAAACGCGATGACTTCGTCGCTCCATCCCCATGCCTTGCCGTCGCCACCGGCCGCGATCACGACGTACTGTCGGCCGTCGGCGCCGACGTATGTCATGGGAGTCGCCTTCCCGCCGGCTGGCAGCGCGGCTTTCCAGAGCTCGCGACCTGTGTTCACGTCGAATGCGCGGATGTATCTGTCGAGCGTGGCGCCAATGAAAACGAGGCCGCTTGCCGTCGTTATGGGACCGCCGAGATTGATCGTCCCCGGAATGTCTGCTCGGACTCGTATGCCGACCTTGTCCAAGCCCTCGGACGTGCCCAGAGGTACGCTCCACTTTACGCCGCGCGTGCGAAGGTCGATTGCGACGAGTGAGCCAAACGGCGGTGGGGTGCATGGAGCGTTCGAAGGCCCGAGGAAAAGCTCGCGCTTGAGCACGTAAGGCGTTCCTCGCATCATCGCGTACTCGGTTCCAATGCGCTCCTGCCCCATCTCCGTGTCGTGGTTGCCCTCGAACTGAGCTCGCGGAATCAGCGTGATCACCGCTGCGATGCGATTGGTGGGGATAACGACTACTTCATTGGCTGGATCGTACGCGACGCCTCCCCAGTGTGCACCACCGACATTTGATGGAACGATCAGCGATCCGCGCGTGCTCGGCGGAGTAAATGTGCCATCATTTCGAAGCTCGTTGAATCGTGCCCTGCAGGCAGAGCGATCCGCGTCTGTCGGCCCCCACACTTCGTTCAGCGTAAGTCGTTGCGGGCTGAGCGCAGGAAGTCCGCTACTCGCGATTTGGGTCGGCCAGGATTCTTCGCCGCTCACATCGCTGGACGGGACTCTGCCTTCAGTGATCGGAAAGACCGGCTTCCCAGTTTCGCGCTCGAGAACGAACAGTTGGCCGGTCTTTGTCGCTTGCAGCACGACCGGGATCGTTCGGCCATTCACCTGCAGATCGACGAGTGCGGGTGGCGAGGCATTGTCATAGTCCCACAGGTCGTGACGCACCGTCTGAAAACTCCAGACCGTCTCTCCAGTCGATGCTCTGATGGCGACTATCGAATTCGCGTGTTGGTTGCGACCCTTTCGCTCGCCCCCGTAATAGTCGACGCTCGGTGACCCGGTAGGGACGAATACCAGGCCGCGCGCAGGATCGGAGGCGAAAATCGGCCACGCGTTCGCCGCACCCGTGCGATGCGCGTTGGGCCCGATCCACGTGCGCGATGCCGAATCTGCCGAGCTCTGAGGCACCGGATCCCACGTCCAGCGCAAAGCTCCTGTGCGCCCGTCGAATCCCCGCACTTCCCCACTCGCCGCGTCGATGCGGTTGTTGTCAGCAACGGCAGATCCCACGACGACGACGCCGTTCACTACTGTCGGCGGCGAAGTCTCCTCGTACTCCGATGCAAAGGCGGGCGGATTTCTCAGACCGTTTCGGAGTTGCACCGTGCCCCGCTCGCCAAACCCCCGGCACGGTGAGCCGTTTGCCGCGTCCAGCGCGATGAGACGAGTGTCGATTGTCGCGACGAATACCCGGAGCGCGCACGCAGCTCCAGGCGCCGCGGAGCTATCGAGCCAGAGCGCGACGCCACGGTTGGCGAAATCACCGAAGCTGATTCCGCGGTCGACCTGAGGATCGAAGTGCCAGCGCTCGATACCGGTGGTGGGGTCGAGGGCGAACACGCGTCCGAGTGGCGTGCTCAGATACATGATCCCACGAAACACCAGCGGTGTGACTTCGAGCGCGGTGGGCGCATCGGTCTTGAACTGGGGCGCGCCCTCGCCTGTGTGGAAGCGCCACGCAACCTGGAGCTGCGAGACGTTACCCGTGTTGATTTGCTGAAGAGGCGAATGACGATCGCCGTAAGGAGTCCGACCATACCAGGGCCATTCGCCTTCCGCGGCAACCTGGGACGCAATCGCAGACGACGGCTGCCCACCAGCGATACTGGCTGCGCACGCCGAGGTTGCAAGTGTCAAACCGGCGACGAGGGATGCCCGGGTCATGCGCGGAAGATAGGCCGAAAAGGCCTGTCCGGACACGCTTGACTTCTGGAAGGCTGCGTTATAACCTTTAATCCGGATGAACGGATTGACCATTTGACCCCGACCGCCCTTTTCGGGCAGATGACAGCTCTCGCGGATCCCACGAGGAGCAGGCTCCTGCTCGCCCTCGAGCGCAACGAGCTCACGGTCAACGAGCTCAGGTCCATCCTCCAGCTCCCGCAATCCACCATCAGCCGTCATCTGAAGATGTTGGCCGCCGAAGGCTGGGTGGAAGCGCGCGCTGAAGGCACGAGCCGGCACTACCGCATTGCGACGGATTCGCTCGACGCATCGAGCCGACGCCTCTGGCATCTCGTCCGCGACGAGGTCATGCACTCCACCGCCGCCGACCAGGATGCTCGGCGCACGCAGTCGGTGCTGGCGGAGCGCAGCACGAGGTCGCAGCAATTCTTTTCCACGTCCGCTGGCCAGTGGGACAGAATGCGACTGGACCTCTTCGGACGGCGGGCCGACGTCGCTCTGTTGGGATTGCTCGACGAAAATTGGAAAGTCGCCGACCTGGGTTCGGGCACTGGTGCAATCACGCAGGCACTCGCGCCATTCGTGGCCCAGGTGATCGCGGTCGACGAGTCGAGCGCCATGCTGTCTGCAGCGCGGAAACGCCTGCACGGCCTCGAGAATGTCGACATTAGAAATGGGCGCCTGGAAGCACTTCCGCTCGCGGATGGGGAAGTCGATGTAGCGCTCCTTTTCCTGGTGCTCCACTACGCAGCCGATCCGGTTCGCGTGATCGCCGAAGCGGGCCGAGTTCTCAAGCCAGGCGGACGCCTTCTCGTGCTTGATATGATGCCGCACGACAGGCAGGATCTCAGACAGGCGATGGGCCACTTGTGGCAGGGATTCGAC
>DATCPG010000077.1:0-3458 GCA_036570225.1 Gemmatimonadaceae bacterium | reverse complement strand
CTTTCGGACCTACTGTCGATGGGGGTGGCGGACGCACGCGTGTACAGGCAACCTATGGTGCAGGTGTTGAAGCCGCAGCTGAGCGCCATCGAGGCCTACGGCCACTCCAAGCTCGAGATCGATCATCTCTCGTTCTATTACGGCAAGCTCCAAGCGCTCAAGGATGTGACGTTCGAGATTGCGGAGCGACGAATTACAGCCATCATCGGACCGTCTGGCTGCGGCAAGAGCACTCTGCTTCGCGTATTCAACCGCATGTACGACCTTGTACCGGGAGCGAGGGCCGAAGGAAAGGTCCTTTGTGATAACGAGGACATCATCAGCACCAAGCGCCTGCTTGACCTTCGTCAGAAGATTGGCATGGTCTTTCAGCGTCCAAGTCCGTTTCCAATGTCTGTCCGGGACAATGTCGCGTTCGCGCCGCGGCTGCTGGGGTGGAGCGCAGGCCGGGTGAACGAGGCAGTCATAAAGAGCCTCGAGTCGGCCGCCCTCTTGGATGAGGTGAAGGACCGTCTTGATGCTCCAGCGTCCTCGCTCTCCGGCGGTCAGCTCCAACGCCTTTCGATCGCCCGATGCCTGGCGGTCAACCCTTCGGTGATCCTGATGGACGAGCCGTGCTCTGCGCTCGACCCGATCGCCACGTTGAAGATCGAGGACCTCATGGTGCAGCTGGCGCGTGTCTACACGATCGTGATCGTCACGCACAACATGCAACAGGCAGCACGCGTGTCGGACTTCACCGCATTCATGCTCATGAACCCGGCCGCTCGATTTGGCGAGCTTGTGGAGTTCGCCCCAACGGCCGAACTGTTCAACCAACCGCGCGACCCGCGCACCGAGGACTACATCACCGGGCGTTTCGGCTAGATATGCCCCGGCTGACGCTCGAAAAGGAGCTCGCCACGCTGCGCGAGCTTGCAGTTCGCATGGGCACCCTGGTTGAGTCGCAGATCGAGGCAGCGCTTGACGCTCTGCGGCGCCGTGATCCGGAAGCCGCCGAGACGGTCCGCCGGGACGACCAGTATCTGAACGAGCTTTTCCGTCAGGTCAGGGAGCAGGTGTTCATGGTCATCTCCACGCAGCAACCGGTCGCTCGCGACCTGAGAGACCTGATGGGTATTCAGTACATCGCCAGCGAGCTCGAGAGGATCGGCGACTACGCCGTGCGTATCGCGCGTATGACCGGCACGCTGTGCGGGCTGCCGGACCGACCGCTGCGTGCTGAATTCGGGCTCATGGGCGAGCTGGCGATCCGCCAGGTGCACGACATCCTGGAGGACCTCATACACCGCAATGTCGAACACGCCCGTCAGGTTGCGACTCGCGACAGCGAGGTCGACCGCCTCTACCACCGCACCTTCGAAGAGCTGGTGGCCGAAATGGGCAAGGGCACGGATCCCGACGGAGCCTTGCGCTCGGTGACCCTGCTTCTCGTGGCTCACAACCTCGAACGAATTGCAGACCGCGTGACGAACGTGGCCGAGGACATCGTCTTCCTGGAGACAGGCCAGGTAGTAGAGCTAGGGTGACTCGAGGCACTGTCGCCGGCCGCGTGCTCGTAGTTGAAGACGACGACGGCATCCGCGAGATGCTCAAGTACAACCTCTCGGGCGCCGGTTTCGCGGTCCTGGAGGCGCGCGACGGCGCTGCCGGGCTGCGGACCGCGCGCACCTCGAAACCAGACCTGATCCTGCTTGACCTGATGCTCCCCGGCATGAGCGGACTGGACTTCTGTCGCGCTGTGCGAAAGACAAGCCGGGTACCGATCATCATGCTGACGGCGAAGGACACTGAGGTCGACAAGATCGTCGGCCTCGAACTCGGCGCCGACGACTACATCACCAAGCCCTTCTCTATCCGCGAAGTCCTTGCGCGGGTCAACTCGGTTCTCCGTCGCGCCCAACCGGAAGCTGCCGAGTCGCGATCGATACCAGAGCAGGATTCAATCGGAGATTTCACGATGGATCGTGCCGCGCGGCGTGTGCTGCTTGCGGGCAAAGACCTAAAGCTGACCGCGCGCGAGTTCGACCTGCTCTCGTACCTGGTGGCGAACTCGGGGCGCGTCCAGACACGGGATGGATTGCTCGAGCACGTGTGGGGCTCGGAGTTTACCGGCGATCGCAAGACCATTGACGTCCACATTCGCTGGCTCCGTCAGAAGCTCGCCGGGAAAGTGCCTTTCGAGATCGTGACGGTGCGAGGGCTCGGTTACCGCCTCGACCGCTACCAGCCCGCATGATCGAGGTTATTCGGCGACCGCTCGGCTTGCGGCAGACCCCGGAGAGATTCCGTCTGCTGACTGCTGCGGTAGCCGTGACCGCCCCGGCTCTGTTGCTCGGCATCGTCATCGTCCTCTACCAGGAGGCCGTGCCGGCAATCACGCGCTTTGGCATCGGTTTTCTCGTCACCTCGAACTGGAACCCTGTAACCCTGGACTTCGGCGCGTTGCCCTTCATTTACGGGACTGTGGTGACCAGCTCATTGGCCATCGCAGTCGCCGTGCCGGTCGGAGTCGCGGTCGCGCTGTTCTTGGCGGAACAGGGCGCCGCAGGCTTACGTGGCGCGGTGGGCACCGGGATTGAGTTGCTGGCTGCAATTCCGAGCGTCGTTTACGGAATCTGGGCCCTGTACGTGCTCGCGCCATTTCTTTTCAGCCATGTCGAGGTGCCCTTGAGCAGCCGCTTCGGCTTTATTGGGGTGCTTGCAGGGCCGCCCCGTCAGACAAGCCTGTTCAGCGCTTCCGTCGTATTGGCCGTGATGATCCTGCCCACGCTGTCAGCGGTCTCACGGGATGTCATCCGCGCGGTACCAAAGGGGCTTCGCGAATCGTCGGTCGCGCTCGGCGCCACGTGGTGGGAAACGAACTGGAAGGTCATCCTTCCCGCAGCCCGCGCTGGCATTTTCGGCGCGGCGATCCTCGCCCTGGGTCGGGCACTCGGCGAAACGATCGCCGTGACAATGGTGATCGGCAACCGCCCGGAGATCCCGCCGTCGATCTTTTCGCCTGGGTACACGCTCGCGAGCGTCATCGCGAACGAGTTCACAGAAGCGACCGGACAGATCTACCCAGCTGCCCTGGTGGAGCTGGGGCTCGTGCTGATTTTCGTAGCGTTCGCGGTGAACCTCGTCGCCTTGCTCCTGGTCCGGCGGACGGAATCGGTGACTAGTTGATGCGCTTTCGGAATCATTGGCGTCGGTACAAGAACACCCTCGCACTGAGCGCTGTCTACGGACTGACCGGGCTCGCGCTCATTCCGCTCGCGCTGGTCCTTGGGTACACCATCATCAAAGGTCTCCCGGCGGCGATCCACCCCGATTTCTATATCAACGTTGAGCGACCGGTTGGGATCCCAGGCGCCGGCGTAGCGCACGCGATTGCGGGCTCAGGAGTCATGGTCGGCATCGCTTCGCTGCTGGCGATTCCGGTCGGCGTCGTGAGCGGGGTCCACCTGGTTGAG
>DATCPG010000076.1:0-2804 GCA_036570225.1 Gemmatimonadaceae bacterium | reverse complement strand
CGGTGTTCTCGAGAACCGCGCCCGACTCCAGTCAATTCGTCGTTCTCCCGTTCGCCGCGATGCCTGGATCCAGTGCGCACCTGGGCGCCCGCGTGGCCGATCGGGTTTACGATGCACTCACGCAATGGGACGGCGTTCCGGTCGTGCCGGACACGAAGGTTGCGCAAGCGATCGCCGATGCCGGCGGAGCACCGGCGACCGAAACTGAGGCGCTCGCGCTGGCAAAAACGCTCGGCGCCGGGAGGCTCGTATGGGGACAGGCGTCGGGTGATTCGACGGCTGCGCGCGTGAGACTCCATCTATACGACGTGCGATCCGGCAAGAGTCGGGACGCGTTCGCGGTGATGGATTCCGCGTCGGACGCCCGCTCGTACGCGCCGGCCGCTTTGCGCTTGCTCGGCGGTCGCGATCGCCCGTCGGCTGCTGCTGGCGGAGACCGACGAACCCATTCCTTCGCCGCATGGCAGGCGTACGGCCGGGGCCATTACGCTCTTGGAAACTGGGATCTACCGGGCGCCGAGAAGGAGTTCCGCACAGCGCTGACCGCGGATGGCGCCTACACACCAGCACGGCTGTGGCTCGCGCAAACGCTGTATTGGAAATCTCCATCTCCGCAGAATCCCACTGAATGGGCCGATGAAGCAAGTCGCACATCTGCCGGCCTTGGCTCGCTCGACGGTCGGGACCAATTGGTCGCGACGGGGCTCGCGTCGCTCGCGGATGCGAAATATCCGGCAGCATGCGACGCGTACGCGAAGCTCACCACTGTCGACTCGTCCTATTTTCTTGGCTGGTATGGCCTGGGCGAGTGTCGCGCGCGCGACAGCGTTGTCGTGCCGCGCGCATCGTCACCGTCCCGATGGGCGTTCCGAAGCAGCAATTACTCCGCGGCCCGTGCATACATCCGCGCGCTGAAGGCAGACCCGGGTGCTCATGCCATATTCTCCGCGGCGAAGCTGGAAAGAATGTTGCCGACCGCAGCCACGATGACACGGAGGGGGTACGCGATCGGGGATGCAAACCTCGTCTTCGCAGCCTATCCGACGCTGAGCGGCGACACGATTGCGTTCGTTCCCTACCCCATGGCGGTCTTCGCAACCTTACCGCGCGGGCCAGACGCGGATGCGGCGCTGCGCACCAACGCCGAGACGTTAATTGCGTTCGCCGTGGACTGGGCAAAACGCTTCCCATTGAGCGCTCGCGCACAGGAAGCACTCGCGGATGCATTGGAAACTCACGGCGATCTGGCGGCTCCGGACAATGGACCGAGCCCTGTGATGAAGGCCGTTGACTCCTCTCTCGCCCTGTCCGCCGATCGACGAGACATTCTGCGATTGAGGTCTCACCAGGTTCGCGTGCACTTCAAGCAGGGCGAGTTCCGTGCGGCGAGGCTGCTGGCCGATTCGATTCTCAAGTTCGTACCCGATGATACTGCCTCCAACGACGAGCTCGCTTGGGTCGCTGCACTCACAGGACGTGCCGAGCTCACGTCGAAGATCCGGCTCGCGACTCTCTCGACACAAGTAGTCAGCGGTGGAACCATGCCTCCCGCAGTGGCACAGGGGGCCAGCAAGTTCTTTGGATATGCTGCGCTCGGAGTGTGCGACCCTAACCTGGGTACGGCTCGCGAACGATTGGATCTTGCGCTGCGAAATTACGTGGCGCGAGACATCCGTCAGAGCGTGGAGGCCGATGTCTCGACTCGATCGGCCAGTCTGGCAACGCCATGCACCAAGGGAGCGAGCGCGTTACGCATAAGAGCACCGTCGGACATGCTGCAAAGAGCGCAACAAGCGCTTGGCCGGAATGACACGAAAAACTCTCGCGCCCTGATGGACGCAATTACGGAGTCCCGAAAAGGTCTGAGACCGGGAGACACTTCGCCGGACTACATCTTCCAGGAGGCATGGCTGAATGCTGCGCTTGGAGACACGGCGAACGCGGTCGCCCAGCTCGACGCAGAGCTGGAGTCTCTGCCGACCTTCAGCGCCGCAGCGATCGGTGACCCGGCGAACGCAGCGTCGTTCGGAAGATCGATGCTATTGCGGTCGGACATTGCGGCTAGGCGTGGTGAGCGAGACGTTGCCCTTCGCTGGGCAGTTGCACTCGACGCCCTTTGGGGTTCAGCCGATCCAGCCTTGCGAACACAAGTGGACCGGATCAAGGCACAGGCAAGAGGAATGATTGCAAAGAATCCGTAGGCCAACGCTTTCTCGGAGGGCTCGCTCGATGAAGAGAAGAACTGGCAATTTCGGCGCTGTCTGGACGCTGGCATCTTTTTCTGCTTTGGGCTTCCTCGCATGCAGTAGCCCTCAGGTTGCTCCGGAAACCGACGTGAGAGCGAATTTTCCGGTAGCAGAACACCGGGGTTTCGTGGAACTGCCCACTAACACGCGCCTCAACGCGGACGACCTGCGCGCTCAGTATTATCGCGCCGGAAGGCGAACTCTCTCGCACGTGCGTCAGCGTTGCACCGTGAATCCTCCGCCAGCAAACTGCACTCAGACGACCGACGTCCGCATAACGGCGGTCGAAGGAGCGAGATACATAGATCCGGCCGACGCGCCAAAACACCCCCAAATCATCGCATGGATCGAGAACCTGGGAGAGGCGAACACCTTCGACGGAATCGAGCCCATGGAAACAGCGATCTACGCGCTGGTTGTCGACTCGCTCCCGACGAAGAATCCCGCGATCAAACTCGTAAGATTCCCTGGACCTCGCGCCGTGGTAAGAACGAAGGCTCAAGCCGCCGACGCGGGAAGAGTCCGTCCGTGTCACAGCTATGGTCAACCGTATATATC
>DATCPG010000075.1:0-16669 GCA_036570225.1 Gemmatimonadaceae bacterium | reverse complement strand
TTCCGGGAGCGCTGTCCTTATTCATGGGATCTGTGCGAGCGCGAGCATCCGCCGCTCTATCAGGTGGGCGCAGGCCACATCTCGCGCTGCCACCTCGCGGTCGAGCCGGAGCGCCGCCACAATCCGCACCCGCCGCTCGTGGTGGAAGAAGGAGTCGCGGTCGCATGAACGGAGCTTCGCCGCTCGTATCGGTCAGGAACCTCAAGAAGGCGTTCCCAATCAAGAAGGGCGTCTTCGCGCGCCAGGTCGGAGCGGTGCAAGCCGTGAACGACGTCTCGTTCGACGTCGCGCGTGGCGAAACGCTCGGCGTCGTCGGCGAGTCGGGGTGCGGCAAGACGACCACCGGACGCACCATTCTCCGTCTCATCGAGCCGACGTCGGGAGAGATCACGTTCGAGGGACGCGACGTGAATTCGATGGGCACGTCGGAGCTCCGCGCGTTGAGACGCGAGATGCAGATCATCTTCCAGGATCCCGTGTCCTCTCTCAATCCGCGCATGACCGTCGGAGCGATCATCCGCGAAGGGCTCACGATTCACAAGCTCGCCGAAGGCGCCGCCGCTGATGCGCGCGTGAAGCAGCTGCTGCAGGAAGTCGGGCTGCGCCCTGAATATTCGATGCGCTACCCGCACGAATTCTCGGGCGGACAGCGGCAGCGCATCGGAATCGCCCGCGCGCTGTCGGTCGAGCCCAAGTTCATCGTCTGCGACGAGCCCGTCTCCGCTCTCGATGTGTCCGTGCAGGCGCAGGTGATAAACCTGCTGGTGGATCTGCAGCGCGACCACAATCTCACCTACATGTTCATCGCCCACGATCTCTCGGTGGTCGAGCACATCGCCGACCGTGTCGCCGTGATGTATCTCGGAAAGATCGTGGAGCTGGCTGCGGCGGACGATCTGTATCGCGAGCCGATCATGCCGTACACACAGGCGTTGCTCTCCGCGGTTCCAGTCGCCGACCCGAAGGCGCGGAAGGAGCGCATCATTCTGCAGGGAGATGTTCCGTCGCCGGCAAATCCCCCGTCGGGATGCGTGTTCCATCCCCGATGCCATCACCCGGCGAAGGACGAAGCGTGCTCGAAAATCGTCCCTCCCCTCGAGGAAAAAACGCCCGGACATTTTGCTGCCTGCATCAAGCAGCCGCCGACCGCGATCACATGGGAGCAACAGAAGCAGGCTGGTGGCGTACATCCGCCCGAACGGTATCTTCCGCTCGCCGCGGTTCACGCATAGCGACCCCTACTCCTCCGACAATGGCGAGAGATTCGAAAGACGTATTCCAGCAGCCTTCGGCAGGTACTGTGACCCACGACGAGCCGCCGCCGCGATTACGCGGCGCCAGCACCGCAACTTTCTTCGGACAACCCGTAGGCCTCTCCACTCTCTTCTTCACCGAGATGTGGGAGCGGTTCTCCTTCTACGGGATAAGGCCGCTCCTCATTCTGTTCATGACGGCGGCGCTTGCGAGCGGCGGCTTCAACTTCACGAGAGAGACCGCTGGCGCCATCGTCGGCATCTACTCTGCCTGTGTTTATCTCTCGTCGCTGCCCGGTGGGTGGATCGCAGACAGGCTCCTCGGACTTCGTCGAGCCATCTGGTACGGAGCAATCCTCATCGCCCTCGGGCACCTGTCGATCGCGCTCTCGATCGTCTTCGCGCACTCGGCGTTCTTCATCGGGCTGATTCTCATCGTGCTTGGCACCGGACTGCTCAAGCCCAACATTTCGGCGATCGTCGGCGATCTATACCCCGAAGGTGGGTCGAGGCGCGACGCCGGATTTTCGATTTTCTACATGGGCATCAACGTCGGCGCGCTCGTGGCGCCGCTGATCACCGGCTACCTGGGTGAGAGAGTTGGTTGGCACCTCGGCTTTGGAGCCGCGGGAGTCGGCATGCTGATCGGTGTGCTCACCTATTGGCTCCGCGCCGACAAGACTCTTGGCGATGTCGGTGTCGCCCCGGCTTCCAGCGACGCCGCAGAGCATCGCCGCATCAAAATGTTTGTCGGCGCAGGCCTCGCAATAATCGTTTTGCTGGTGGTACTCGTCATGACCGGCGCCATGAAAATCAATCCGGTGGCCGTGGGTGAGAAGATGACCGTCGTCATAGTCGGGATGGCGTTTGTCTACTTCATCTACGTTTTTGCAGCAGGTGGACTGAATACCGAAGAGAAGAAGCGCATCGTGGTAATCATCCTGCTGTTCATTTTCGCGGCGATCTTCTGGGCCGCATTCGAGCAGGCTCCGACGTCGCTCAACCTGTTCGCGAGAGATTTCACGGACCGGGTGGTATTCGGCTGGCAGATGCCGACTCTCTGGCTTCAGTCAGCGAACTCGGTTTTTGTGATCGCTCTCGCCCCCGTATTTGCCGCGCTCTGGCTTGGCCTCGGCAGGCGTGGCAAGGATCCGTCGAGCGTTGCCAAGTTTGCCTGGGGATTGTTCTTCGCGGGTCTCGGATTTGTCGTCATGGTCGTCGCGTCGAACATCGTCATCCGCGGCGGAGGCAAGGTTCTCGTTTCGCCCTGGTGGCTCGTGCTTAGTTACCTGTTCCAGACTTTCGGCGAGCTGTCGCTCAGTCCTGTTGGACTCAGCTCGATGACAAAGCTCGCGCCGCTGAAATTCAAGGGTCAGATGATGGGCGTCTGGTTCATGGCCGCGGCCCTCGGAAACTTGATCGCGGGTCTCGTCGGTGGCCGCGTAGATCCCGAGAAGCTTCAGGATATGCCGGTGCTGTTCCAGCAGACTTCGATGTTCCTGTTCATCGCCGCGGTGCTGTGCGGCTTGCTGGTGTTCCCCGTGCGCAAGATGATGCGCGGCGTACCTGCCGGTAATCGATGATTGTGCGCGTGATCAGGTCGCCCTGACTCAGTCGTCGCGAGCGCTTACGGCCAGCTGAAGACGCTGGTTGGCAGCGACCGCTCGCGACTGTTCGTGACGTCGCGCGGCTCGACCCGGAACATGCGCGTGAAGTCCGTCACGACGATCCGGACTTCTGCTCTTTTGTCGCTTTGTCCTCTGATGGGAAAAGCGAAATCCGCGCGGATGGTGCGCCGTGATTGGGGCGGCGATGCCGCAAGGAGGCTGAACCCTGCTGACACGTAGAGCGGGGTGTTGACTCCGAACGGCGTATCGCCGGCCCACAGCTTTCCGGCCTCCGCGAAACTCGCCACCGCAATAGTCGCCAGCTGCTTGTACCGGCCAATCAGATAGCGATCCTCCACCGTTCCGATCAGGCGTCGCCCGCCTCCCGCTTCCGACGATCTGAATCCGCGCAGACCTCCATCCCGATCGGCGAACGTGAGCTGAAAGGGAATCCGCTGCTTCCAGCCTCCGCTCCACGTTAGATCGGACATGAATGTCTGTCTGTTGAACGGCTTCAGGTACAGCGCCGCGCGCCCATGCGAGAGAATGCCGTCCCAATTGCCGGCCTGATCCCGCCGGCCTTCGCCGGAAATTTCCACTGCCGTATAGGCCACCTGTGACGCCGCACCCACGTACAGGTTCGTCGAGCCGAACCAGTCCTGCTCCTTCCCGCGAAGAAGCCTCACTCCCTTTCCCACGAGCGTCGCGACTTCGAAACCGGTGCGCAGATCCTGAGTGCCCTCCAGCGCATCGAATCCGCTCACCCGCACGAAGTTAATGTTTCTGAGTCCCCACAGTCCGTTGATTCTCGCCGTCTGATGCGTCGTGTAGCGGTTCATCAGAACCTGGCTGGTGTCGGGAGTGACGGTCGAATCGCCAATGATGACGGGCTGCGTGCCCGGTTTCTCGTCTTCGAATGAAATCGATCCGCCCACCAGCGCGAGCTGGCCCAACGGGGGCCCGATTCGAATCACACCGCCAATGTCGCTCCACGAACGTTCTATCCGCAGCGCCGCAGCGCCCGCGTTCGGATCTGTGTTCGGTCTTCTGAATTCGAAGTAGCCGAGCGTATTTCCCGCGGTCGTTCTCCAGGAGATGCGCTGCAGGTCGGTGAGAAAGGGATGGGCCGTCTCCATCGCCCAATCGCTTCCCAATTGCCGCTTCCCCCCCTCGAGCCGCGCTTGGTAGGGTTTCCCCAAGAACTGGTAATCGACGACTTTTGCCGCGTACTCATCCCGAAATCCGTATCCGGTCTTCCAGCCCGCTTCGGCGTGGATCGCTCTTCCCATGAGGTTCCCTTCGCCGACCGTGAGGGACCGGAAATGTGGAGACTTTGCGGTCACCGCCGCCCCAAGGATCAGCGAAATTTCGTCGACAGTCGTGACATTGAGGACTACTCCCCCGTTCCCATCGGAGTACGCCAGCACCGTCGCGTCGGCGATGAACGGCTGCGCGCGCAGAATGCGCTCCGACTCGCTCCGCCGCAGCTCGGTGCAGACATCACCTTCCTGGAGCGCGAGATAGCGCCGGATGATCCAGTCTTTGGTGGTGACATGCTGCCTGGCTGCGAAACGACCCGCGCGCTGCCAGATGTTATCGCCGTTGATTCGAAAGGGAGGGTTCGACTCGATGTCGATGCGACTGATGCGCTCCCCCTTGCAGGTGACAGGCGGGCCGTTCAGACTTTGACCCTGTGCCATTGTCGCCGACGCGGCGGCGAACAGCAATGCCAAGCTACCCTGTCCAAGAGAGATCAATCGTGTCGTCCGCGCGCAAGCCGGTTGCAGCTTGCACAGTTGCTGTTACGGCTGGCATCCGCCTTGACGGCGATACCAGTCGTGTTCGGCTTACCGCCGCTTACGTGACCGCCCTCGAAAGAGCAGGGCTCATACCACTCATCGTCCCTCCTCTCTCGAGCGCGAGCGCCGCCGCGGCAATCATGGAGTCAGTCTCCGGCCTTGTACTGACGGGAGGCGAAGACGTCGATCCTGCGCGCTACGGCGAAAAACGCCACGAAAAAGTACGCTCCGTCAACGCCGCGCGCGATGCGACAGAGGCCGCGCTGATCGAAGAAGCAAAAGTTCGGGAAAAGCCCGTTCTTGCAATCTGCCGCGGCATCCAGATTCTCAACGTCGCGCTCGGCGGAACTCTCGTGCAGGACATTCCGTCACAGTGTGGTACCAGCATCGCGCACGACGAAGACTCTCCGCGCGATACGCGCTCTCACGATATCTCCGTCGAGCCCGGGTCTCTCATCGCTAGAGCGGTTGGCGCCGAGCATCTCAGGGTCAATTCGTTTCACCACCAGTCGGTGAAGGACGTCGCTGCTGGAATGCACGTGACAGCTCGCTCGCCGGATGGAATCATCGAAGGAATGGAGTCGACCGGCGCTTGGTGGGTGATGGCGGTGCAGTGGCACCCGGAGGAGATGACGGACTCGCCGGAGCCCTGGGACCGCGGTCTCTTCAAGGCATTCGCAAAAAGGCTAGAAGCGTAGTGGACCTGCCGCGGATTATTCAGATCGATTCTGGCCGTAGCTGGCGCGGCGGACAGCGCCAGGTTTTCCTGCTCTCGACGGGACTTCGCGATCTTGGCTATCGCGTGCTCGTGGTAGCCCCGACCGGCTCGCCACTGATACGTCGTGCCGAACACGCGGGACTCCCAACCTACCGGCTAACGCTCCGCGGAGAGTGGGACATTCGCGCCGCCCGCGAGCTGAGGGCGGTCGCGCGGGAGTGGGGCGCCAACATTGTTCACGCCCACGACGCGCGCTCTCACTCCATCGCTCGCTTTGCACTGCTCGGCAAGAGAAAAATCCGCTTCATCGTCACGCGCCGCGTCGCATTCCCTCCGAAACAGGTCCGGCTCAAGTACCGCCACGGTGTCGATGCGTTCATCGCCATCTCCCACGCCGTTAAGGGAGTCATGGTAAAGGCCGGAATTCCCGCGAGCCGAATCGAAGTGGTGTATTCCGGGATTCCCGCGCCGCAGGTGAAACGTCCGCGCAGCTGGCGCCGGGGGAGAGGATGGCCGTCGAGCACAGTCGTATGCGGAATCGTCGGAGCAATGACACAGGAAAAAGGTCTGGACATGATCAGCGGCATCGCTCGTCGGCTACCGGGAGAAGTCTTCAGACGGACGCGTCTCGTTCTGCTCGGCGGCAAGGGCAAGGGCGGGACGAGCGTCGCCGGAGTGGAAGGGTTCGACGCGGGCTTTGTCGAAGAGATCCACGATGCCATCGCCGGGCTCGATGTTCTGTGGCACCCTTCTCGGTCAGAAGGATTGGGGACGTCCGTAATCGATGCGATGGCCATTGGAGTTCCGCCTATAGCCTTTGCCGTCGGCGGCTTGCCCGAAGTCATCGAAGACGGAAAAAGCGGAATTCTCGTGGCGCCGGGCGACCTCAGCGCGTTCATGCGCGGGGCAGCGGAGCTCATTACCAACGACGCGCTGCGAGCCCGATTGGGGGCCGGCGCCAAGGTCAGGGCTCTGGAATTCAACGCGAAGACCATGATCGAACGAACTGCTGAGGTGTACGATAGAGTGGTCGCGGGGTAGCGAGTAATCGTCTGTTACTCCTATCTTGCCTTCTGACAGGTTTGCGACAGCTCCCTTTCAACTCCAATCCGCTTTGCTCTACATCTGCATTCCGACGTACAACGAGGGTCCAACGGTCGGCGTGCTTCTATGGCGCATCCGACGTGTTTTTCAGGACTACTCCCGCGAGTATGAGATCATCGTCTACGACGATGGCAGCACGGACGGAACTCGTGAGACCGTCGAGCCGTACGCGGAAGTGATCCCCCTCACCGTGCTCAGGGGCGACGAGCGCAAAGGATTCGGGTTCGCGATCGACAAGCTCGTTCGCGAGGTCTCGCGGCGCACGCGATACGCCCGCCGTGATGCGTTGATCATGATGCAGGCGGATTTCACGGATCAGCCGGAGCACATTCCGGAGCTCGTGAAAAGATTTGAAGGAGGGGCAGACATCGTCGCCGCTAAGCAGGAAATGAGTGAGGCACCCCCGGCCGTGCAGAGGCTTCGCCGCTTCGCGGACTGGATCCAGCGCTCGGGATTGCCGAAAACCGACGGCGATCCGTTCACTACCTTCCGGCTCTACCGCATCTCCGTGCTCCGCGAGCTGCTCAAGGCGCTTGGCGACAAGCCAGTGGTCGCGAGCAGCGGGTGGGCGGCAAACGCGGAGCTGCTCATCCAGGCGCGAAGATTTGCCCGTCGATTGGAGACCGTCGATCTTGCGCCGCGTTACGACGTGCGCACTCGCGAGACTCGTGTCCGGCCTTTTGCAGATGCCATGAATCTCTTCCGCTTCAGTCGAAGGGCGCGCGTTCTCGCGTCAGCAGCCAAAGGTACAGCGTGAAGGCCGCAGTCCTTTCCCGCGCCGCGCTCATCGTTTCGGCTGTCGCCGCGACAGCCTCGGCGCAGGATCCCGTGACTCCGACCGTGTCCGCCCCTGTGACCGTCGTCGTAAACGGGGTGAAGCGGGCAAAGCTACCGTTTGGCGTCGGAGAACGGCTGGAATACGACGTCAAGTTCGGCGCGCTCAGAGTGGGCAACGCGCATATGGAAGTAGTGGCCCTCGACAACCTTCGTGGGCGCCCCGCCTGGCACACGGCGTTCTGGGTGCAGGGCGGAAATTTTCTCTATCGCGTCAACGACGTCTACGAGAGCTGGATGGACGCGGAAACGCTCTCTTCGCTCCGGTTCGTGCAGGAGCTCGAGGAGGGAGGCAAGGACACCGAGCGGAGATTCGAGATCTATCCCGAGCGCGCCATTTTCGTTCAGACGTCGAAGAAGCCGCCAACGGAAGAGCGGTCGGTCAGCCAACCTCTCGACGACGGCTCGTTTCTCTACTTCGTGCGCACGATTCCGCTCGCCGTCGGACAGACGTACGACTTCAATCGCTACTTCCGTCCCGATCGGAACCCGGTCCGGATCCGCGTGTTGCGGAAAGAGCGGATCAGGGTACCAGCCGGCACCTTCGATGCCATCGTAATCCAGCCCGTCATCAAGACGAAGGGAATTTTTTCCGAGAACGGTCACGCCGAGATCTGGCTCTCCGACGACGACCGGCACATCATGCTCCAGCTCAAGTCAAAATTGTCCTTCGGCTCGCTGAACCTCTATCTCAAGTCCTACTTCCCATCGCCGAGCCTGTAGAGGGTAACCGCGGCCCCCGTTCGCGTCCCACGTCTTCCAAGGGAAAAACGGGAGCAAAATCCGGGAGCTCGCCCCGCAGGATCATTGCGGAGGCCGATCTCTCGAAGGTCCGCACCGTTCCCATCGCGCGGCGCCCGAACAAAGTTGCCGCGGAGGAGTTTGCGTCACCCCCGACCAGGGATCGCAGCTTCTCCGCCTTTCTGAAATCACTTCCCGATGTTCTCGTCGCGCGCGATTTCCTCCGCGTCGTGGACGCGGTCGCGTCGGCAAAAAAGAACGGTCGCGCCGTCGTCGTCATGTTCGGCGGCCACATCGTCAAGACGGGGCTCGCGCCGCTGCTGATCGACCTTATGAAGCGCGGAGTGATCACTCATCTGGCGATGAACGGATCCGCCGCGATCCACGACTATGAGATCGCCCGCTTTGGCGCCACGTCGGAAGACGTCGCGCGCGGACTGGTCGATGGCACGTTCGGGATGGCTGAAGAGACCGGGCGGGGAATGAACGAAGCATTCATCGCCGGCATGAAGAACGACTTGGGAATGGGTGAAGCGCTCGCCCGCGCTCTCGAGGAGCTGCCGCTATCGAACGCCGATTTGTCGGTCATGCTCTCCGCGCACCGGCTCGGAATTCCCTGCACCGTGCACGCCGCTCTGGGCGCAGAAATCATTCATCAGCATCCCGCCGCGAGTGGCGCGGCAATCGGCGACACCAGTCACCGCGATTTCCGCCGGCTCGCCGCATCGCTCCCCGCACTGCACGACGGCGGCGTCGTGCTCAACCTGGGGAGCGCGGTGATAATGCCGGAAGTTTTCCTGAAGGCGCTGACGATTGCGCGCAATCTCAACAGCGGCAAGCCGACCGGCTTCACGACGTGCGATCTCGACATGCAGCGTCACTACCGCCCGCGGGTGAACGTCGTGCAGCGTCCGACTCAGGGGAGCGGAAATGGGTACGAGATCACGGGGCACCACGAGGTCATGGTGCCGTTGCTGGTCTGGGGCGTTGTCGAAGCTCTCGAGCGCTGATCACGCAGCTGCACACTTCCTCAGCATCCACACAACTAAAGCAGGGAGCTGTCGGCGTGTAAGCTGAAGCTCGGAGCTTCCATACTGGCGTTATGGATCTGCTCCGTCTGAGATCGCGCGCTCTGTCGAGACGTGGAGGAGGCCGTTAGACCCAGACTTCGAAGCTCTCTACCCCAACAGAAAAGCTCTGAGCTTCAGCTGCAAAGCCCAGAGCTCCCTGCTTAAGTATTCTATATCTCAATTCTATCTCTCAGATCGCTTTGCGATCCGCAGAAAAGAGTACTAGTACCGAGTCAGCCTCGTCCCCGCGAACTTCTCTCTAAGTCGAGCCGCCGTTCCCGGCGAGAGAATGCGAATTCCGAAGTACAGCACCCCGCCGACTATGAGTACCTTGACCGCGAGCGCTACCAGCCAGAAAGTCAGGCCGATGATCCCGCCGAACAGGTTGAACACCATGCTTACGGCAAAGAGGCCCAGCATGGCAAAAAGGCCGATCATGAAGATGGCGCGTAACATGACGTTCTCCAAAACAGTGACAGTTATCCCTACGCTACACCCTCCCGGTCAGTTTCAGAAGAGGCAAATCAGCTGAGCGCCGAGGTTATCGTCGTCGGCGGCGGGCTTATCGGCCTCGCCGCCGCGATTGCTGTGGCCGAGCGCGGAGCGTCGGTCACGGTGATCGGTGAGCACAGACCGGGCGAGGCCTCTCCCGCCGCCGCCGGGATGCTGGCACCATCCGTAGAGCGGGCTCCTGGTCCTGCCCACGATTTCGGGATCGGTGCCCGTGACCGCTATCCGAGCTACGTCGAATTCCTCGCTGAGCGCACGGGCATCCGGGTGCCGCTCAATCGGCGCGGTATTCTCCAGGTGGCCCTCACCAACAAAGGCATCAAGGGACTGAAAAAAACGGCGCCGCCCACCAGCAGCTGGCTGGATGCGAAGGAGTTGCGGGAGCTGGAGCCGGCGCTGTCACACGCGGTCGGAGCGATGTTCAACCCGGATGACGGCGCCGTCGACAACACCGTGCTCCTCTCAGCACTGTTGAAGCTCGTCTCGATGAACCAGAGAATCGAGAGCCTGAATGCTGCAGTCATCGACGTGGAGGCGCGCGCGTCGTCCGCAACGGTGCGCACGGAATCCGGCGCTACGCGCAGCGCCCGTTACGTCGTTCTCGCCGCAGGAGCGTGGATCGGCCGAATTTCGGGAGCGCGATTCGGCAACGCAGTGACTCCCGCTCGCGGCCAGCTTGTCTCCTACTCGAGCGCGCCGCTCGGCCACGTCGCCTACGGACCGCGCGGCTACGTTGTCCCTCGCGGTGATTCGACCATCGGTGGCAGCACGATGGAGAATGTCGGCTTCGACGCGGGTACGACGAGCGAAGGCGTCGAGAAAGTTCGATCCGCCGCGGAAGAGATCTGTCCGGCTCTATCGCGGAGCAGTGCCACCCGCTCCTGGGCCGGACTTCGCCCCGTCACTCCCGACATGCTACCGATCATCGGTCCCGATCCCGAGCACCCGTCGCTCATCTACGCCTGCGGGCATTCGCGCAACGGCGTACTCATGGCCCCCCTAACCGGGGATTTAATCGCCGATCTCGTGACAGCGACACCACTTAGCTTCGACCTGGCGCAATTTCGGCCGGACAGGTTTTGATGTAGATTCAGGATGCTCGACCTCTGGGCCGAGTCCCGGGTTGGGCAGAGGGGATCCAAGTCGTGAGTGGTCAGTTGGTTAGTTGGCCAGTTGACAGTGGTTGACAGTCAAACATCGCGAGAACTGATGACCACTGACACACTTACAACTCATCACTGACCACTCAAAACTTGGATCCCCCCGGAATCCGCCAGAACCCAGATTCCCAGATTCCCAGAACCCAGACTCGAAGCGAAGAACCCATTGCCCGATACTCTTTACCAAATCATGGGTCGCCACCGCGCGGATCCGCTCCCCGAGCGGAAGCCGTCGTGGCTCAAGGTGAGAGCGCCCGGTGGCCCCAACTACTTGCGGCTCAAGCACTTGATGCGGGAGCTCGACCTGCATTCGGTGTGCGAGGAAGCACATTGTCCGAACGTCGGCGAGTGCTGGGAGCACGGCACCGCGACGTTCATGATCCTCGGCGACGTCTGCACGAGAAACTGCGCCTACTGCGCCGTCGCTCACGGGCGCCCGCCGAAGTACGACATCGCGGAACCAAATCGTGTTGCGCAGGCGATCGCCGAGATGGGACTCCGGCACGCGGTGATCACGTCAGTGGATCGCGATGACCTTCCCGATTTCGGCGCGTACATTTTCGCCGAGACTATTCGCCAGATCCACGAGAGAATTCCGGGCTGCTCCGTCGAGGTTCTCGTCCCCGATTTCCAGGGCAACGAAGATAGTATCCGCACGGTCCTCGAGGCCGGCCCGGAGATCTACAATCACAACACCGAGACCGTCCCGCGCCTCTACAAGAAGGCAAGACCGGGAGGGCGCTACCCGAGGGTGATGGAGATCTTCCGCTACGCCAAGCGCATCGCACCGGAAATTCCCACCAAGACTGGCATGATTCTCGGTATGGGAGAGACGATCGAGGAAGTGATCACCGTGATGCGCGACCTGCGCGATGTGGATGTAGATATTCTCACCCTGGGGCAGTATCTCCGTCCCTCTGATGCTCACATCGCCCTCGACCGCTATTACACTCCTCAGGAGTTCAAGAGGCTTTACGAGATCGGCATGGAAATGGGTTTCCGTCACGTCGAATCAGGTCCACTCGTTCGCTCCAGCTACCACGCGTGGGAGCAGGTCCAGGCGGCAGGCGTATGAGCACTGAAGCCAAGCGTCCTCCAGCCCAGAAGGGCAAGGAGAAAGGCGCGGCGCAAAACAACGGAGCCGACGCTCCAGCCGGGAACGATCTCGCCGGAACCACTCCCGAGGTGCGGCGCGAGCTGCTCCACTCGATGATGCTCCAGCGACGCTTCGAGGAGCGTTGCGCCGAAGCATACGCGCTCGGCAAGATCGGCGGCTTCTGCCACCTCTACATCGGGCAGGAGGCGATCTCTACCGGCGTCATGTCGATGATTCGCCCGGACGACTACGTGATTACCGCTTATCGCGATCACGGCCAGGCGCTCGCCCGCGGAGTGAGCCCGCGCGCAGTCATGGCGGAGCTGTTCGGTCGCGAGACGGGATGCTCGGGCGGCAAGGGCGGCTCGATGCACATCTTCGACGCCAAAACCAACTTCCTCGGCGGTCACGGAATCGTTGGCGGACACGTTCCAATCGCCGCCGGCGTCGGCTTCGCAATCAAGTACAAGCGCGGCAATCAATTGTGCGTGTGCTTCTTTGGAGAGGCCGCCGTGAACATTGGCGCCTTTCACGAGGCGCTCAATCTCGCTTCGCTGTGGGACCTGCCGGTGATTTTCATCATCGAGAACAATCGTTACGGAATGGGCACAGCGATTTCGCGCTCCACCGCCAACGAGGACGTGATCGTTCGCGCCAAGGGTTACCGGATGGATGGCGAGTCGGTCGACGGCCAGGACGTGTTTGCCGTGCGGGAGTGTATGGCTCGAGCCGTCGAGAGGGCGCGGAAGGAAAAGAGACCGACCCTGATCGAGATGAAAACCTATCGCTTCATGGGCCACTCGATGTCGGACGCGGTGAGCGGCACATATCGCACGAAGGACGAGCTCGAGGAGAATATGCAGCGTGACCCGATCCTTCTCCTCCACAACAGGATGTTCGAGGCAAAGGAGCTGACCGAAGGCGAGATGCACAAGCTCGACGACGAAGCAAAGGTGACGGCGCAGGACGCCTGGGACTTCGCCGATGCGAGCCCCGAGCCTGCGCTCGAGAAGCTCTACACCGACGTCTACGCGGACTCGAGCTCCTGATGGCAGTCGTCACTTATCGCGATGCTTTGACGCAGGCGCTCCGTGAGGAGCTTCAGCGGGACGACAGAGTCTTCCTCATGGGTGAGGAGGTCGCGCAGTACAACGGCGCCTACAAAGTCTCGAAGGGATTGCTGGACGAGTTTGGGCCGATGAGGATCGTCGATACGCCGATCACCGAGCTGGGATTTGCCGGCGTTGGCGTGGGAGCGGCGATGGTGGGGTTGCGCCCCATCGTCGAATTCATGACCTGGAACTTCGCGCTGCTGGCGATCGACGAAGTCATCAACGCCGCGGCGAAGATGCTCTACATGTCGGGCGGACAGTACAAGATGCCGATGGTCTTTCGCGGACCGAACGGCGCAGCCCTCCAGTTGAGCGCTCAGCACTCGCAGGCCTGGGAGAGCTGGTACGCCCACATACCAGGACTCAAGGTCCTCACGCCGGGGACACCCGCGGATGCCAAGGGACTTCTGAAATCCGCCATCCGCGATGACAATCCGGTTGTCTTTCTCGAGGGCGAGATGCTCTACAACACCAAGGGAGAAGTGCCCGACGGTGAGCACATCGTCCCGATCGGAGTGGCGGATGTGAAGCGCGAAGGCGGCGACTGCTCCGTGATCACTCACGGAAAGATGGTACTGGTAGCGATGAAAATCGCCGATGATCTCGCCAAGGAAGGAATCAACCTCGATGTCGTGGACCTCCGCACCGTTCGACCGATCGATGTCGAAGCGATCGCGCGCTCCGTGCAGAAGACCAATCGAGCGGTTGTCCTCGAGGAAGGATGGGAGATCTGCGGCATGGGCTCGCAGGTCGTCGACTTCATCCAGCGCGAGTGCTTCGACGATCTGGACGCGCCTGTCCTTCGCGTCCACCAGGAAGACGTCCCGATGCCGTACGCCAAGAATCTCGAGCGAGCCGCTAAGCCGGACGCCGGCAAAGCTGTCGCAGCAATAAAAAAAGTCATGTACCTCGACTAACCCCTATGGCAACCAAAGTGGTGATGGAGGCGCTCTCTCCAACGATGGAGGAGGGACGCCTCGTCAAATGGAACAAGAACGAAGGCGACGCCGTGAAAAGCGGCGACGTGCTGGCCGAGGTCGAGACCGACAAGGCGGTAATGGAGCTGGTCGCGCGCGGCGACGGAGTGCTCCGCAAGCGTCTCGCGAATGAAGGCGATGCATCTCCGGTCGGAACTCTGTTGGCAGTGATCGCCGCGCCCGATGAGAACATCGATTCGATCATTGGATCGGCGGCGGGCGCTGGTGCCGCAGCGTCAGGGCAAGCCGCTCAGGCGCAGGGTTCGGGCGGCGCACAAGCCGGCGGCTCCGCGAATCAAGCGGTCGCCGATACGAAGGAGACCGCGGGCAAGACTTCCACTCCTCAGGCACCAGCCCAGTCGCAGGCCGAAGCTTCGACTCCTCCGCAACAAAAAGCCGCCGGAAGCCAGGGTGGCGCTGCACCGAGCGCGCCTCAGCGTTTGGCATCGCCCCCCGCTCCTCCGTCCGGACCTCCCGCTCCGCGAGGAAACGGGGCAGCTCGTTCTGGTGCGTCCTCGCCGACTGACGGGCGTCAGCGCACATCGCCACTCGCGCGCCGGCTTGCGTCGGAGAAAGGAATCCAGCTCGGCGGAATTCAGGGCTCGGGACCAGGTGGCCGCATCGTCAAACGCGACATCGAAAACGCCAAAGCGACGGGAGGTGCCGGACGGTCCGCCGCGGCCGATCGACTCGCCACCGAGGGCGACTTCAAGGACATTCCGCTCACTCAGATTCGAAAGACCATCGCGCGGCGGCTCGCCGAGTCGAATGGCCCCGTTCCGACTTTCTTTCTCACGTCGGAGTACGACGCCACCAGAGCGTCGGAGCTGCGCACACAACTGGCCGAGATGGGCGATCAGTACAAGGTGTCGTTCAACGACATCGTGATCAAAGCGGTCGCCCTCGCCCTGGCCGAGCACCCCGAGGTCAACGCGCACTGGCTCAACGACAAGATCCGTCAGTTCAATCGTATCCATGTGGCGATGGCCGTCGCAGTCGAAGACGGTCTGATCACGCCCGTCCTGTTCGACGCCGATCGCCTCTCGCTGTGGGAGATTTCCGGGAAGGCGCGAGATCTTGCGAAGAGAGCGCGGGAGCGCAAGCTGCTGCCCGAGGAGTACACCGGCGCGACGTTCACCGTCTCCAACCTCGGCATGTTCGGCATCGACCAGTTCACAGCGATCATCAACCCGCCCGAAGCAGGCATTCTCGCGATCGGTGGCGTGGAGGATAAGCCGGTCGTCGCGAACGGCGCACTGGCGGTCCGCCAGCGAATGCGCGTTACCATGAGCTGCGATCACCGGGCAGTCGATGGAGCGACTGGAGCAAAGTTCCTTGAGACAGTGCGACGTTACATGGAGAACCCACTTTCGCTCGTTATCTAGAGTAAGTGGCCTCCCCACCCTCGCCCCGCGAAGCGCCCCCTGTTCCCATAGAGGAATCGGGGGCGTCGTCGTTTGGGAGGTGTGGCAACTGCGGTGCGCAGCGCAGCGGGCCTTTCTGCTCGCAGTGCGGAGAGAAGAACGTCTCGGCGAAGGATTACTCCCTCAGCCATGTAGTCGAAGAAACGCTGGCGGAGTTCGCCCACTTCGACAGCAAGTTCCTTCGCACGCTCAAGCTGCTCTTTACGCAACCCGGCCAACTTTCGAACGCTTTCTTCCACGGCGGACGATCCCGCTACACCAAGCCACTCACCCTTTTCATCATCATCAACGTCATTTTCTTCATCGTTCAGCCGCATACAGGATTGCTCCACTACAAATTCGGCCACTACATGAATGATGCGGGGCATTCGGCCGCAGTACTGGAACACCTGCGCCAGACCGGAGAACCCGTAAAGAGCTACGAGGCGCGTTTCAACGCGAATCTTCAGAACCAGAAAAAGAGTCTCTTGATCGTCTCCGTGCCGGTACTCGCACTTTTCATGACGATCGTCTTTGCTGGCTCTGGGCGGACCTATGCCGAACACCTGATTTTCTCGGTGGAGGTGTACGCCTTTCTGCTGAGCTACATCGCGGCAGTCGTCGTCCTACTCTTCACTCCGATCACAATGCTCCTTCGCGCAACGGGTCCCGTCGCCGATCCGATAAGGCGAGTTCTGGAACACGATCTCGGGATTACAGTGTTCGTGATAATAGGTGTCACCGTCTACATGTACCTCGGATTCCGCCGCGCCTACGACGTATCGCGGTTTCGCGCTGCGAGTAGTGCGCTTATTCTCCCGTGGGTAGTTGCTTACCTCACGGGCGTTTATCACGCTGCGCTTTTCTACATCACCTTCTGGACGACGTAGCTGCGCGGCTAGATTTGGTTCCGCAGACGGCGGATCGAGGACTTCGGCAGTCCTCAGTCAAGCTAGATTTACATTCGACTTTAATAGAAAAACGAAATGGCAAGTTTTGATGTGATCTTTGTAGGCGGCGGCCCCGCTGGATACGTCGGTGCGATCCGGTGCGCTCAGCTTGGAATGTCTGTCGCCGTCGTCGAGCGCGAGGGCTTGGGCGGCACCTGCGTCCTCTGGGGATGCATTCCCGCCAAGGCTCTTCTGGAAGCAGCTTCTGTCGCCACCAAAGTCTCGCACTCCGCCGATTTTGGCGTCACCGTCGCCGAGGTAAAGCTTGATTATGGCGTCGCGATGAAGCGCTCGCGCGCGGTGAGCACCCAGAACTCCAAGGGCGTCGAGTTCCT
>DATCPG010000074.1:0-9172 GCA_036570225.1 Gemmatimonadaceae bacterium | reverse complement strand
CGGTTAGACCGCTCCAGGACGTGCGTCCCACAGCGGAACCGCAGTTGTGGAGCTGCTACACGGACGCTCGCGGCGGCATCAGGCAGGGACTTTCCATCGAAGACATCGCGAGCGCGCTTGCCTCCGGCGAAGGGACGCTCTGGGTGGATATCGATACCAGATCTCACAAACAGGCAGATCTTCTCCGGGATCTCTTCCACTTCCACCCGCTGGCGATCGAGGAAGCAGTCAATTCCGAGTCACGTGTGAAGCTGGAGGAGTTCGATCAATACGTGCTACTCATTGTGCGCACTGTCGCCTTCTGCGAGACGACTGAAGATCCATACGATCTCGACACGGTGAACATCAGCTTCTTCCTCGGCAAGAATTACCTCGTCACCGTCCACGGCGCCAACACGAATCCCGTCGAGACAACCGCGGAAATCCTGAAGCGGAAGCCGGAGCTCGCAGCCCACGGACCAGCGCGCCTGATGCACGCGATCGTCGATCAGGCGGTGGATGCCTACTTTCCGATCATCGACAAGCTCGACGAGTTCATGGATACCCTCGAGGAGAAGATCTACGGCACGTTCGACCAGAACGCGCTGCGGGAGGTATTCGCGGTGAAGCGCCTCGTACTGACCCTTCGCCGCCACCTGGCTCCCGAGCGAGACGCGCTCAGCGTGCTCACCAACCGTCCGAGCACTCTCCTCACTCCCGAGACCCAGGTCTATTTCCGGGACATCTATGACCACGTCCTTCGGATCTACGACTCCCTCGAGAATTTCCGGGACCTGTTGAGCAGCACCCTGGACAGCTATCTAACACAGGTCTCCAATCGTCTAGGTATGGCGACCAAGGCTCTGGGCGTGGTCGCTACATTCACTCTTCCGTTCGTGGTGATCAGCGGAATCTGGGGGATGAACTTCGAGCGTATTCCGCTTCACAGCAATCCAAACGGCTTCATGATTCTTTTGTCGGGGCAGCTCGCTCTCGCTTTGCTAATCCTTGGTGGTCTGAAATGGCGCAAGCTTCTCTGAACGCGCTCAGGTTGTACGGCGTCGCGGCCGTGGAATCGGGCCACACAGCCAGCCTCGCGGATGGCACGTCCTTGACGCACTATCGGGCGCTGGCCGCGATCGTGGAGCCATCCAGCTATTCCGCGGTCAGACTCGACGATGGCGAGATGACCAAGTACCTGCGGGTTCTCGAGGAAGCCCACGCGCACGGTGCGGTGCTTCCCGCCCCACCAGGCACGGTGTTTCAGTCCCAAAATACGCTGACCCGATGGCTCGAGCTCCATTACTTCACGCTCACCGAGGCGCTCTCGGTTATCGAGGGGCATGCCGCGGCGCGCGTGAGCATCACAACCCAGGGCAACAAGGAAGACACGGACGCACAGAAGAGCCTGGCCGGGCTGGCCGCGGAGAGCCTGCGACTGCTTCGGAGCCAGGCAGCCGCTACCGTTACGCTCCCGCGAGTCGACGGCGACGACGAAGAAGGCGTGGTAGCGAAGGCGTCCTTCCTGATCGACACCCAACGGTGGCAGGCGTTCCAGGACATCGTATCCAAAGAGGCTCGGCGCCAGGCGACCCTCGACTTCAAGGTCACCGGACCGTGGCCTCCGTACGATTTCGTGCGAATGCAGTTCGGGGGCTGACGAATGTTTTGTCCTGATTGCGGGAGCTGGAATCGGGCTGAGGCGGCGCGCTGCGTACGTTGCGGCATCCGCATGCCCGAGAGCTCGGATAAGCGTCAGGCGCCGCCAGACCCTTCGGTGACCGCGCTCCGTCAGGTAACCGGCGGCCGATACACGATCATGCACCGCGTCGGTGAGGGCGGAATGGCGAGCGTCTACTACGCGCTCCAGGTTTGCCTCGACTCGCCGGTGGTGATCAAGGTGTTGCATCCGCATCTCGCCAGAGAGCACGAGATGCGCGAGCGATTCCGCCGCGAAGCCGAGTCGGCCGCGCAGCTGATGCACCCGCACATCTGCAAGATCATCGACTTCGGAATGGTAGGTGATCATGTCTATTGCGTGATGCCGTACCTGGCGCGCGGAACCCTGAGTGACAGGATCGGTGGACACCGCTCCCTCTCCCCGGAGACAACCGCCGCGGTTGCCGCCCAGGTAGCGACCGGACTCGACTACGCACACCGCCGGGGACTCGTTCACCGCGACATCAAGCCGGACAACATTCTGTTCGATGAAGACGAGAACGCGCTGGTCACCGACTTCGGAATCGCAACGGGTCACTTCCGAAGCCGCATGACGGGCAGCGGAAACGTCATGGGCACTCCCCATTACATGTCGCCCGAGCAGGCGAGGGGAAAACTCCTCGACGGACGCAGCGACATCTACGGACTTGGTGTCGTAATGTACGAGACGCTACTCGGTTTCCCGCCCTTCGATGGCGCGGACAGCTATTCCATCAGCTACAAGCACGTCACGGAGACTGCGGTCTCGCCGGACGTCGTGGAGTCGAAGATTCCGCCGCAGCTCGCGGCGATCGTCATGCGTTGCCTGGAGAAAAACCCGGCCCACCGCTTCGAGCGCGGCAATGATCTCGCCGACGCGCTCATCAACTTCCTGTCGGGCGCATCATCCCATCACGAGTTCCGCATGGCTCGGACGGCACGCGCTACGGCCACAGTCGCTGCCGGATGAAGCTCTCGCACCAGACAATCGAGCTCAATCCAAAGCACCCCTTCGTCATAGCGCGAGGCGGGTACGCGCACCACCGAAACGTGATAGTGCGCATCACGGACGACGATGGACTCGAGGGATTCGGAGAAGCCGCGCCCAATCGCTATTACGGCGAATCGGTCGCCACTGTCATCGCGGCGCTGGGACAGTTCAGGCCGCACCTCGAGCGCGCCGATCCAATGGCGCTCGAATCCATCGAGGCTCAATTGAACCGCGCGCTGCGGGGCAACGCGTCGGCGAAGAGCGCGGTCAGCTCTGCGCTGCACGATCTCCTTGGAAAGCGGCTTGGGCTCCCCGTGCACAGGATATGGGGTCTCGATCCGGCGACGGCTCCGCAATCGAGCTTCACCATCGCGATCGCGGAGAACCACGAGCTGGAGCAACGGGTTCATGAAGCGCGGGAGTATCCCAATCTCAAGATCAAGCTGGGAACCGATCGGGACATGGAAATCGTCCGCATCGTTCGCAATGCGGCTCCCGACAAGCGCCTGCGCGTCGACGCGAACGCCGCGTGGACGGCCAAGCACGCGGTGCGCATGAGCGAATTTCTCGTGGAGCAGGGCGTCGAGATGCTGGAGCAACCCGTCGCGGGGAACGATATCGAGGGGCTTCGTTTCGTTCGCAAACGAGCCAAGCTGCCCGTTTTTGCTGACGAGTCGTGCCTCGTCGCCACCGATATTCCCAAGCTTGCCGGAGCGGTCGATGGGATCAACATCAAGCTCGCCAAGTGTGGCAGCCTCACAGAGGCGATGCGGATGGTGCACACAGCTCGCGCCCTCGACATGCAGGTTATGGCTGGTTGCATGATCGAGAGCTCGTTGGGGATTTCCGCGATAGCGCAGATCGCGCCACTGCTCGATGCCGCCGATTTCGACGGAGCCGCGCTGCTCGCGACCGATCCCTTTCGCGGTACGTCGATCGCGGGCGGCTCCATAAAACTGTCGGACGCACCAGGGCTTGGCGCTACGCCTGCACCGAGCGTGGATCTGACCGCGGCATTCCAAGGTGCGTGAGAAGCGTCCCAGTTTCGTCGAAGTCGCGCTGCCCCTCCCGCTGTTCCAGAATTTCACGTACACAGTAGAAGAAGGCCTCGCGAATCCGGTCGTAGTCGGGTCGAGAGTCGTCGTTCCGCTGCGCAATGGCAAGGAGGTCGGTGTCTGCGTCGGGGTGAGCGACATCAGCCCGCTCAAGCGAAAGCCGAAGGCAGTTCTGGAATCTCCGGACGCCAGGCCCGCCGTCAGCCAGTCTCTGCTCGAGCTGTGCAAGTGGATTTCCGATTACTACATCGTTCCGCTCGGCGTCGCTCTCCGCACGGCGCTGCCGGCGGCTCTCACTGGCGCCGACGATCCGCATCCCACGCGCAAGACTCAACGCGTTGTTCGGATAGGTGTGGAGATGCCGTCGCTCCTTCAGCGTGACAAGGTCTTCGCGAGATCGCCGCAGCAGCGAGCCGTGTTCGAGCTGATCGAATCCCTCGGAGCCAGGGCGACCGCCGAGCAGCTCAGCTCGCAGCTCGAGTTCTCACCGTCGGTGCTCAAGTCTCTCGAGAAGCGCGGCCTGATCATCATCGAAGACGAAGAAGTCGAGCGCGATCCATTCTCGACTCGCGGCGGTATCTCAACGACGCGACTCCAGCCGACACCCGCGCAGCAGGTCGCCATCGACACGATGGCGGCTGCCGAGAAAGGCGATGTATTCCTGCTGCATGGGATAACGGGGAGCGGAAAGACGTTGGTCTACATCGAGCTGTTGCGCCGCATCGTCGACGAGCGCGGACAGACCGCGATCGTGCTCGTCCCCGAGATCGCGCTCACGCCGCAGACAGTCGATCGTTTTCGCGCCGCATTCGGCGACCGGATTGCCGTCCTTCACTCCGCACTCAGCGAAGGCGAGCGATATGACGCCTGGCTCGCGTTGAAGCGCGGAGAGAAGAAGATCGTCGTCGGGGCGCGCTCGGCGGTTTTCGCCCCGCTCGAGAACCTCGGCGCGATCATCGTCGACGAAGAGCACGAGTCCAGCTACAAGCAGGGCGAGACGCCGCGCTACCACGCGCGGGAAGTGGCGATCGTGAGAGCCAGGAACGAAGGCGCAATCACCCTGCTCGGCAGCGCCACACCGTCGCTGGAGAGCTGGACGAACGCGACTTCGGGAAAGTTCAAGCTTCTGACATTGCCCGATCGCGTGGGCGGCGGACGACTTCCGAAGGTCGAAGTGATCGATCTCCGGCACATCGCCACCGACTATTCGGGCATGGCCCAGGGTGGGATCGACTACGGAGCTGTCATACGAGAGCCGCTCCACGATGCGATCGTCGAATGCATGCAGCGGGGAGAGCAGAGCATTCTGCTGCTCAATCGTCGCGGCTATTCATCGTTTATCCAGTGCATCGATTGCGGTGCGGTCGCCACTTGTCCCCACTGCAGCATCACGCTGACGCATCACCGCAATCCGGAGCGTCTCATCTGCCACTACTGCCTGCACAAGGAGGATCCGCGACCTGATTGTGCCCGCTGCGGTGGCAGGAACCTCAAGCAGCGCGGACTCGGAACACAGCAGGTGGAGAGACTTCTGTCGGAGCGATTTCCGGCTGCTCGAATTGCCCGCATGGACGTCGACACGACGAGCGGAAAGTGGGCGCACACGAGAATCCTCGATCGTGTGGCGACTGGCGAGGTCGACATCCTGCTCGGCACGCAGATGATCGCGAAGGGACTCGATTTCCCGAATGTCACGCTGGTCGGAGTCGTCGACGCCGACGTGGGAATCAACCTCCCGGATTTCCGTGCATCAGAGCGCTGCTTCCAGCTACTCAGCCAGGTGTCGGGCAGGGCGGGCCGTGGTGAGAAGGGAGGGCGCGTGTTGATCCAGACGCGGATTCCGTCGCACCACGCGGTTCGCTACGCGGTGTCGCACGACTATCTGTCGTTCGTGCACGACGAGATGGAGGGACGCGTGGATCCCCCGTATCCGCCCAACGTACGTCTCGCGAACATCGTTTTGAGCGGAGTGATAGAGGATTCGGTCGCGAAGCTCGCGATCCACGCCGGCGAGTGGCTGCGCGAGCTCATCACCACGCGGGCGGGCGACGAAGTGACGGTCGTCGGCCCGGCACCGTGTCCGATAGAGCGAATCAAGAGCCGCTGGCGCTGGCACGTCCTGCTGAAATCCGACCATCCCGCGGAGCTCACGCGCGTGGGGCGCTACTTCATGGAGCGATTCGAGATTCCCACCACCGCACAGCTCCGCGTTATCCTGGATCGCGATCCCGTCGCGCTCCTTTGACCTCGGTCCGCAGTCATGAGGTTGTAGATTTAGAGAATGACGATTCTACGGCATCCTGACTTCAATTCCGAAGATCTGGTCAACGCTCCGGACGCGACGTTCGTTCCCGCGCCGGCTGACGGAGTGCTGCCCGAGAACTTTTTCTCGACGACGAATCTTCCCACGTACGTCCGCGTCAAGGGAGCGTGGCGGATGCCGCGCGAGCCACGCATGGATTCCGCGCTTGTGCTCGACGCCGATGGGCTGTGGATCAGGGAAGGCCGGAGGCTCAAGAAAGGCGACATGGTTGCTGTCGGCGGCGCCGAAGACGGCAGCGAGGGCATCTACGTGCACACATCCTCCTTCCTCGCCGATGAGGAGGGAGAGTTCAAGTTCATGACGAGCGAAGTGTCGCGCGAGAAGCCGATCGACTACGCGTTGATGGCGCACATCCTCATCGAGGAGCGTGATCGCGGCGGCTATCCAATCTGGGTGACCGGGCCGGCTCTGGTGCATTCGCGCGCCCGCGCGGACATGGTGTGGTTCATCGAGAACGGCTTCGTTTCGGCGCTGCTGGCTGGAAACGCCGTAGCCGTGCACGACATCGAGGCTTCCATTTTCGGGACGACGCTGGGAATGACCCGAACCGGCGAAGCCACTACCGGCGGGCACGGCCTGCACATGCGGGCAATCAACAAGGTGCGCGCGGCGGGATCCATTGCGCGTGCAGTAGAGCAGGGAGTCATCAAGGACGGCATCATGCACGCGTGTGTGTCGCGAGGGATTCCGTTCGTGCTCACTGGATCGATCCGCGACGACGGACCGTTGCCGGAAGTGATCACTGATACGCTTGCGGCTCAGGACGCCATGAAGCGCCACACGACCCGCGCCACGATGGCGGTACTGATTGCGACTGCGTTGCACGCGATCGCGACGGGCAACATGCTGCCGGCGTTCGTAACTGAAGCCGACGGCTCGATGCGGGAGCTTCCCACGATCTGTGTCGACTCCTCGGAATTCGTGGTCAGCAAGCTGAAGGACCGCGGCACCCACCAGGCCTTCGGAGTGGTGACGAACGCACAGGATTTCATGCACATTCTCCGACTCTACGCCGAGCGCGAGCTCAGTGAAAGGCAAGCATTGAAGGCGGGCACCGAGACTTCGAAAGCACGGGCGTGATCGAGACTACAGAGAGATTCCTGCGTGACATTGCCGACCGGATCGGATTGGATTCGGTCGACGAAGTCAGACTATTCCCTCCGCTTCGGCAGTCGGGAGTCGAGACGGGCGTCGCCGTGGTAGCCGCGCTGCCGCTGCCGCCCGAAGTGGAGCACGCTCATAGCGCCGACGAGCCGCCCGAGGCGTTGACGGAAAGCGCCGGCGACGAGTTCCTGCCGATCGAGGAAGAAGATCGCGCGATCATCGTGCATCGCCACACGGTGTTCACCGCGCGATACCGTCACACACTGAAAGGTCCGGACCGCGGAAAGTGGGAGGTCGAGGTGCAGGCCGAGGCCGACGCCCCCCTCGTAACGGTGGATCAGGTGGTGAAGGGTGTGATCAAGCGTTCTGGAGAGCCGTTCGAGCCCGAAAAGATTTCAGCGACGGCGTTTAGGACGATTGTCGAAGGGACGACGCTGGCGTGAGCCTCGCCGCAGAGGCCGGGGCCCCCTCAGCATTTGCCGCGGCATAACGCGCGAGAACCGTACGATGGATGTCGCGAGCATCCTCTAGCACTTCCGACGCGAGCCCCAGTTTTTCGGGTGAGATGATGAACGGATAGACCTGGTCTCCGCCAGCGGAACCGTGCGCGCCAACCTGATCATCGAACGAGATGATGTCGTAGCCGTCGTAAGAACCGAACAGGACGCAATCGCCGGCGTTGGACTGACCTACCAGAGACTCGACCGCGCGCAGCACGTACGGATCTGTGCCGAATATCTCGAGAGGATTTTCGCCGGAGATGTTCTCGACCTGGCCGTTGCGCAGAGTCGCCCGTCCCTTCCTGCTTGCGAGTGCAATTCCCTGAGTCGAGACGGTGGCGACCAGCCCGATGCCGGGGTGCGTTATCAGTCGCTCGTAGAGCCTCGACCACCGGCTGTCCGAGAGAATCTGCTCATGCGTAAGGCGTTGCTCGGTCTCCGTGAAATAAACGAGCGCCAGACACGAGCTGTACGTCACGACGACGTCGTTGATTCTGTCCACCCGATACTTCTCGGGGAAAATGATCTCCCGCAATCCGTACCGGCTTCTCAGCCAGTCCCTGAATCTGCGGATTCCTTTGCGAGCGCCGAACGAGGCTGGTGTGAGCTGCGCCACTGCCTCCACAACTTCCGGTCCGATGTCCGCGTACTCGGTATCCTCGGCGTAGCTGGCGAGCGAGCGCGGCACCGGCTTGTCGGAACGGGGCGCTTCGTCGAGGATTCGCTGGACTGTCGTGCCGAGCGACTCGCCGTACTGCACGCGGTAGCTGAGCGCGGGCGTCATCCCGTGATCGGAAAGAATCACGAGATCGTACCCTCTCCCGCCGGCGAGCTGCGCCATCCTCCAGATCTCTGCGATGCGCGCATCTGTCCGGCGCAGATCGACGAGAGCCTGCTTTCCGGACGGCCCGAAGTGGTGCGCGAGCTCGTCGTACTGCATGAATGTGCTGTAGATGATTGGCACGCCCAGATAGACGTCGAGCAGAATCGCCATCGTCTGCAGCTCCCGCACGACGACGTTGCTCAGAATCCGGATGAAAGGGAAAATCCCCTCCGCGTGCGTCACCCTGCCGGCGATCTCACCTCGTGTTCGCTCCCATTCCTCCAGCAGCCACTCGAATGCTCCCTGAAGGACCATGCGAGCCATGCGAATCGGGTGCAGAAGCATGAGAAGCGCCATCCTGGTCCCGCCAAGACGGCGGTACACGGAGATTTTCTCGCGGGTCGCGACGGTGAAAGCAACAGTCTGGGCGTCGCCGTCGAGGAGATTCACGTAGCTGGAGCCTCCTGCTAGAGCTCCCGGCGAGTGGATCCGATCACGGATGTACTGCACTCCGTGCGGCGCGTTGCACGTGATCACCTTGTGCGCTGTCTTGTCGTAGAACCGAAACGCGGGGATGCCGCTGTTCTCGCCGTGAAACATTCCCGCCTGGCAATACGGAGTGGCGGACGGAAGTCCGCAGAACCACCGACGGAGAGCAAAGCCTTCACGCAGCAGCCGCGCTATCGTGGGGCACAATCC
>DATCPG010000073.1:0-2383 GCA_036570225.1 Gemmatimonadaceae bacterium | reverse complement strand
CACCGAGGAGCTGCTGGAGGCGGGTTACACGGCGGCGATGGACGCCTGCAAGCACTACGAGGAATGCATCGCCTGGGGCATCGGCGTATTCCCGCGCAGAGCGATGCAGATCACCGTCGATCGGGAAAAATGCATTGGTTGCACGCTATGCGCTGCTCTGGCGCCCGACGTCATGGCGATGGACTCGAGCCAGAAGGCGTACCCGCTAACGCCGGTGGTAGAGTGGTCGCCGGCAGATGGTGACTTCGTGCACCACTGTCCCACGTTCGCGATCGAGGCAACGCGGCTGGAGATGGGCGGGACTCATGAGGAGAAGACCACGGTCGATCCTACCAGCGAGCCGACCACGAAGACCGGCTGAACTCACTGCGGGTTCCAATTGAACTGCAGGTTCCAACTGAACTGAACACGGTGAGAGGTGCCAGCGACAAAGGTGCCAGGCACCGGGTGCCTACGCCGGGACTTTCCTACTGGCGTGACAGCGGAAGCAGGTTTCAGAACGCCAACAGGTGCCTGGCACCTGAGTGCGATCAGACGCCAATAGTAAAGTCTGGGCGTGCTAACCTGGCGCCAGGCACCTACGCCACTGGCACCTCTCACCGTGTTCAGTTCAGTTGGCACCTGGAGTTCAGTTGGCACCTGGTGGTGGCAGTTAGTCCAGCCAGGAGCGTTGGTATTAGATTTAGGTAGGCTGCCGAGCCTATAATCAAGTTCGGCAGTGGCTCCGCGCCTACGGCCAGCGCACTGACGCGGCCAAGTTCGGAAAACAAAACCAATGACACACCCGAATACCTTCGGTAGCCGATCAACGCTGGACGTTGCGGGTCGGCAGTACACGATCTTTCGGCTGGATTCCCTCTCCCAGTTCGCGAACGGGAACGCAGACAGACTCCCCTTCAGCCTGAAGATCCTCCTCGAAAACCTCCTCCGTAACGAAGACGGCAAGTTCGTAAAAGCCGACGACATCCGCGCGCTCGCGACGTGGGACACGAAGGGCACGGTCGAAAAAGAGATCGCGTTCCGCACCGCCAGAGTGCTGCTCCAGGATTTCACCGGCGTTCCCGCCGTCGTCGATCTCGCCGCGATGCGCGAGGCAATCGCCCGACTCGGTGGCGATCCGCGATTGATCAACCCGCTGCAGCCGGTCGATCTGGTCATCGATCACTCGGTGCAGGTGGACGAGTATGGATCCGAAGCAGCACTTCTCATCAACGCCGACTTCGAGTTCCAGCGCAATCAGGAGCGCTACGCGTTCCTGCGCTGGGGACAGAAGGCGCTGCACAACTTTCGCGTCGTCCCGCCCGATACCGGAATCGTCCACCAGATAAATCTCGAGTACCTGGCGAAGGGAGTTTTCACCGACGTCGTCGGCAAGCAGACCTACGCGTACCCGGACTCGCTGGTCGGAACCGACTCGCACACCACAATGATCAATGGTCTGGGCGTGCTCGGCTGGGGCGTGGGCGGGATCGAAGCCGAAGCGGCTATGCTCGGCCAGCCGGTTTCGATGCTCATTCCACCCGTGGTCGGCTTCAAGCTTCACGGCAAGCTTCCGCCCGGCGCGACAGCGACAGATCTCGTGCTCACGGTTACAGAGATGCTGCGCAAGAAAAAAGTGGTCGGAAAGTTCGTCGAGTTCTATGGCGTGGGCCTGTCGAGTCTCTCGCTCGCGGATCGCGCCACCATCGGCAACATGGCGCCCGAGTACGGGGCGACGATGGGATTCTTCCCGATCGACGCGGAAACGATCAACTACCTGCGCTTTACCGGCCGAGACGAAGCACAGGTGCAGCTCGTTGAGGCGTACTGCAAGACGCAAGGACTCTTTCGCACCGACGACACACCGGATCCCGCGTTCAGCGACACCCTCGAGCTGGACCTCGGAACCGTCGAGCCAAGCCTGGCTGGACCCAAGCGTCCGCAGGATAGGGTCCCGCTCAAGCTGTCGAAGAAGATGTTCAAGGAGGCACTGGCAGCGGACCTCGATCGCACTGGAACCGTTTCGGCTATCGCGTCGGCCAAGCAGGCGATGAGCGTGTCGGGGTCGCCGCAGCTGTCGCCGTCCGTGGTTGCTACGGATCCGGAAGAGCAGGCCGAGAAGTACGAGAGCGTCCCTGTGGAGATGAACGGAGAGAAGTTCTCCATTCGTCATGGATCGGTGGTGATCGCCGCGATCACGAGCTGCACGAACACGTCGAATCCGAGTGTGATGCTCGCAGCCGGATTGCTCGCGCGAAACGCGGTCGACAAGGGATTGATGTCCAAGCCCTGGGTCAAGACTAGTCTTGCTCCCGGCTCAAAGGTCGTGACCGATTATTTCCGCGCGGCCAACGTGATGGACGCGCTCCAGAAGCTGCGGTTCAACGTGGTCGGCTTTGGTTGC
>DATCPG010000072.1:0-4025 GCA_036570225.1 Gemmatimonadaceae bacterium | reverse complement strand
GTGCGCATAGTGACGCTTGTCGCTCTCGTACTCGACGTGCGCGGTCGCGATCGTGATGCCTCTCTCACGCTCTTCGGGCGCCTTGTCGATCTGGTCGAACGCCACTGGTGAGGCCAGTCCCTTCTTGGCCTGGATCGCCGTGATGGCTGCCGTCAAGGTGGTCTTGCCGTGATCGACGTGTCCGATCGTGCCGACGTTTACGTGTGGCTTCGTACGCTCAAATTTGGCTTTGCTCATTTCTTCCTCAATACGTTTTCGTTGATCGTGCAAGCTCGCGATCGGGATTGAACCGATGACCTCACCCTTACCAAGGGTGTGCTCTACCAACTGAGCTACGCGAGCGGCTTCGTTACATCCTTACTGCTTCATACCTTCTTACTGCTTCATACCTTGTCCTGCCGAACTTCTCGCCGATGACACTCACCTTTACTTCATTCTCGCGCTTCCTGGCACCATCACGCTCAGAGCGGGAGACGGGACTCGAACCCGCGACATCAAGCTTGGAAGGCTAGCGCTCTACCAACTGAGCTACTCCCGCACAACTGCAGACCTACAAAAAAAATCCGACCCCTCTGTTTATATGGTGGGGGAAGGATTCGAACCTTCGAAGGCGTTAGCCGGCAGATTTACAGTCTGCTCACGTTGGCGACTTAGGTACCCCACCGATTTTCGCTCCTTCCTGCCCTTGAACGGGCACCCGAAGTGGACACAGCCAGAACCACTGCGAGTCGGCAGAGCTGACGGGGAGAATCGAACTCCCAACCTGCTGATTACAAATCAGCTGCTCTGCCAATTGAGCTACGTCAGCAACAAACAGCGATTTTTCATCGCAAGCCAAGTAGAATAGCCAACTTAGCCCGGTGAGTCAACCCGATCTCGGGCTCTCAACGTGGACCGGCTTAACGCAGTTTCTTCCACTTGGTGCCCTGCGGACTGTCCTCGATGGCGATGCCGCGCGCTTCGATTTCGGCCCTGATCGCGTCGGCCTGCGCGAACTCTCTTCGCGACCGCGCGTTCTTTCGCGCGGCCAGCTTTTCCTCGATCCATTGCGACAGCTCGGGATCCGAATCCGCAGCCTCAGGGATTACATCCAGAACCGAGTTGATGCGAGCGAATACTTCGCGCGCTCTCTCGAGCGCGCGGTGATCGACGCCTTTCCGATCGAGCTCCGCATTCGCCCGGCGTATGAATGTGAACAGCGCGCCAAGGGCGATTGGCGCGTTCAGATCGTCGTACAGCGCCGCAAGGACTTCTGCTTCCGCTTCATCGGCAACCTTCTCCAGTTCCGGCGTCGCCGCCTTCGCGTCCGCCAACCGCTCGGCGAAGTCGGCAATCCGGCGCACGCCCTCCATCGATGCCTCCAGCGCATCGCCCGACATGTTGAGCTGCTTCCGGTAATGAGTCGAGAAAACGAAATGACGAAACGCGGCGGCTGGAACGCCCTGGTCGCGGAGATCCTGAACCGTCGCGACGTTGCCCAGTCGCTTCGCCATCTTGCTGCCATCGGTGAGAAGAAATTCGCCGTGGCACCAAAAGCGTGAGAACGGTTTCCCCGTCGCTCCTTCCGACTGGGCGATCTCGTCCTCGTGGTGCGGGAAGATGAGATCGATCCCACCGCAATGGATGTCTAGGGTCTCGCCGAGGATTTTCATTGCCATCGCCGAGCACTCGAGATGCCACCCGGGGCGTCCCCTGCCCCAGGGAGAGTCCCACGCCGCGCCGGTCGCCTCGTCTTCGGGCTTTGCTGCTTTCCACAGCGCGAAGTCCTGCGCGTTCTCCTTGGAGTAGTCGTCCTGAATCACGCGCGCGCCCGCCTTTACATCGCGGGTGTCGAGGCGGGAGAGCTTTCCATATCCCTTGAACTTGTCGATTGCGTAGTAAACGGTCCCGTCGTCGGCGAGATAGGCGAGCTTGCGCTCGACGAGCCGCTCGACGATCCCGATCATTTCCGGAATGAAATCGGTAGCACGCGGATAGAACTCGGCGTCCTGGATTCTCAGGAACGAGCGATCGTCGTTGAAGGTGCGCACGACCGGCGCTGTCACTTCGCTGATTGTTATCCCCTGATCACGCGCCGCCTTGATGATCTTGTCGTCGACGTCGGTGAGGTTCATCACCTGCACCACCCTCCAGCCGCGCAAGGCAATTACCCTGCGGAGAAGATCCTCGAAGAGAAACGTCCTGAAGTTGCCGAGGTGCGCGGGCCGATAAACGGTGGGCCCACACGTGTAGACGCGAACGGCTTTTCCATCCTCGGGGGCGAACGTCTCGATCTGCCGCGTGAGGGTGTTGTACAAACGAAGGTCGGACATTCGCGGAAGGTAGACATCAGACGGCCGCCGCGAAAGCAGGATCGAGGCGGCGAAGGCTGACGACTCGACCCTCAGCCATCATCACGATGCGACCGGCGACGCGATGCAGCTCCACGGGATTGGGTGCCGAAATGAGGATCGTAACTCCGCGCCGCGACAACCGTGTAAGGAGCGCGACGATGTCCTTGTCGAACAACAGACCTTCGCCCCAGAGTGCCTCATCGAGAAGAATCGCCCGCGGCGAACCAATGAGCGCCTGCGCCAATCCGAGCCGTTGCAGCAAGCTGGGCGAGAGCTGGCTCACTCGACGCGCGGCGTGGATCTGGAGCGAAACCTCGCGCAGCGCGGCGTCGACTTGCGACGCGCGGTGCGCCGACGAGAGATCGTGCAGCGTCGCGTAGTACTCGAGTGCTTCACGAACGGTGAGAAAGGAGTAGTACCCGGTTCGCTGCGGAACGTAGGCCAGTCCAGGCGGCACGTGGTGCCCGGTGATCTGCTCGCCGAACCAGCTGATCGTCCCGTCGTCGCCGCGGAGAAGTCCAGCCAGGCAGAGGAGGAGCGTCGATTTTCCGGAGCCCGGCCGGCCGACCAGGCCAATGATCTCGCCGCGATCCACATCGAGATTCACTTCACGAAGCGCCGGGATCGTGGTGGCGCGACCCCGTGGGCCGGCCAGGTAAGTCTTCGTGAGACTTCGGACGCACAGCGCGCGCATGAACGACCCCCGCAATGGTGAGCGGGAAACGTCGCGTGTCGCCCAATTTACAGAGGACCGTTGCGACGCGTATGGAAGCATTGCGTCGCCTGTGGCGCGAAACTTTCAGACTTCGCAGCGCCAACCAGGAGCCAGATGAAAGAATCGTGGAGAAGATTGCGCTCGACCCTTCTTGCGGCACTGCCGGTGCTGTTGCTGGCGTGCGGAAGTTCGACAGCGCCGGCGGCAAATTCCGTTGCGGGCAGCTATGTCCCCCTCATCTGGAATACAACCGGGGGCACCGGCTCGACGAGCGAGTTGCAAGTGGGAAGCACGTTGTTGCTGACGCTGCACCCCAACGGGCTGACATCCGGGCATTTGCATTTGGCCGCAACTGCCTCACGGCCGGTCTTCGACGCTGACATGTCGGGGGCGTGGACCCAGAACGGATCCACTATAACCATCTCGCAAAGCGTAGACACATTCGTCCAACATACGTCGTTCGAGATGTCACCCGATCCGGTCAGTGGCTGGGATCTCGCCGGCACCACGAATTTTGGTGGCGCCCAGGTTCAGATAATTCTGATACCGGGCTGACGGTCTACGCCGTCTTCTTTGGCCTTTCGCTGACGCCGATCAAGTCGGGCAGGGGCTCTCCAGCGACGATCACGCCGCCATCCGGAACGGGGACGCGCAGCACGAAGATCCTGTCGCGCGTGCTCTTCCTGAATCCTTTGCCTTCGTAGATGCGGTTGATGAGGATTCGGCGCACTATCACCATCACGGTCACGAGTGTCGGCAGCGCGACAACGAGTCCGAGGGGACCAAGCAATTTTCCGACGATCAACACCGATGTGATGGTGAGCACCGGAGGCATGTCGATTTTCTTCGACATCACCAGCGGCGAGACGAGATTCCCTTCGATCAGGTGAATCACCACGCCCAGGAGCAGCACGTATAAGGCGCGCGTTCCGCCACCAGGTCCGCCGAGCACGAAGAGCGCCGGCAGGGTCGTCGAC
>DATCPG010000071.1:0-7727 GCA_036570225.1 Gemmatimonadaceae bacterium | reverse complement strand
CGCGTTGTGGATGCCGACGAACAGCAGCAAGAGGGCGAACGCGGCAACTCCAAACAACGCGGGAAAGTGGTTGAACGGCATCACAGCCGCGGAAACGAGAAGGGTGAGATACGCGATGAACGGAAGCGCTGCGTGGAAGATCCAATCTTCCAGCTCCGGCTTATAGTTCTGCGTACGCCCGGCCCGCCTGATGACGATCAGGGCATAGCCAACGCCGAAGGCACCGCAGATCCCGGTGATGATTGCCGGGTGCAGGATGTCGGACCATGGCATGCTGAGAATCGCCGAGACCAGCAGCACGGCGCAGAAGTGAACGATGGTAGGCGTGCCGAAAGCATCGACTTCGCCGGTGTCGGCTCGCGGGCTCGATTCGGAGACGAGCGCCATGACCACGAATTGCAGGCCCGTCAGCGCGCCCGCAGACGATCCCACGATGATGTAAAAGTTCTCCCACGCCGTCAGCACATCGTGTCCAGTCATTGTCATAAATATTGGCCGCTTCTCCCGGTCCTGCGCCAGTGCGGGCGGGAGTGATCGCTTGTATCGTATAGCTCATGGAAGTATGCGCAGACTGTGGAGCGATCTACGACATTCCTGGCGATTCGTGCGCGACGAGGTTCGATATCTTGCTCGCACTCGACCACTCGCGGCGACAGCCGTGGGGAAGTCATCACGGACTCGCGTTCGCCGTTTACTCGTTGCAGCATCCGAGTCTCTCCACTCCCGAGACGTTGGATCGAGCGTGGCGTATTCTGCACCGTGTGTACATCGATGGTGACGAGCCCGCGGCCGTGCTCCATGCGCTGTCTGGGCGTGGCTCGTCGGCGTCCGCCAGTTGGGACGTGCCGGCGCGTCCGCCTGCGCCGAGTGGTTGGCCCGCGATAACAATTGCGGATCTCGGGGAATTCGAGGCCGAGGAATATTCGAGGTTGCTCGACGCGTGGTGCCGCGCCGCTGTTGCCTGGTGGAGCGGAATTCCCCTCTGAACGGCGCTCGCTGCTTTGTCGCCTCTACCGGAAGAGCAAATGTACAGGCACACTCAGATCGGATACCTCACATTGATGGTCATGGTGATCGTGGCGCTGGGCATCTTCGCTCTCGGGCCGAGCAGTGTGCGGCCGGTCACCGGCGGCGTCGCGGTTCTCCTCGTTGTGTTCGGGGTGCTCTTCTCCTCGCTCACCGTCGAGATAAGGGATCGCGAGCTGCAATTCCACTTTGGCCCGGGGTTCTGGCGGAAACGATTTGCGCTTGCCGACATAACGGCCGCCGCCGCGACGACGACCAGCTGGTGGGAGGGCTGGGGAATCCGGATCACGCCACGCGGCATGCTGTACAACGTCTCCGGCACGAGCGCGGTGGAGATAACGCTCCGGTCAGGCCAGCATTTCCGGATTGGAACCGACGATCCCGAGATGCTGGCGGAGGCGATCCGCAAGACGATCAGCGCGCCACAGAAATAGCACTGGTCGACTAGAGCTGATCGGCGAACATCTTCTTGTAGTGACGATACCAGTCGCTCTGAAAAACCTCTGACGGATCGAGTTGCCGCTTGAGGCGCAGGAAGTCTGCGAACCCGGGATAAGCCGCCACGACCTGCCTTCGCTCCGCCCAGCGGTGATACGTGAGATAGTAGCTCCCATCGTACTGGAGTCCGCGATCGATCAGCCGGCGAAATGCCTGCTTCGCTCTGTCGATCCCCGCGGGATCGGGCATGACATGGATATTGAAGATGATGCAGGCGTAAGGCTGCTTCGCCCAGCGGAGCATCGTCTCGTTGTCACGCTCGATCAGGCGTATCGTCCCGTAGATCAGATCCGTTTTGTGCTCGAGAAAGTCCGAGCGAACGTCAGCCAGGAATCGAACGAGGCCGTCGCGCGGGACGTATATCTCGGAGATCATCTCCGTGCCGTTGACGTATTCGCCGAGTCGCGCGCCGAGTGCCTCGTGGTAGTCGGGGATGTAGGTGCTCATCTGATGCTCGTCTGACCAGTAGTACTGACCTGACGTCGTCAGGTAGTAGCTCGAATAGGCCTCGAAGGCGCGGGCGCGATCCACGTGCGCCAAGAGAATCAGCTCGCGCCAATTCTCCGGAGTGAGTCGTGCTCGGCTCGACGGCATCGGCGTCGCGTCGTCGACCGGGCGATAGCACGAGAAGACCCCCTTCCGAAGGAGCGCATCGGAGTCGAGCTGGGTCGCGAACTGGAAATCGCCGTAGTGGTAGCCGGCGGCAATGCGGCGGTCGAACATTGCCGGGAGATCGTCGATGTCGATTACCTCGACAGTACGCTGCACCTTGTGACGTCGCGTGAGTCGCAGGCGCACGTTCACCATTGCGCCGAAGAGCCCGTATCCACCGATAGCCGCGCGAAAGATTTCCGGATTCTCCGTTCTGCTGCAGCGGCGCGCGACACCGTCGGGCCCGACAATCGTAAACGCGACGACGTCGCCGACAAATGGCGGGAGCTTGAGCCCACGGCCGTGCACGTTCGCGGCGAGCGCACCTCCGATGCTGAGCTTGTCGGCTCCGGTCTGCTTCTGAACGAACGCCCACGGATTGGCATCATTGCGCTGGCTTTCGAGGAGATACTGGTATAGCTCCGGCCACTGAATGCCGGCTTCGATCTCGATCTCACCGAGTGTGCGATCGAACTCGATGACGCGCGTCAGGCCGTTCATGTCGATCAGGGTGGCGTTCGTCGCGAACTGCTGGCCACCCATGGCGTGCCTGCCGCCCGCAACGCTTACTGCTCGTCCATCGCTGAGCGCCGCGCGAACGATGGACTGCACAGCATCAATGGATTCGGGCCTGACGACGTCGTGCACTCTTGTTGGGTTCAGGTGCGAGTGCACGTCGTTGACGGTGGTGCCATCAGCTGGCGATTCCGGGGGCTGACGCGGAACGCAACCGGAGACAGTCGTGGCAATGCCAGCCTTGGTGGCGAGCTCAATGAAATCACGTCTTGTTATCATGGCTTGTCCGAATTGGTGGCCACGCGCGCACTATGGATCTGGCAGCGAGAAAGACCATCCCGAGCGCGGCACCTTGAATGACGTGGTAGAGTGAGTTGTGATCGAAGTAGACCGGATGGATCCCGATGCGCAGCTGTTGCAATACCGGCGCGACGAGAGTGATCGAGAGACCAGCAATTCCCCAGCGTAATACGCGATGAGGTCGGCGACGATATGCTACGACAAGCGCGACGAGCAGAAAAAGAGTGCTCGGCAAGTAAGCGATGATGCCTACGTAGAACCTGCTCGTAACGAAGAGCACGATCAGCGCGAAAAGCGCGAGCTGAGCGATGGCGAGACGGCGAACCAACATCGCCTTGCGCTCATCGAGTTGAAGAACAGCGCCGATGTTCCAGGCTGCGAGACTGGTGATCAGGATCGCGAAGAGCGTTGCAGACCAGAGAATCGTCCGGCCGGGGCTGGCCGCGGCCAGGAAGAATCCGTGCACCGTTCCGCCGAGGACTGACGCAGCGGCGATAGAGGCGAAGAACACGACGAACCAGAAGCACAGCTCCTTGTCGCGTGCATCGAGGCGGGAGAGCGCAATCACAAAAACCGCGCACTCGATCGCCAGCGCATAGTCGGTGAGGGTAACGGCGGGCTCTGTCATGCGTTCACATTACCGATCTCGAATTCGCCTGACCCTACGCATTTGTACGTAGTAAGGGCTTCGAGTCTTGCCATTCCGCCGCCTACGTCGATCTACGTATTCATCGTCCCCGCCCCGCCGCGTAGCCTCCTCTCCGCGGTATCACAAGGAGAGGGAGGAGCAATGAAGACACTCGTGGGGCTAATGCTGGTTGCAGTCTGGGCTCATCCGATGAGGGCTCAGGATACCAGCTCGGTCATTGGCGATTCGACAAGTCGTGCGGTCACACCGCCCTACCGTAATCCGAAGAAGGCTTTAATTCTGGGAAGCCTGATTCCGGGCGCAGGACACATCTACTCCGGCGAGTATTGGCGGGGGTTTCTGAACTACGAGGCTACGGTCGGATCTATAGGGGAGGGCGTCCTCGTATTAATTTGGGACAGGTGCATGTTCAGCTTTCTCAGTACAACTCCATGTAAGTCAGGCGCTCAATGGCCCCATCAGGTACTCGGGGCGGGGTTGGTTGGACTCGGCGCATGGATGTGGGTGTCAACCGCTCGCGATGCGCCTCGCGCCGCGGAGCGAGCAAATGCGAAACATCGTCGCAACGCCCAACGACCTGAACCGATCATTGTGCCGCCAGTAGACGCGCACAGCGGTTGGCGAGTTGGTGCCCAGATCCATTTCTAGAACATCAGCCCATACCTGACGAAGTCCGCGTCCAACGATAATTTTCCAATCGCCCAAACCGTTGGAGCAAGTCATGTCGGCGAGATCGCCAGTCACAATCGTTCCTCTCGTACTTTCTCTCTTCCTTTCGACACAGAGCACCGCGCAGCAGCCAACTGTGCAGCCCGCGCCTCCCACGGCCGAGCAGATCGCCAGACGTAAGGCAGAAGAGGAGAAATTCCACAACGATTGGGCAAACCTTCAGAAGTACCGCGAGGCGAACGCCAAACTTTCCGCGCCCATGAAAAACGAGAATCGTGTGGTCTTCCTCGGCAACTCGATCACCGAAGGATGGGCGCCGCACTTCGCTACAATGTTTCCGGGCAAGCCCTACATCGGCCGCGGCATCAGCGGGCAGACCACACCGCAGATGCTCGTCCGCTTTCGCCAGGATGTCATCGATCTGAAGCCGAAAGTTGTCGTGATCCTTGCCGGGACCAACGACATCGCCGGCAACACCGGCCCCTCGACACTCGCGATGATCGAGGACAACATCGCGTCGATGGCGGAGCTGGCGAAGGCAAATGGAATTCGCGTCGTGCTCTCGTCGGTGCTTCCCGTCTGGGACTATCCGTGGACGCCGGGCCTGGAGCCAGCGCCAAAAATCATCGCGCTCAACAAATGGATCAAGGACTACGCGCGCTCACACGGCGCCGTCTATCTCGACTACCACTCAGCGATGGCAGACGCGCGGGGCGGGATGCGCAGCGAGCTTGCCTACGATGGTGTGCACCCGAACGAAGCGGGTTACGGGATAATGGCGCCGCTCGCCGAGCAGGCAATTCAAAAGGCTCTGCGCGGAGAGCGGTAGGCGAGTGCGCGCTAGTTAAATCGGGTCGTTCTCCAGAGGGCGGCGCCAACACCGATGAGCATTCCGAGCGTTACAACTATGAGCACAGCCGCCGAGCCCGATCGCAGCGCGATTTGAGGCGCGCGCGCCACGAGCGCGAACGCGATAATCGTCGCCATCGCTACGCTCACGACCAGCCAGTCTATCCACGTGCGCCCGCGAGCAATGGATGTCGTGTCTTCGCCGGCGATTCGCGAGCGCGTGTATTCAGGATCGACACCATATCGCGCACCTTCACTCGCCGCAGCCTTCTGCCAGCGCAAGTGCTCGCTCCGACTCACCGACGAAAGAGCAATCACGCCGGCGCCAAGAGCCATCACGATCGAACCGCCGATGACCTGCGCCAATACGGAATGGGACGCGCCGCGCAGCTCGCCGAAAACAAGAATGCCCCACAACAATCCCCATAGTTGGTTCGTGTTCGAGAGTGGAATCCCGCGCGTGATCCCCGCGTACTTGACGGCGTATTGCTGGAACAGGTCGCCGACGACCCACACGAAACCGCCCGCCAGGAGCCAGAAGAGAACGTGACGCGCGCCGGACAGCTGCGCCCACAGCGGGCCAGCGCCACCAGAATATGTAAGAGCAAGAATTGTCATCATCCCCAATTCACCGACGGTGAAGAACGTGATGAAGGAGAGCGGGCTCATGCCGGTGAGATATGCTTTGCGGTAGGGGATGTACATCGTTCCCCAGAGCACACCAGCGGATAGTGCGGCGGCAACGCCGCGGGCGGCATCGCGCGCGGGAACCTGCGCTGCTGACGCGATCGCCAGCGCTGTCGCTCCGGCGAACATGAGCAGCGCGCCGCCGAGGACTCCGGCCCAGCGCCGCCAATCGGCGCCGCGCAGCTCCTGGAAGAACAGAATCCCCCAGAAGATTCCGAGCAGGCTGTTACTGTTCCACAGTGGGAAAGCGATGCTGAGTCCGACATCGCGCACGGCAAAGATCGTCAGGGTGTTCGCTACCGCCCACAGACAGCCCGCAAGCACGGCCCACACGATGAGATGCGGCGCCTGCCGCAGGTCAGCCGCGATGTACGACGTCCCCTGGATCAACGCGGGCAAAGTCCACCGCGCGAGGAAGACGCCGATCACCATGCCGAGCGAGATCACTACCGGCGACAACCCGAGCGTCACGAGTTTTGTCGGCGCCTCGGCCGCACCGAGCCAGGCGCCGGCGGTGAGCCCGCACAGCATCCCGACATTTTGAAGAGCGCGGAGGCGACGTGTGTCGAGCGCGCCCGGTTGCGCTTGTTCGCGGGTCTGCTCGAGGGTAGCCGGGCTCAAGAGATCCAGCGCAGCACGAGGAGTCCTCCGGCCAGGACAGCGACCGGTACCCAGAACTGCACGTCACGCAGGACCAGACCCAGCCAGCTACCAGAGTGCTGCTCGCGATCGTCGCTCATTGGTCTCCCTCAGCGGTCGGCGGGCAAAACTGGCGAGGACTGGGTCCCTCGCGCAAGAGCGCACGCCGTTCACCGGGGGGAGGTAGCGAAATATCTGGCGATGGAAATGGATATGGCCTTGTCGACGGATTCTGTCAGGCGGGATTGAGAGTTCTTGTATCCGGCGCGATAGTGGAACGAGATCGGGATCGCGGCGATATACTTGATTCTCTTCACAACGTCTTCGGCCAGCTCGCCGGTGGCTTTGAGCTCATCGGTCAGATCCCAGACGGCGGTATGCATTTCCCACGCGGACTCTGGAGCGTTGGTGAAGGCCGCCACGAACTGGCTGCGGAGTCGCAGCTCGCTCTCGGACAGGCGGTAAGGAGGGTGCGCCTGCGGGTGTGCGAGCGCGACGCTTGGGAATTGAAGTGCGAGTGACATTGTAGTGTGGGTTGGAGTGAGTGTCTGTTCTCTCTACGCATTTGGACACTCCGCATCGCCGCGGTCCCCATTACTTTGTCACCAGGTGCACGCCCGTGTCGTGAGCTGCACTTGTGAACTTTTATTTGCCGCGCGTGGTGAAAACGCGCGACATTTGTTTTCAGGATGTCAGCTCGTGATCGTCAACACGCCGCTAGTTGCGTCGTAGCTCGTTGCGAGTGGTGTGAGATTCGACGTGCGCTGACCGCCGGTCCACGCGCCGGTCGAGGCGAATCGAGCTCCGTGACACGGGCAGAGGAAAGCAGAACCGTTGATCCCGACGGTGCAACCGAAGTGCGGACAGATGAGCGAGAACGCGGCGAATGTGCTCGCCCCGGTGCGCACCGCCGCTACCGGAGTGCCGCCGCTGTCGACTCGCGCGATGCCTCCGACGTTCGCCAGCGCGGCGTAGTTGGCCACCTGTACAGAGAGTGTTACCGGACCCGTGTCCACGACTCCCGTGGAGTCGGATCCGCCGCCGCCGCACGCAGTCACCAGCAACGCCGCTACCGCGGATGCGGCCGTCGCGGTGAGGAATTCTCGTCGGCTCGTGCTGCTCTGTCCTGCGCAATGCGCGCAGCCCGTCACGATTGGATCCGTCACAGCTTCACCACTGCGTTCTTCCACTGGGCCTCGTCCTCGTCACTCTTGTATAGGGTATCGGGGTCCACGACGATGTT
>DATCPG010000070.1:0-6862 GCA_036570225.1 Gemmatimonadaceae bacterium | reverse complement strand
CCGCTACCTCGAGAGGACAACAGCACATTGGCAGAGCTGGTCGCGAGCCCTGACGGTTCCCGCGACCTGGCGCGACGCGGTGGTCCGGGCCGCGATAACGCTGGAGCTGAACGTCTACGAGGAAACGGGCGCGATCATCGCATCGATCACTACGTCGATTCCCGAGGCGCCCAACACAGCGCGCACCTGGGACTACCGCTTCTGCTGGCCGCGCGATGCGTGCTTCGTCGTCAACGCGCTGGGGCGATTGGGAGAGATCCGCACGACGGAGCGATACCTCAGATTTCTGCTGCGCATGGCCGCCGCAGACAGCGATTCGCGGCTCGTCCCTATGTACACGATCGATGGAAGCCCGATTCCCGGCGAGCACGAAGCGGAATGCCTGGCCGGCTATCGAGGGATGGGGCCCGTCCATATCGGTAACAAAGCCAGCGAGCAACAGCAGAACGACATCTACGGAGAGGCGGTGCTCACGGCGGAATCCATGTTTCTGGGCTCGTCCGGCGACTGGCCAGGAGATGAAGCACTACTTGCGCGACTCGAGGAGTTCGGCAAGCAGGCAGTGAGACTCTATGAGGTGCCCGACGCCGGGCTCTGGGAGCTGCGCGGCGAACAACGGGTTCACACCTTCTCCAGCATTATGTGCTGGGTGGCGTGCGACCGGCTGTCGAGATACGCCAAGCGGCTCGGTCTCGCCACGCGTGCGGAGTTCTGGAGCGCGCGCGGGTCGGAGATTCACGAGACGATTCTGCGCCGGTCGTGGAACGAAAGAATGAACGCACTCACGGCAACCATGGAGGGAGAATCACTCGACGCGAGCCTGCTGCTCATTCCTCGGCTCGGATTCCTGCCGGCGAGCGACCCGCGTTTCATAGGAACCGTGACGGCCATCGAGCAGACCCTCAAGCACGGCGACTTTGTCTATCGTTACATCGAGCGCGATGACTTCGGGCATCCGGAAAACGCCTTTCTCGTCTGCACGTTCTGGTACATCGAGGCATTGGCGGCAATGGGAGGAAAGCGTCGCGACGAAGCGCTGGCTCTCTTCGAGAAAGTGCTGTCCGCTCGCAACAGGTTCGCCCTTCTGGCGGAGGACCTCGATCCGCGCACTCTCGAGCAGTGGGGCAACTTCCCGCAGACTTACTGTATGGCGGGGATCGTCGACTGCGCCGTTTCGCTTGACGCGGGCCCCTCAGCACTCCCACATTCGAAAATGAGACCTACGAGCGGGGACTCCCGATGAATCGTCGAAAGTTTATCGCGGCAGGCGCCGGAGCGGCGGGCCTGCTAGGCGTTGAAGGTCGCGCCGCGGCCCAAGCGCTTCGCGGGAACGAGCGCGGGGGTGTGCAACCTGTTGGCGCACTCAAGCTGTCGGTGAGCCGCTGGCCGTTCCACCAGTTCACGCTCGACAAGTTGTCGCAGATGGCCCGCGAGCTGGGCCTCGATTCAGTGGAGCTGCTCGAGCCCGATGAGTGGGCGACTCCGAAAAAGTACGGACTTACCTGCGCAATGGGATACGCGACCGTTCCGGACCCCAACACCCGCCTCACAGAAGGGTTCAACCGCGTGAGCAATCACGCCTGGCTGATTCCCGCCTACACGCGTGCGATCCCGCTCGCCGCCGCCGCGGGAGTCCCCAATCTGATCTGCTTTTCTGGAAGCCGGAAAGGGATGGACGATGTCGAAGGCCGCGAGACGTGTGCGCGCGGGCTCGCCCCGCTCATTCCGCTGGCTGAGCGCCACGGCGTGACGCTGTGCATGGAGCTGCTCAATTCCAGACAGGATCACCCGGACTACCAGTGCGACCACACCACGTGGGGCGTGGCGCTCGCGAAGCAAATCGCCTCCGAGAGATTCAAGCTGCTCTACGACATCTACCACATGCAGATCATGGAAGGCGACGTGATCCGCACGATTCGCGACAACCACGAGTACATAGGGCACTTCCACACGGGTGGTGTTCCCGGCAGGCACGAGATCGATGGAACGCAGGAGCTGAATTACCCGGCGATCATGCGAGCGATCGCGGGAACCGGGTTCAAGGGATACGTTGCGCAGGAATTCGTTCCAACGCGCGATCCACGAACTTCGCTGGCAGAAGCCGTCCGACTCTGCACAGTTTGAGCGTGAAGGCCAAGCGGTCTCCGGACAATCCCATCGTGACTCCGGGGATGGTTCTGCCGTCGAGGCCGGATCTGGAAGTGGTTGGCGCATTCAACCCGGGTGTCATACGTCATCAGGGCGAAATCATCATGCTCGTACGGGTGTCCGAGGCCCCGCGCAAAGTATCGGCGAGCATCGCCGCCGCCCCCTTCTACAACGCCGACACCCGCAGGCTCGAGATCAAGCACTGGCAGGTGAGCGAGAAGGGTCCCGACGTGACGGATTCCAGATTAGTCGTGGACCAGGGGCGAACCTGGCTGACGTCGATATCGCACCTGCGGCTCGCCAGATCCACCGATGGAATTCATTTCGAGGTCGATGGGATGCCGACGTTCGGCCCAGAGAGCGCCTACGAATCCTTCGGGGTCGAGGATGCGCGCATCACGCTGCTCGACGGCAGCTACTGGATCAATTATACGGCTGTCTCCGACCGCGGAATTTCGACCGGCCTCGCTTCGACGAAGGACTTCCGGACTTTCGAGCGGCATGGGATAATTTTTCCACCACCCAACCGCGACGTCACGATATTTCCGCAGAAGATTGGCGGACGCTACGTCGCGCTGCACCGGCCGATGCCGGAAGGGCTGGGCCATCCGGCGATCTGGATCGCGACGTCGTCCGACCTGATGTCGTGGGGCGAGCATCGGATCGTGGCGACCGCGCGCCCCGGCAGCTGGGATGACGTGAAAATCGGTGGCGGCGCGGTGCCGTTCAAGGTGCACGCGAACAGGCAGGACGCCTGGCTCGCGATTTATCACGGTGTCACCGGGACTCCGCAAACCTACGCGCTGGGAGCACTGCTCCTCGATCAATACGATCCCTCGAAGGTGATCGGCCGCTCGCGTGAGCCGATATTGCGTCCTGAGGCTCCGTACGAGCGCGAGGGCTTTTTCGGAAGCGTGGTTTTTACGTGCGGCGCTCTCGTGGACGGCGACCAGGTGCGTATCTATTACGGGGCCGCCGACGACGTCACCGCTGTCGCAGACCTTTCGCTCGAAGAAATCCTGGCCGGACTCGAGTAGGTGCGACACCGAGCGAGGCGTTCCGTGGTGCCGGGGGAGAACAGATCATGATTCCGCCACTCCAGCGATTCGCCAGCAACCCGATCGTCAGCCCATCGCAGATCAATTTCGTCGGCGCGTCGGGGACGTTCAATCCGGCTGCCACCATCGACCGCGCCAGCGGGCGCGTTGTCCTCCTCGTCCGCGTTTTCGAGGAAAAGACCAAGCGCTCCTGTCTGGCGCTGGCCCTTTCCGCAGACGGCGAGCGGATCGACCAGATCCTCGATCATCCCGCCATCGCGCGCGAAACCTCCTACGAAGAATGGGGAGTCGAGGACGCGCGCATCACATATCTCGAGCAGGACCAGCTGTACGCGATCACGTATACGGGGTATTCGCCAGCTGGTCCACGCGTCTGCCTTATCACCACCGATGATTTGCTCAAGCCGGAACATTATCAACGTCACGGCCCGCGCATCACCGGGGAAAACAAGAACTGCGTGATCTTCCCGCAGAAAGTCGGCGGCGCGTACGTCATACTGCACAGGCCAATGCCGCGAATCGAGCTGATAAGAGTGTCCGCGCTCGAGGACCTGTGGCCCGCCGAAGGTGTCCCCATCCTTGGTCCGAAGCCCAACACGTGGCGAAACTCGCGCGTTGGCTCGGGCGCACCGCCGATCGCCACAGACATCGGCTGGCTGTTGCCCTTTCACGGTGCGACGTCCATCGAGGAGGGCAACGTCTATTCGATGGGCTGGTGCGTGCTCGATCTGGCCAATCCCGAAAAAGTTCTCTATGTCTCCGTCGCGCCGGCTCTCACGCCCGAAGCCCCGTACGAGATTCATGAGCACCCAATTCCTCAGGTCGACATGGCGAACTTCATCAAGGGTGTACGCGTCGTGTTCCCAGAGGGGCTCGTCGAGATCGGTGACGATCTCCTGGTTTACTACGGCGCGTCGGATACCTACGTAGGCGGCGCTCGCGTGAACAAAAGCGCTTTGGTCGCGGGAATCACGAACGAGATCGCGCTCGGACACACGGCCATTCCGCTGTGACGCGACTATCGATCGAACACCTCGAGCCGTGACCTTCGAGCTCGGCGTCAATTATTGGCCGCGACGAAGCGCCATGTACATGTGGCGCGAGCTGGACATTGGCGAGGTACGCGAAGATATGGCGCACATCGCCGCCCTCGGCTTCGATACCGTAAGAGTTTTCACGCTGGCGCAGGACTTCCTGCCCCACCCGCTCACCATAGCACCCGATATGGTTGTGAACCTCCTCCAGGTGGTGCGCGCAGCGAAGGATGCGGGACTCAAAGTCGTTCCCACGCTCATAGTCATCAACATGAGCGGCAAATTCTGGTGGCCGGCGTGGATGCTGGACGGGCAAGGCCGGCCCGGCGATCTGTTTTCCGATCCGACGATCCTGCGCACGCAGTCGATGCTCGTCGAGACGTGCGCGCGCGCATTGGCTGGAGAAGACTCGATACGCGCGTTCGACCTCGCCAACGAGATCGATGACGCGCAACGGCCCCGTACGCGAGATGCAGGCTGGCTATGGGCATCGCTGCTGGCGAATGCGATACGGCGCGTCGCCCCGGGCTCGACGATTCAGATTGGCGCGCACCTTCCGTCATTGACGACAGAGAACTACATGCGCGTCGATGACGTCGGCGAGGTGGCCGATGAGGATTTGATGCACGCGTACCCACTTTATTATCCGGGCGCGCGCTCCTTCCTCGATCCCGAGCTGGTGCCGTTCTCGTGCGCACTGACGGCGGGTCTTTCGGGACGGGGACGTGCCCCCCTGATGCAGGAGTTCGGTTTGTGCACCGCTCCGCCGGGTTCTCCGGGGCAGACGATCACGGACGATTTCCTGGGACACCCACTACAGCAGTATCTGGCGTCCGAGGAAGAAGCGGGCGAGTACTACGATGCGGTCCTGAGTCGATTGGGGGGCATCGGCGCGTCCGGTGCGTACGCGTGGTGCTACGGCGACTACGATTCGCGTCTCTTCGACCGGCCGCCCATTTCGACTGCGATACGCGAGCGCACGTTTGGGCTGGTGCGGGCTGATGGGAGCGAGAAGCCCGCGGCTGCGGTGTTTCGCAATTTCAGAGATTGCCGCGATGCGGAAGCGAGTTCCGGAGCCCCAACAAGAGCGCAAGTCCCCCTAGTGCTGGACGTAACAGCAGACGAGTACTACCGCGCTCCCGGCAAGCATTTCGCCCGACTCTACGCGAAATGGGTGGCCGAGAGAGGATCATGATCGCGCGGCAAAGGTTGACTGCGGCGTCCCTCATTGCGCTCGCTTGCATTCCCGCTGGCTGCGATCGGCGCGCGGAATTGAAGGCAGCGCCGCGAGGTCATGCTCCGTTGGCGATCAACCTCGACCACCTTCGGCACCTCGGGATGAATGCGGTGGTGCGGGGTCAGCCCGTTCGAGTCGTTTCCCTCTATGCGGAAGCACCGGATTATCATCTCGTCGGCTCTCCAGCGCGCGACGGATTCGAGGGGATCGCCAGCGTCGACGATGCCGCGCGCGCGGCAGTAACCTATTTGCGCGACTACGAGCTGACGGGAGACGCGCGGTCGCACGATGAGGCATTGGGCCTACTCGCCTTCATCACCGCGATGGAACAAGGGGATGGTGAGTTTGTCAACTTCATCGACTCCGCTGGGCGATTGAATCGCAACGCGCCGAGCAGCCGGAAGCGTATGTCGTACTGGGCGGCGCGGAGCATCTGGGCGCTGGGAGAGGCGGTGCGCGTCCTCGGGGCCAAAGATTCCACACAGTTGAAGGCGATGCGCCCAGTGCTCGATCGCGCGCTTGCGCGTATGGCGCGGGACATCGATTCCGGACGTCTCATTGGTGAATCGACTACAGCCACCTCTGAAGCCTTGCTCGGCGTCCTCGCATTGGACAAGACAGAGCACTCGGCAGCTAACACTGCTTTGGCGCAGCGGACCGCCGACCTGATTGCGGGGAAGTCGGCGGGCACAATAGACGTTGCGCCTTGGGGCGCACACGTGGATGCTCCCACCGCACCGTGGCACGCGTGGGGATCACGATCCGTGGAAGCACTCGCGACCGCGCAGAGCACGCTGGGCCGAGCTGAGTACGGTGCTTCAGCCAGAAAGGAAGCGGACGGCCTGTGGGGACGATTCCTCCTCGCCGCACAAGTTCCCGCAGAAGTCGCGAGCGACGGAAAAGCGACCTGGTATCCACAGATCTCTTACGGCATCGGGTCGATCGTCGATGGATATCTCGCCCTCGCGGAAACAAGCAACGACCCGCGCTACGCCGTATTCGCCGGACTGACGGCCGGTTGGTTTCTCGGCGACAATCCCGAGCGGCTGAGCATGTACGACGAGAAGACGGGGCGGACGTTCGACGGGATTGACGGTCCGACCCCGCTCAAGGTGAATCGGAACGCGGGCGCCGAATCGACGGTCGAAGCACTGTTAGCACTTCAAAGGGTGACGAGCAACCCGATTGCGGCGGAGTACCTGCACTATCGCCCGGTCGGTGATCTCTCGACGTCACTGGCCAGCGTACCGAATCAACGTGAATACGTTGGTCCGGCCGGCGAAAGGCTGATTCTGCGTCGAGGGCCATTGGGTGTGGAGATCGCTCACGGCCACGAGACACCAATCACGCTGACCTACTGGCCGGCCGCGAACCCACCGGAGACT
>DATCPG010000069.1:0-2909 GCA_036570225.1 Gemmatimonadaceae bacterium | reverse complement strand
ATCCCGTCTGGCCAAGGCCGACGATGTTGCCGTTGTACAAGCTCTTCATCTCGACTCCGTCCATATAGACGTTGAAGAAACGGAGGTCCGGCGCGGCACCGCCCGATGGCAGCGTACGTCCCGACTGCGGCGCATACGTCTTGATGCCTGGGGCAATGGCCGCCAGGTTCATCACGCCACGTTGGTTGAGGGGCAGGTTCTCGACCTCTTCGTGCATCACGGGCGAGGACACTGAGAGCCGTTGCACCTCGACGTGCTTGACTCGCTCCCCGAGGATTTGCTGCTCCGAGAGCTCGGTGACGCCCTTCTCCATCTGGAACTCGAGCCGGGCGCGTTGTCCGGTCACGATCTGCACTGTCTGTTCGGCCTGCGTGTATCCGACTGATCGGACGGTCACCCTGTATTGGCCCGTGAAGAGTCCAATCACGCGGAATTCGCCGTTCGTCCGCGTTGTGGTCGTGGCTGTCTCGTTTGTCCTTGCGTTGACGACCGTCACCTGAGCGCCGGCGACCGGTGCTCCCTCCGATTTGACCGAACCCTCGAGAGTGACTGTGTTCTGAGCGCGCGCTCGACTTGCAATCGCCATGGTCAGTGCCGCGCCAACAAACAGACAATTAAGCAGTCGCATGGAGAGCGTCCCGGAGGTTGAGGATTCCACAAGATGAGAACGATGCGTTGGATGTCAAGCAGAACTTGCAGCGCGCTCCCCGCGACGCCGCTGCCGTGCGGCGCGCAAACGCAGAGAGAAATGTTGTTCATATCGAGAAGGCCGCGTAATATGGCTTGATGCTCAGCCTCCCCAAAACTCTCATTCTTGGACTCGCGTGTGCGGTCCCGGCTGCGGTGCGTGCACAACGGGGAGACACCGTTGCGGCCCGTGATCTCGCGCCCGGCATGGCGTACCGGCAGTTCACGGACACGCGTGGCCCATGGTCCGTGTATCTCGTTCGTGTCGATGTCCGGCGCGCTAACCTGGAGATCCGAGAATCTCGCGCCGCCGATCAGCTCAAAGGCCGCGAACGCGTCAGCGACATGGTCCGCCGAATCAACACGACTGGCGTGCGTGTGCTCGCCGCAGTGAATGGCGACTTCTTCGACCTCAAGTCCGGTGAAAACGAGAACAACCAGGTGATAGCCGGCGAGTGGTGGAAGGGGCTGAAGGTCACCGACTCGCCGTACGACACGTATGACAACGCCCATGTTCAGTTCGGGATGGATGCTGCGCGACGGCCGTTGATGGACCGCTTTATTCTCGAAGGCAAAGCATGGGATCGCGGCGTCATGACGCCGATCATCACACTCAACTTCAATCCGTCGGGCAACCCGGAGGGGACGGCTTTGTACACGTCGCGCTACGGCGCGACGACGCCCCGTGATTCCGTTCGAAAGACCGCGGAAGCCCCACTGGCGTCCGCTGGCAGGCGCGGTGACACGCTGCTCTTTGTGCGACGGGGCGCCGTGTCCCCATCGTCCGGGTCCCACATCCCGGCAGACGGCGCTGTGCTCGCGGCATACGGCACCGGCGCTCGCACAAAAGAAGTTCAGGCGATGGCCGACGGCGATACCGTGAGGGTCTTGCTGGCGACCTTGCCGCACATCCCGCGCGGGGCCGTGCCAGCAATGATCATTGGCGGCTGGCCTCGCATTCTGCGCGACGGGGAGAACGTGGCGGGCGACGCGGCGACATTGGAGGGCACGATTTCGCGCAACGCGGAGGCGCGGCACCCGCGCACGTCGGTCGGGTTCTCGCGCGACAGCTCTACATTATTCATCCTCGCCGTCGACGGCCGATCGGAAAACAGCGGCGGCATGACACTCGTCGAGCTCGCTGACATGATGCGTCAACTCGGCGCATGGCAGGCGATGAACTTCGACGGCGGCGGATCGACAACCATGGTCATCGACGGAAGAGTCGTCAACCGGCCGTCCGATCAGGCGGGTGAGCGCCCGGTCGGAAACGCACTTCTGATCGAGGATGTGAAGAGATAACCGGGCCTTACGTGAATGCGCGTTGCACTATTTCCTGCGCCTCGGCCTGAATAATCTTCAGGTGCTCCGCTCCTCTGAAGCTCTCTGCGTAAAGTTTGTAGATCTCCTCGGTCCCCGACGGCCGCGCCGCGAACCAGCCGCCTTCCGATGCCACCTTCAGTCCGCCGATCGGATCATTCGTGCCCGGCGCCGTCGTGAGAATGGCGGTGATCTTTTCGCCAGCGAGCTGCGTTTCCGTCACGTCCTTTGCGCTCAGCTTGGAGAGAATACTCTTCTGCTCAGATGTCGCCGGTGCATCGATGCGCGCGAAATCGGGATGGCCGTACTGTCGCGTGAGATCCTGATACAGGTTGCCCGGATCCTTGCCGGTGACGGCCGTCATCTCCGCGGCGAGCAGCCCCATGATGATTCCGTCCTTGTCGGTGGTCCACACGGTTCCATCGCGACGCAGAAAAGACGCGCCCGCGCTCTCCTCACCGCCGAAGCCGAGTGAGCCATCCAGCAGTCCGTCGACGAACCACTTGAAGCCAACGGGAACTTCCTTGATCGCGCGGCCAATTCCCTTCGCCACGCGGTCGATCATGCTGCTGCAGACGACCGTCTTGCCCACCGCGGCGGTCTTCGACCAGTTCGGTCGATGCGTGAACAGATACTCGATCGCAACGGCGAGGTAGTGATTGGGATTGAGCAATCCCGTGCTGCGCGCGACGATGCCGTGCCGGTCGTGATCGGTGTCGCACGCCCACGCCACGTCGAACCGATCCTTCATCGCGATCAGTCGCGCCATTGCGTACGGCGACGAGCAGTCCATTCTGATCTTCCCATCCCAGTCGACGGTCATGAACCGGAACGTCGCGTCGACCACTTCGTTCACCACCGTCAGCGGAAACTTGTAACGCTCGGCGATGACCTCCCAGTAT
>DATCPG010000068.1:0-3871 GCA_036570225.1 Gemmatimonadaceae bacterium | reverse complement strand
GGCGATGGCCGTTTCTATCTGGGTGCCGAGCTCGCGGGACTCCAGCTCCTCGAGCGGAGATTCCCCTCCACTCGTGATCGTCACCGATGTCGCCCGCGCCCGCTCGGCTGTGATGGCGTCGGGCGATCCCTCGATGCTGATGGTATCCACCTGGCGCCGGCGCAGGTGATCGATGGTGATGTTGTTGGCGATCTTGAACAGCCAGCTCGAGAACTTGAACTCGGGCCGGTAACGGTCGATGTTGTTCAGGACCTTGATGAAGGTTTCCTGCGCCAGGTCTTCCGCGGTCTCGTTGTCGCGCACCATGCGATATATGAGCGAGAAAACGGGTCGCTCATAGCGCTTGACCAGCTCGCGGTAGGCGTCCTCACGCCCTTCCTGGGCGAAGACGACCACTTGCTGGTCGGATACGTCGGTGTAGGACTTGGGCGTCATGTAGGGAAGCGCGAGTAAGATAGCTTGCCCCGCGCACTGTTGCCGGGCAACTTTGGAAGGATGCTGGCCACCGACATAGACAGCGCGACCGCCAGTGCCGCCGCTGCCGGTGGCGCCGAGAAGCGCGCGTACGTCAAGAAGATCTTCTCGGAGATCGCCCCGCGGTACGATCTCCTCAATCACGTCCTGAGTCTGAACATCGACCGCAGGTGGCGGCGTACTGCGATCGCCAAGCTGAACGTCGATCGAAATCCCGCCGGAGCCTATCTCGACCTGTGCGCGGGGACTCTTGATGTCGCGGATCAGGTCTCGAGGCTGGCCGGGTTCAAGGGGCTCGTTATCGGAGCAGATTTCGCGGAGCCGATGCTCCGAGCGGGCGCGGGGAAGGTGGTCAGATCCAGAGTTGCTCCGGTTGCCGCCGATGCAGTGGAGCTGCCAATCGGGTCCGGCACCCTGGCTGGTGCGATCGTGGCTTTTGGAATAAGGAACGTCGCGGGACTGGACGGGGCTCTGAGGGAAGCGCTGCGAGTGCTCGCGCCGGGAGGCCGGTTTGTCATCCTCGAATTTTCTACACCACGAGCCCGCGTGCTGCGATCATTGTATTTGTTCTATTTCCGCAACGTGCTCCCGCTTATCGGTCGGTTCGTGAGCGGGCATCGCACGGCCTACACTTATCTGCCGCGTTCTGTCGCGAATTTTCCCGTCGAAGAAGAGCTCGCGAGCAAAATGAAGAGCGCGGGGTTCACGGGCGTGACGTGGTCGAGCCTGTCGTTTGGCGTGGCGGCCATCCACGTCGGGGAGCGACCCATATCAGGAAGCAATGAGTCTCGATAACATCTCGCAATTTCTGTCGGCGATCGATCGCGCCGGCGAGCTGGCGCGGATCAGCGAGCCGGTGAAAGCGAACCTCGAGTTGTGCGAGATCGCTGACAGGGTGATGAAACAACATGATGGGGGCAAAGCGCTCTTCTTCGAGAACGTCGTGCTCGATAACGGTGAGCGCTCGCAGTACCCCGTCGTGATCAATCTCTTCGGATCGATGCGGCGAATGTCGCTCGCGCTGGGTGTCGACGACCTGGACGACATCGGGCTGCGCATCACCGAGATGCTCGATCTCAAGGTGCCGGAAGGCTTGTTCGGAAAGTTGTCGATGCTGCCGAGGCTGCTGGAGCTGGGGAAGTTTCCGCCGCGGGTGCGAAGCGGGAAACCCGCATCGCAGGAGGTCGTGCTCAAAGGCGACGACGTGGATCTCTCGAAGCTGCCGATCATCACCTGCTGGCCGGAGGATGGTGGGCCCTACATCACGCTGCCGATGGTGATCTCGAAGGACCCCAGTCGTGGAATCCGCAATGTCGGCATGTACCGGGTTCAGGTGCTGGGCCCGCGCACGCTCGCGATGCACTGGCAGCGCCACAAGGTTGGCGCCGCTCACTGGCGCGAGATGGCGGAGAAGGGCGAGCGCATGGAGGTGGCGATCGCGATCGGTTCCGATCCGGCGTCAGTCTACTCCGCGTCCGCTCCACTTCCGCCGACGATCGATGAGTTCCTCTTCGCGGGATTCCTGCGCAAGAAGCCGGTGAGTCTCACCAAAGGCATAACCGTCGATCTCGAGGTGCCGTCCGAAGCGGAGTTCGTGATCGAAGGCTACATAGATCCCGCCGAGCCGCTCGTGGTCGAGGGTCCGTTCGGGGATCACACCGGTTTTTACTCGGAAGCCGATTTATATCCACAGGTGCACGTCACAGCGCTTACGATGCGGCGTTCGCCGGTCTATGCCACGACGATCGTCGGGCGCCCGCCGATGGAGGACTACTACCTCGGCCACGCGACCGAGCGGATCTTCCTGCCGCTGCTCAAGCTCACCGTTCCGGAGATCGTCGACTACCACATGCCCGCCGAGGGGATATTTCACAACCTCGTCTTCGTGTCCATCGACAAGCAGTATCCCGGGCAGGCGTACAAAGTGATGAACGCGATGTGGGGGCAGGGGCTGATGTCTTTGGCGAAGGTCATCGTCGTGCTCGACAAGGAAGTGGATGTGAGAAACGAGAAGGAGGCATGGTGGGTGGCGCTCAACCATATAGATCCCGAGCGTGACGTTCGATTCTCGATGGGACCGATCGACGTGCTCGACCACTCGAGTCGTGCGTTCACCTATGGCTCGAAGATGGGAATCGACGCCACGCGGAAGTGGCCGGAGGAAGGATTCACGCGTAACTGGCCCAAGCTGATCGAGATGGATTCGGGAACAAAGCAGCGGATCGACGCGATGTGGTCGAAGCTGGGGCTCGGACCCAACGAGCGTGCAGAGAGATGGCGGCAAAATGACGGGTAGTGCGGGCGGTCCGACGCCGGTGGCGGCGCGGGAAGGTCAAACCTTTCGCGGTCGAGGTGTGCTGCTTCGCCACGCGAATCTCGTTCGGCTTCCGCACACGATCTTTGCGCTTCCGTTTGCGCTGGTGGGAGTCGTGCTGGCGAGCTATGTCGCGCCGATCACGCTTGGAGACGTGGTCTGGGTCGTCGTCGCTTTTACGTCTGCTCGGTTCGCAGCGATGGGATTCAATCGAATCGTCGATCGGGAGATCGATGCGAGGAATCCGCGCACGAGGTCACGCGAGATTCCGTCCGGGACCATGAGCGTGCGCGAGGCGAGCGTGGCAGTGGTGATAGCATCGCTCGTGTTTCTGGCTGCTGCGTGGCAGCTGAATCCGTTGTGTCTGATTTTGGCGCCGATCGCGCTCGCGTGGGTGCTTTTCTACAGCTACACCAAGCGCTTTACCCGCTGGTCGCACATAGTCCTGGGCGTCGGACTCTCGATTGCGCCTGTGGGAGGCTATCTGGCCATCACCGGGCACTGGAGCAGTCCGTGGTGGATGTTGATCGCTTTGGCGATTGCCGTCGCGACGTGGGTGGGTGGATTCGACATCCTCTACGCGTTGCAGGACATCTCTTTCGATCGTGAGAACGGGCTCCATTCCGTGCCCTCGACGTTGGGTGAGGCGAACGCCCTCCGCATCGCACGCCTGCTGCATTTCACCACAGTGGCAGGGCTCGCAATCGCTGGACTCGGCACCGACGCCGGTGCCGTCTACTTTGTTGGTGTGCTCGTGGCAGGGGCGCTGCTGCTTTACGAGCATTCACTCGTTAAGGTGGACGATTTCTCCCGCCTTGACGCCGCATTCTTCACGATGAACGGTGTGATCAGCATCATCTTTCTCGGATTCGTCTTCACAGAGCGGTTGCTGGCGAGCACCGTTTTTCTGGGATTCTTCCGGTGAAGCTGCGATGACCGGCACTCCGCCGATCGTCGTCGGCGTTACAGGAGCGTCGGGGGCGCCTTACGCGGTTCGATTGCTTCAGCAGCTTGTCGCCGCCCATCGTCCGGTTTCGCTGATCGTCTCGAGGTACGGGATGCGGTTGCTCGGTACCGAGGCTG
>DATCPG010000067.1:0-14742 GCA_036570225.1 Gemmatimonadaceae bacterium | reverse complement strand
CAGGCTCGACACTGCGTCCGAGACATCTCGACGCTGCTGCGTGGTGTAGCCGACGACCACCTGAGTGGTGAGGGTGGTCGCAAGCTGCGGGAGCGCGAGATCAGCGGTGATGGTCTGATTCGCTCCCACCGTCACTTGGGTGGATCTTGGAGTGAAGCCGATGCGTTGCGCGCGAAGCTGGTAGGTGCCGGGCGGCACGCCTCTGATCGTAAAATGCCCATCGGCGTCGGTCGTCGCTCCGATTCCGCGGCCGACGAGGAATACCTGAACACCACTGACGGGCTGCCCTGTGTCGCTTGTGACCGTGCCGGTGATCGTTCCGGTCCCGGCCACCTGCGCGGCGGACAACTGAGGATTGAGCGAGATGGCGCCGAACGCTGCGAGCGTCAGCGCCAACGGAGCCAGAAGACGAGTAAGTATCCTCGTCAGGCGATGAGATAGCTTGGTCAAAATTGCCTCCTCGGTCAGCGGTATTGTGAAATCCCGCCAACAGCGGCGGGTTGATTTGAGGCCGGAGCGCGGCTCTCGCCATCCCCGGCAAACGACATCGCCGTGGGCAAATGGACTGGCGGCGCGGTGGAGCTACGCACAACGAGCGTCGCGTCGAGATAGACCTTTCGCGGCGTGACGGCTTGCTTGGACTCGATGTGTCGAATGAGCATTTGCGCGGCGAGATTTCCCATCTCGAATTTCGGCACGCGAATCGTCGTGAGTGGAACCATGAGGTTCTCGCAAAACTTGATGTCGTCGAATCCGACTACCGAGACATCCTCGGGGCAGCGAATGCCGAGCTCGGACAACGCCTTGCACAGTCCCATCGCCACGAGATCGTTGTAGCACGTCACGGCGGTGGGACGCTCGCTCTCCGTGCGCGCCTGGAAGAGCGCGTGGCCGCAGCGATAGCCGTCCTCGAAGTGCGCGCCGGCTTGGACGATATCGTCAGCGGCGAAGACGAGATTGCTGCTGCTGTAGGCGCGGTGCACGCCGGCCACTCGTTCCTCGCTGTGGGTGGAATACGCTGGTCCGGCGAAATGCGCGATCCGCCGGTGTCCAAGGCTGAACAGGTACTCGACCGCTTTTTGCGAGGCGCTCACGTTCTCGAGATCGACCAGACTCGCGGGGACCCCGCGCACACCCTCGAGAAAGACGAAGGGAAAGTTTCGCCTTTTCAGCTCGAAGAAATGGGAGAGATCGGCGTGCTCGTCCATCACGGGAGCGGCGATCAGTCCGTCGACATCCTTGTCGCGAAGGAGCTCCACAGCGCGCCGTTCTGATGCGTAGCTCCCTTCACTGCTCACGACGAGCAGCATGTAACCCTGCGTTTCGGCGTGCGCGCGGACGCCGGCCACGACTTCGTCGTAGTAGGGGTTGTCGTGCTCCTTGATTATGACAGCGATGCTACGGTACCTGCGGGGAGACTTTGCCCCCGAGTGTTGGGTCGGGCGATAGTTGAGCAGCTCGATCGCGGCGAGAACTCTGTCCCGTGTATCGGTCTTGACGGCCGGGCTGTCATTGAGCACGGCGGACACGGTGGCCTTGGAGACACCCGTCTGTTTAGCGACATCGGTTATGGTGGGGCGCTTTCCAGTCATAGCCTTGAAAAGAAGACGGAACATCGAACCGACCTGAACCTGTTCGAGTCGGTTCAGGAGCCAGACGATAGGACTCGGGCGCGGCCGTGTCAAGGTCGGAGCGGATTGCTTGACATTCATGGGCCAGCGTAGCAGAGTCCACCGGACTGAACCGGGTCGAACGGGTTCGATCATCCGCTTGGGGGTAAAACTGCCTCTCCTCAATCTCGAGGGAACGACCGGCCTGCGGCGGAGAGCCGCCGGCAGCGCGTGACCGCGGCCGAGGCGCGCGACTACTTCCGGCAGGTATACGGCGGCGACCCGGACATAATCGGATCCGCCCCAGGCCGCGTGAACATCATCGGCGAGCACACCGACTATAACGGGGGCCAGGTCCTACCGATCGCCATCGACCGCCGGACCTTCGTCGCGCTTCGTGCGCGTCCTGATTCGTCTCGGAGCAAAATCGTCTCGCAACGCGAGTCGACAGTCGGCGAATTCGACGTGCGACACGTGGGAACAGCTTCCGGGCAGTGGTGGGACTATATGACAGGCGTTTGCGTCGCGATGGAAGGCTCGGGCGCGCGACTCCCGCAGTTCGAGGCGACCGTTCAGTCCGATGTTCCGATGGGCTCAGGCTTGAGCTCTTCGGCCGCGCTCGAGGTTGCGACCGCGGTTGCGCTCGGCGGCGTCGTGTCGGAACCGCTGGACCTGAGGAAGCTCGCCATGCTCTCCTGGCACGTAGAAACGCAGTTCGTCGGCGTGGCCTCAGGTGTCATGGATCAGTTCGCGTCCGCGCTTTGTCTCCGCGGTCAGGCTTTGCACCTCTGGTGCGATACGCTGGAAACGGAGCAGGTGACCATGCCTGACGCGGTTCTGATCTTCGATACTGCGTCGCCCCGGGAGCTGCGGGGCTCGCAGTTCAACCAGCGCCGCGCCGAATGCGAGGAAGCGTTGGCAGTGCTACGGCGGGCCCACCCTTCCCTTTTGCATCTGGCCGCCGCCAGCCTGGAGCAGGTGCGCCTCGCAGATCTCAGCCCGAGAATCAGGAAGCGCGCCGTGCACGTCGTCGAGGAGAACGCGCGTGTCGAAGCGCTCGTGCGGCACCTGATGGAAACAGGCATGGTTGCCGGCGAGCTCCTCTACCAATCTCACGAATCGTTGCGAGACAACTACGAATGCTCGACGCCGGAGCTCGACTGGTTTGTGGATAGCGTTCGGGGCAAGCCCGGCGTCACAGGTGCTCGCCTCACGGGAGCCGGCTGGGGAGGATGCGCGATCGCCGTAGGCGATCTTGATGCGTTGGCTGCCGCGGCCGAAGATCTCTCCGCTCACTACGAAACGCGCTTCGGGCGGAAGCCTGGAACCTGGCTCACTCGCGCGGGCAGTGGGGCGAGGATCGAGGATCTGGCGAGTTGAGCGGTCTCAGCAGAGCTGTCATCCCCTGTGGCGGGAAAGGGACGCGAATGTCGTCGCTCACCGAGGGCGCCGCAAAGGAGCTCCTTCCGATTGCGGGCGTTCCCCTCGTGCTCCGAGTGATGGAGGAATGCGCGGCGAGTGGAGTGAGTGAGGTGCTCATTATTTCGGCGCCAGGTAAGGATGATTTGAACGAGACTGTGCTCGCCGCCGCCGGTCGTCCACGGATGCCTGAGCGCGTGCAGGTCGTCACGCAGGAAACGGCGAGCGGCCTCGCAGCCGCAATCAGGCTCGGGCGCGATTTCGCGCAGAGTGACACGTTCGGCGTGGCGCTCCCCGACAATCTCTTTCTCGGCGATGAGCCGGGGTTGGCGCAGCTCTTCAAACTGCACGAGCGCACCGGCAAGAACGTGGTTGCAATCGTTGAATTGACCGCTGCGAATCGGGACAAGTACGGACCGACTGCGATTTATCCAGGGCATCTCGAGAGCGATGAGTACATCATCGAGTCGATCCCCGACAAAGGACCGCGGCATTCCACGTTCGATGCGGGGGGCGCGGCGTCCGCGTTCACCGGGGTGGGTCGCTACGTACTTCTCCCAGAAGTTTTCGCGGCGATCGACGAGGTGGAAGCATATCTGCCGAGCGGACGGGAGCTGGATGACATTCCAGTTTTGCAGCTGCTATTGGGACGAGGTCGACTCACGGGTTGCCGAATGCGCGGGGATTTTCTCGACGTCGGGCTGCCCACAGGGTATCGTGAAGCCGAAGAGCGGCTGTCGCGAGAGAAGCGCTAGCGAACGATCGAGAAAGGAGATTGCAGGGAGTCAGCCGGGATCTCAGCAAGTCTGCTGACTTTCTGCACCTGCGCCGCGGGAGGTCCGTTGGTGACTGCTGACTCGAACTGGGCGAGAGCATCGGCGGCTCCTGACGCAGCGATCTCAACGTTTCCGTCCGGCCGGTTTCTCACCCATCCCGACAGTCGTAGCCGGCGCGCGTAGTCCGTCACGAACCACCGGAAGCCGACGCCCTGCACGCGACCGCTGACTTCCAGGTGGATGCTCTCCATGCGGCGGCTAGCGTCTCACTCCCAACAACGCAGCGAGTGAAGCAGCAATCGATCCCGGATCGGTGAGCGCGCCACTCGGAGAAGGAATGGTCAAATCCCCTTCACGAATCTGTTGCGCGATCTGGTCGAGCGCGTTAGCGATTGCTTGCGCTGCACTCAGTTTTTTCCGAGCTCCCGGCGTTCCTACGTCCCAGTTAGTCGTAGCCCATTCGTTGGACGCTTCGGATTCGACGCCTTCTCCCAAAGTCCCGGCCGCCCGCCAATCGTACTGCTGCCAGTCGTCGACACCCCAGCCCGCTTCCGTCTCCGGACTACCGGTGGGCTCCCGTGCGTACTCTACTGCAACCGCGGATTCGTCGATCGAGGCGCCGTCGATCTCTGGGGCGAAACCCCCGATCGCCGGAAGCGGATCGAGGAAGTGCTCCACAGGTGGAAGCTCGTGCGATTCTTCCGCCTCCTCTGAAGAAACTTCGTCTTCAAGAAATACTGCAATGGGCGGAAGTCGCTCGCGATCCGTGCGCTTGATATCGGCAACTTTCGCGACGGGCGCGTTCCGCACGTCAGGTGCGCTCGTTGCGACAGGGGCGTTCGCCGCGGGGGGTGCGAACGACGTGGTGGACGCGGCATCTGGGAATTCGCGCGCCAAGCCGGGCACGAATGGGCGGCCCAGGCGAAACTCGGATTTGGCCGTCACCGGTCGCGATGCTTTCGGAGTACGGTGCGGAACGAACGGACGTTGTGGTTTCTGTGGCACTACATCCCCCCCCAGCTGTACTTGCCCACGAGAGGCACGAATCGCACCGGAGCGATTTCAGTCTGCTCGAGCGCCTCTCCGCGACGCGTGAACATATATAGCGTCTGATCCTCCCTGTCACCGAGCGGGATCAGAATGCGTCCGCCCTCGGTCAGCTGCTCATGATACGTCGAAGGCACCTCCGGCGCTCCTGCTCCGACCAGTATTGCGTCGTACGGCGCGTACTGGCGCCAGCCAAGTGTACCGTCGCCAAGGAGAAAAGAAATATTCCGCGCGCCGATCAGCCTGATTGTCTCGCGGGCCTTGTCCAGCAGTTCCGGGATGCGCTCGATCGAAAAGACCTGGCCAGCGAGCTGCGACAGGAGCGCGGTCTGATATCCCGAGCCGGTTCCAATCTCGAGCACCTTCTCGTTGCCCGTGAGCTTGAGGAGCTCGAGATAGCGGGCGTGGATCGACGGCTGCGAGATCGTTTGCCCGTTCCCAATCGGAAGGGCTGAATCTTCGTAAGCCCGGTGTCGAACACCCGTGGGCACAAAGAGGTGACGTGGGGTCTGATCGATAGCGTGGAGGACCGCCAGATCCCTGATCCCCTGGTCATGCAACAGCTCGACAAGGCGTCGGCGCGGGCCGCGAAGCTCGTGCTCTACGGGCGCTGCCACCAACTCTCCGCCGCGGCAAGCATCGCGTGATGGGTCAGGTCGAGGTGCAGTGGGGTCACGGATATATAGCCGTCCTGAATGGCGCGGAAGTCGGAGCTCTCCTCGCCCGACCACTCGATCGAGCCTCCGCCTATCCAGTATATCTGGCGGCCCCACGGATCCTGCATCGGCTTGAGCGAATCCGAGTAGACCCGCCGCCCCAGCCGCGTGAGTCGAACGCCACGGATGTCATCACCGCGCAATGGCGGAAGATTCACGTTGAGAAGCGTGTGCTCCGGGAATGCGCGAAGCGAGAGCACGTGCTTGAGCAGGTCGCGTAGGGGCTCGATCTGGTCGCGCAGCATGGTCACATCCGCGCGGAGATCTCCTCCCGCAAAGGAAATCGCGACGGAGGGAATGCCGAGGGAGAGTCCCTCCATCGCCGCGGCGACGGTTCCGGAGTACAGAACATCTTCCCCCATGTTCTGCCCGTGATTGATTCCGCTCAGAACGAAATCCGGCCTCTCTGGCATCAGCGCTTCGACGGCGAGCATCACACAATCGGTCGGAGTGCCGTCGACCTGGAATCTTCTTTCACCACGCTCGATGGGCCGAACCGGATGATGCAGCGTAAGGGAATGACTCGTTGCGCTCTGCTCACGATCCGGAGCAACGACAGTGATCTCCCCCAGCGGCTCGGCGGCTTCGATCAGGCAGGCGAGTCCAAAGGCCAGAATGCCATCGTCGTTGGTGCAGAGAAGTCTCAACGCTTGAAAACTCCGGCGCGGTGGCGCCACAGGACCTTGATCACCAGCCATGCATCCCGGAACTCGCGGAAATAGCTCGGCGAGCCATAGATCGTCGAGATCGGTACGTTCACAGTGGTGAAGCCCGCTCTTGCCGCGCGAATGATGAAGTCAGTCTCGTATTCGTACCGGTCGCCCACCGCCGTGACTTTGCGTAGCACTTCAGACTTGATCGCGCGATACCCCGATTGGCTATCGCGCACCTTTCCTCCCGATACTGCTCGCGTGGCAGCGGACGAGATCATGTTCGCGATCCGTCGATGCTTGGGGACTGCTTTCCCCGACAGATCGCGGGTGCCGATGACTATGTCGGCGCGGTCGAGCGCACCGACGATTGCCGGCGCAAAGGCGGCATCGTGCTGGCCGTCGGAGTCGATCGTGAGAACTGCCGCAGCGCCTTTCTTGAGCGCAGCATCGAACCCGGCGCGCAACGCCGCACCCTTACCCTGGTTCTGGTCGAACTCGATCGTCTCGTCTGCCACGGTTCTCAGAAGCTTTCTGGAGCCGTCGGTCGATCCGTCGTCGACACCAATGATAAGTGCACCCGGCAGATTGCGACGCACGTCCTTCACCACTTTGGCCAGAGTCGGTTCCGCATTGTAGACGGGAACGATCACAACGAGCGGCTGAATCAACTTTCACTCCCCTTTTCTTCGATTTGTCCGTCGAGTATCGCGAGTATGGACCGCAGATCCGCTTCCATGGATTCGACCGCCTGCGAATCCAGTGCCGCACGTGCCACTGTCCTCAGGTCGCCGCTCTTCCTGTAGTCATCGATTTTCTGGCGTGCCCCGTCGATAGTGTACTTCTCAGTGTAAAGAAGCTGCTTGACAAGCATGATGAGCTCGATCTCCCGGCGCTGGTATACGCGATTCCCTGAGCGGTTCTTCGCCGGGTGCAGAAACTTGAACTGGCTCTCCCAGTAGCGCAGCACGTGGGGCTTGAGGTCCGTGAGCGTGCACACATCGCCAATGGAAAAAAACTCCTGCACCGGTTCTTTCGCTTTCATTCGTCCACCTCCGAACGGAGCTCTCTCGTCATGAGGGCGACAATGGCGCTGCGCGCCGGCTGGCCCTCGAAGAGTACGCGATTCACAGTATCCACGATCGGCATCTCCACTCTTTCGCGCGCGGCGAGCTCACGAGCCCCCTGCGCCGTGACAACGCCTTCTGCAACGGTTTCCGTTTCCCCGAGCACCTCGTCCAGCTGCCTGCCCTTGCCGAGCTCGAGTCCGACAGCCCTGTTGCGGCTCAGAGATCCCGTGCAAGTCAACACGAGGTCGCCCAGTCCCGCGAGGCCGGCGAAGGTGCTTTGCTCCGCGCCCAGCGCGACTCCGAGTCTCGTCATCTCAGCGAGCCCACGTGTGATGAGCGCCGCCCTTGCGTTGAAGCCAAGTCCCAACCCTTCGGCGATTCCCGTCGCGACAGCCATCACGTTCTTGAGCGCGCCGCCGAGCTCGACACCAGTGACGTCGGTGTGAGTGTATGCCCTGAAATACGGGGAGCTGAACGCGCGCTGCGTAATGGCAGCTGCGCTTGCGCTCCTCGACGCAACGACAACCGCAGTCGGCTGGGATTTTGCGACCTCCGCGGCAAAGCTCGGTCCGGATAAAGCGACAACCGTTGCTCCAGGAATTTCCGCCTCCGCGACCTGTGTCATGAGCGCGAGAGTTTTTGGCTCGAGTCCCTTGCTCGCGACGACAATCGGTGCGTTGCTGCCAAAGGATCTGCGCGCTGATTTTATGATCGGACGCAACACCTGCGAGGGCGTCGCGAGAGTAACCAGCTCCGCACCATCTATCGCTTTCTGGAGATCGCCGACAGCGGTGAGGGTTGGAGCCAACCGATGGCCGGCGAGGAAGCGAACGTTTTCGTGCTTCTCGTTGATCGCCTGAACGACGTCCGGCTCGTACGCCCAAAGCGCTACCTGATGGCCGTTGCGCGCGAGCAGATCGGCGAGAGCAGTCCCCCACGCACCCGCTCCGACCACGGCGCACCGCATCAGCCAGCGCTCTCTTTTTTCACGAAGCGAAGCTCTTCACCACGCCGCAGCCGACCGATGTTGGCTCGATGCGTCCAGAACACGAACGAGGCGATGACGACACTGGCGATGAAGACCGGGGACTGGGGATTTCTGTACCAGACCAGGATCGCTATAGGGAGAACCACCGCTCCCAACAAGGACGCCAGGCTGACATAGCGGGTGAAATAGAACGCGGCAATCCAGACCGCATTTGCAACCAGCATCGGTATCGGAGCCAGAGCGAGAAACACTCCAGTCGCAGTCGCCACGCCTTTGCCTCCGCCCTTGCCGAGCAGAAAGATCGGTTTGACGTGGCCGGCAATGGCGGCAACGCCAAAGACCAGAGCCCACAGCTCCGGTCGAAGGGTTTCAGTGTACCTCGGCAGAAAAAACACGGGAAGAAATCCCTTCAGCAGATCGGCGAGAAAAACCGCGGCGCCGATTTTCGCGCCCAGCACCCTGACCACGTTCGTCGCACCCAGATTGCCGGAACCGTGCTTCCGCAGATCGACGCCGCGAAATGTTCCCGCGAGGTATGCCGACGGGAACGATCCGGCGAGATACGAAATCAGGACGCCGACTATCGGCGACATCTACGCAGACTTTCTGCGCATGATGATGCGGAGCGGATTGCCGCGGAATCCCCACGCTTCGCGAAAGCTGTTGTGCAGATAGCGAACGTAGTGCTCCTGTACGAGGTCGGGGTTGTTTCCAAAGACGGCGATAACCGGTGGCGCCGTTTCGACCTGGGTCGCGTAGTTCAGCTTTATTTCGCGTCCCGCGGCTTGCGGGGGCTGTCGCCGCCCAACGATCTCCGTCAGCGTTGTATTCACCTGCGAGGTGCTGATCCGCTTGTGCCGCTCGGCATCGACTTCCAGCAGAAGCTCGAGGATCCTGGTCACTCGCTGTCCGCTCAATGCGGAAGTGAATACGAACGGGACGAACTTTAGGAAAGGAGCCTTCTCCCCAGCCTCTTTCTCGAAAGTCGCCGCCGTGTTGTTTTCCTTGTCCTTCAAATCCCACTTGTTCACAACAACTATGAGTCCCCGACCGCTCTCCCACGCGAGCGACGCAATCTTGAGATCCTGGTTGTGCAATCCTTCGACGGCATCGAGAACGAGAATGCAGATGTCCGACCGCTCGATTGCCCGGCGCGTCCGCAACGCGGAGTAGAACTCGATGCCGTCCTCTACCTTTGCCTGACGCCGAAGCCCCGCGGTATCGACGAAGATCAGCTCACGACCGTGAAAGTTCATCGGCGTATCGATCGCATCGCGGGTCGTTCCGGCTTTGTCGGCAACCACGAGTCGCTCTTCGCCGAGGAGGCGATTGATGATCGACGACTTGCCGACATTCGGTCGTCCGACGACGGCTACCCGTAACGCTTCCGGGACTTCTTCCGCCACGACCGGAATTCGCTCGACGAGAACATCCAGCATGTCACCGGAGTTCTTTCCGTTGAGGGCCGACACCGGCACGGGGTCGCCAGCGCCGAGCTCGTAGAATTCGTAGAAGTCCGTCGTGGTTGGATCGTCTACCTTGTTGGCAACGAGCACCCACGGCTTGCGAGCCTCGCGCAACAGATCCACGACTCTGCTGTCGCTGGGATGCAGCCCCGTCTTCGCGTCGACGACGAGCATGAGGAGATCTGATTCCTCGATCGCCTGGAGCACCTGTCGCTTGATCTCGACATCCATCGGCATGTGCGGGTCGTCGGTGAGTCCACCGGTATCGACGAGCCAGAACTGACGCCCGTTCCAGTCGGCGCGGGCGAAGTGGCGATCACGGGTCGTACCGGCTTCGTCGCTCACGATCGCGCTGTGATCACCGACAATGCGGTTGAACAGTGCGGACTTCCCGACGTTGGGACGGCCGACGAGTGCAATGACCGGAAGGTTCACGCTGGCACCCCACTCTCTTCCGACTCCAGAACGTCGATGAAATCGTACGACGGGAAGATCGGCATTGGGAGCCCCGCTCTGACGCTTTCCAGAGTGTAATCATCCAGGAAAACGCTGTCGTCGTTGATGGTTTCCGCGGGGATCAGCGCGATATCCAGATCGCGACGGTTCTCGAGCGCCCGAAGGATATCCTTGCCGACGAGCAACCCCGCCGTCGTAATCGTCGGACCGAACAGAGAATTCTCGGCGACGATCAGCTCGAAATCGGCGCCGCTCGCCGCGCTCATGTTCTCCAGCAACGGCTCCATTAGAGGCGCCATCGCGAGTCCCGTGACAACGCCGATTCGTTGTCCGTCGCGTCGTGGTAGCCGATCGAGCCCTGCGGCTACTCGCATCCGAAGCGAGGTCACCGAGCCCACACCGTTCTCGATCTGTGCGAACTCGCCGTAGTGCTCCGGACCAGGCAGCTCGCATTCGGCGAGCATGTACAGCTCGTCCGATCCAAACACCCAAGTCTCGCCCCGCTCTTTCATCCCGCGAATGCCCCAGCGCTCAACCTGCCGGAGAATCGCGCGGGCGCAGTCCCGATCCATGCTCTTCCCCGAGTAGAGATGCGAGAACTGCGTGAGTCCTACCGGCACCACCGCCGCCGAGAGAACAGCTTCGCCCATGTTCCAGAGATCGGTAAGCGATTCCTCGAGAATTTCTTCGTCGTTCAATCCTGGAACGATCACCATCTGCGCGTGAAACTGTATTCCCCCTGCGGCGAGACGGGAAAGCTGGGTTTTGATGTCGGGGACTCGCGTGTTGTTGAGGAGGACTTTTCTCGCCTCGTGATTCGTTGCGTGAACCGACACGTAGAGCGGCGAAAGCCGGTACTCCAGGATCCGGGCGATGTCTCGCTCCTTCACATTCGAGAGCGTAGCAAAGTTTCCGTACGCGAAGGACAGCCGGTAGTCGTCATCGCGGATGTAGAGGGGTTTTCTCAAGCCGGCTGGAAGCCCTTCGATGAAACAGAACTCGCAGCGGTTCGCGCAACGGCGAACTGATGGCGGCTCGAGCGAGATGCCGAGCGGCTCACCGTCCAGACGCTCGAGCTCGTAGATGACCTGTTCGCCGTCAGGCTGGCGCGCCTCGATGGCCAATTCCTCATCAGCCGTGAGAAATTCCCAGTCGAGAAAATCCGCGAGGGGTCTCCCGTTTACCGTCAGCAGCTCCGTGCCGGGCTGGATGCCGAGGGCATCGGCAATGCTGTTGGGATCGATTCGGGAGACTTTAACCATAGCTCAAGTAATTTAGAGCCATATGGCCCGAAATCAAGGAACGAGCGCACTTTAGCTCTCTTCTTCTGAGCTCCGAAGCGGCGCGGATCTGCTAGACCGGAGAGGTCGCCGCGAGTGACTCGAGGAGCTTGCGAGCGCGGTCGGGATTGAAGCCCGGCAGCTTGGCGATGGCCTCCTCGCCCGCGTCCCGAACGCCTTGCACGCTGCCGAACTCTTTCAGCAGCTGTCGGCGCTTGACGGGCCCGATTCCTGGCACCTTAAGGAGCTCCGACGTGACGGTCCGCATCGACCGGCGCTTGCGGTTGTAGGTAACAGCGAAGCGGTGGGCCTCGTCGCGGGCCTGCTGAAGCAGCCGAAGCGCCGGAGAGCGGCGGGAGAGCTTCAGCGGATCCTCTCGGCCCCAAACGAATATCTCCTCCTCCCGTTTGGCCAGGCTGATCAGAGGCCGGTCGGCGTTGCCCAGTTCCGCAAGTGCCCCGTGGGCCGAAGATAGCTGACCTTTCCCCCCGTCGATAACGATGAGATCGGGCAAAGGTTTTTCATCGCTGATACGCCGGTCGAAGTACCGGCGGACGACCTCGTGCATCGACGCGAAGTCATCGCTGCCTTCGACGGTCTTCACCTTGAACTTTCTGTACTCCGAGCGCTTCGGCCGACCATTCTCGAACCATACGCAAGAGCCCACCGTATCGGTCCCTTGAGTGGACGAGATGTCGAAGCAGACGAGCGATCGCGGTATGCGCTGGAGCCCGATCTCGCGAGCGAGCTCATACACGGGATCCCCGGCGCGCTCGTCCGCCTCCAGTGACGAGAGCTTGAGCTGCTCCAGCAGGTGTCGCGCATTCTGCTCGGCGAGCGCGATCAGATCCCGCCGCGGACCACGCTGTGGAATTAGGATCCTGCTGTCCGGAAGAGATTGCTCGATGAGCTCGCGATCGGGAAAGTCGAATGGGAGTAACAATTGACGGGCCTTCTCCTGCATGCCTACGTAGCTGCCGGCAAGGAAGATGGCCATTACGTCCGTGTCTTCCTCTCCTTCGACGTGCTCGAGAAAGCGCTGCTCCCGCGAAAGAAGTTTGCCGCCCCGGATCCGGAGAACAGTCACGCAGGCATCGTCTCCATCACGCGCGTAGCCAATCACGTCCCGATCGCCGCCCTCGACCTCGAGCACGACGGTCGGCTCCTCCATCTGCTCCAGATGGTGAAGTACATCACGCAGCTCGGCGGCGCGCTCGAAATCAAGCTCCTCCGCGGCAAGATCCATCCGCTCTTTGACTCTTCGCACGACTTCGTCGGGTCTTCCTGAGAGGAACAGGACCACTTCGTCGATCATCGACCGATACTCGTGCTGTGACTGCGCCAGAATGCACGGAGCCTTGCAGCGCTTGATGTAGTAGTCCAGGCAGGGACGCTCCGGCATCTGCGCCGGCATGTCGTAGTTGCAGCTTCGCACCGTGAAGATTCGCTTCACAACGTTCAGCGCGCGTCGCATCGCTCCCACGTCGGTATAGGGCCCGAAGTACCGGGCGCCGTCGTCTTCCAGCCGCCTCGTCACATAGACCCGCGGAAACGGTTCCTGCAGCGTCACCTTGATGTACGGATACGATTTGTCGTCGCGCAGCGCGATGTTGAAGCGAGGCCGGTACTCCTTGATCAGGTTGGCCTCGAGAATCAGCGCGTGTGCCTCGCTCGGCACGACGATGGTGTCGAGGTCGGCGATCAGGCCTACGAGGTGCCGGGTCTTTACGCTCTCCAGTTGGTCATTGCCGAAGTAGCTCCGCACGCGTGAGCGCAGGCGCTTTGCCTTGCCGACATAGAGAGTGGCCCCATCCCTTCCTTTCCACAGGTAGACACCAGGACCGTCAGGAAGGTGGGGCAGCTTTGCGGCAACAGCGTCGGGAACGGCGAGCATGTGTAATTATACCACGGGCGGAAAGGCACGTTCATCGCCCGCGAAACGGCAGTCGCAGGAGCCTCCGGCCCCGATCGATGACGTTCCTCGCCTCTGGAATTCCAAAGGCCGCCGTGATTCCGACGTAGGTCACTCCGTAGACGCCGAGCAGGACGAGCGCCAGCAGCTTCGTAGGAATCGCGCTCTCGTGCGCCGAGAAGATGGGTGCACCGCGATCCACGATGAGCTTGTATGTCCACGGAATCGCGGCACCGACCCCCGCAGCCATCCAGAGTCGCGCAATGCGCGAAGGGATCAGGCGCGTCCGACCAATCCGCCGATCCATCTCGCGGCGCAGAAGATAGAACTCTACCCACCCTGCCAATCCTGCCGACGCGGTGAGGCCCGCCGCGCCCAGCTTTCGGTCGAGGCCGAGTAACCCCGGCAGAACCAGCGCGAATAAATAGCCGAGGAGCGTGGTCAGAACCACGCGAACGACGGCATAGCGCAACGGCGTCTTCGTGTCGCGCATTGCATAGAACGTGGAGGAATACAGACGCCCCATAGTGGACGCGAGGAGTCCGACAGTGGACCCAATGAGTATCTGCCAGACCCAGATCGTTTCGGCGGCCTGAAACCGTCCGCTCTGAAACAGCAAATGGACGATGAGATCACCCAGAGCAAGCAATGCGACGGCGCTGGGAACGATGAAATACGCGATGCGATCCAGCCCATCGCTCAGGCGACCGCGCAGATACGCTGCGATTTCGGCGCTCGTGCCCACCGCCCGCGACATCGCCGGCAGCTCGGCGGCTGAAATCGCCATTCCGAAAAGGCTTATCGGCAGAACATAGATGGCTTGTGCATAGGTAAATGACGAGACAGCTCCATTCCCCAGGTAGCTCGCCAGCCAGGCGTCGACGTATGCGCTGAGCTGCACGACGCCTCGTCCTACGAAAGCGGGAACGAAGTTTCGGAACACATTGCGAACGTGCTCCCCGACCACCGTCAGGTGTGGCCGGATTCCCTGTGCGTATTTCACGACCTGCGGGAGCTGCACGAGGAACTGCAGTGCACTGCCGATGACGGACCCGTAAGCGAGATAGATCGCCAGCTGAATCTGGCTGTGGTCCTTGTGGAAAATCACCAGCGTCGCAACCATCGCCAGATTCCACAATACCGGCGCGGTATACGACATGAAAAAACGCCGGTGGCTGTTCAGAATGCCCAGGCACCAGGCGGAGAAGACTAGAAGTCCTGCTCCGGGAAAAAGAATTCGCGTCAGGCGGACCGTGAGATCACGTTTTTCGCCGGTGAATCCGTTCGCGATGATTGCGACGAGCCACGGAGCCGAGAGGACTCCAAGCAGAACTATGATTGCCGCGACCAGC
>DATCPG010000066.1:0-4703 GCA_036570225.1 Gemmatimonadaceae bacterium | reverse complement strand
GAGCCATAACAATCGGGCCAATGGTTTCCGCAACCCAGTCCGGAACCAGTGATGCGCACGACCGCGCCAAAAACGATTTGCGCGAATCCAAGCAGCAGCGCGAGATATCCGAGTCGTCTCACGGTTCGCACGTTCAGCGGCGGGAGGCGGGAGGTGTCATTCCGGGCATCGGCATGGAGTGCTGCATGCCCGAATGGTCCATCGTCCGCATGTGAGCTTCTCGGGCCTCGATCCTGCCCCACGTCGTGGTGAGTAGAAACACAAGCATGGCGGCTGGAATGATCGCCCACGTGATCTCTCCGCCCCGCGAGGCAGACGGCACCAGATCCGATTTTTCAACGCCTCGGCCGGCATATGTCGATCGCAAAATCGCGATCTCTGCTATAACGCATGCAACGGCGGCGATCCAAAAAATTGCCTCAGCCAATGGCTGATTCATTTGCGAGAAGTGAGATGGGCGAGACGACGCGGCAGAATTTGCTGCGACATAAAGCTACTCGCGCACAGAGTGGCTTTGCACTACCGTATCCGGATGACCGACTCGGACTTCGGCGGCGCTTCAACCGACAAGACAGATTCGGAATTCGCCCGCGCCTCTTCGTTGCCGCGCCGCCTCGGACTGTGGAGCGCGGTTGCCGTTCTCGTCGGCTCGACGATCGGCTCCGGAATTTTCCGATCCCCGGCCAGCATCGCCGATAAGCTTCCCGGCCCGCTTCCGCTTCTGGCGATCTGGCTCACAGGCGGCCTGTTCGCTCTTTGCGGAGCGCTGACGCTCGCTGAGGTCGCCGGAGCGTTGCCGCGCACGGGTGGTGTGTACGTCTTCATTCGGGAAGCGTGGGGAAGGCTACCGGCCTTTCTCTTCGGGTGGGCCGAGCTCGTGCTCATCCGCGCGGCGGCGCTCGGCGCCATATCCACGACCTTCTCTGAGTACTTCATTCGCGTCCTCGGATTCGATCCGCGAGTGGCGCCGTACAGCACTTACGTACACTATGTCGCGGCGGTGGCGATCCTTCTCACCGCCACCTTCAACTACGTCGGCATCAAGTGGGGCGCGCTCGTCCAGAACCTCACAACGCTGGCGAAGACCGGCGCGCTGGTCGTGATCATCGTCCTAGCGATCGCGATTGGACTGCCGCAGACAAGAGGTCACTTCACCCCGCCGGTTCCGGCCGGAAGTTTTACCTTCGCCCATTTTGGACTCGCGCTCGTGTCGGTCCTCTGGGTCTACGATGGCTGGGCCGACGTGAGCTTCGTGGGCGGCGAGGTGAAGGATCCCGAAAAAAATCTTCCTCGCGTGCTGATCTTCGGGACCCTCATCATCATCGCGCTCTATCTCCTGGCGAACGTCGCGTATCTCGCGGTCCTGCCTGTCGAGGAGATCCGTCATTCGAAGCTCGTCGCCGCCGACGTCGCAGAGAGGCTGATGGGAGCGGCCGGGGTAGCCTTCGTGGCTGCGGCAGTGATGGTCTCGACGTTCGGCACACTGAACGGATCGGTGATGACGGGCTCACGGATTCTGTTTGCGATGGCGGCCGACGGGCTGCTCTTCAAGCCGATTGCGAAGGTCCACAAGAAATTTCACACACCCGGTGTGGCGATCTGGCTCGAGGCAGGATTGGGGGTGCTCTTCGTACTATTGGGGACATTCGAACAGCTCGCCGACACCTTCGTAACCGCGATCGTGCCGTTCTACGCTCTGGCTGTCGCAGCGATCTTCGTATTTCGACGCCAGCCGGCCTACCAGCCTCCGTTCAGGGTTCCGGGTTACCCTGTCGTTCCCGCCATTTTTATCCTTGCGACGATCCTTCTGCTCGGCAACGCCATCGTCGACTCCACCAGCCGCGTTCCGACCCTGGCGGTTCTGGGAGTCATATTGCTCGGGATTCCGGTGTACTACGCGACCCGATCACGGCCCTGGAGCGTCTGAGGCCCGATCGTCGTTGCCGCGTTGAGACAGATCGGATACAGAAAATTCTTGCATGAGCCTATCACTCCACCGTAGAATTGATCGGCCAGCGCCCCGGCGATTCTAGATCCGGGCGTCCTCAAGCTGTTCTTTCCTCCGATTTCCCCTCGTCTTTCGCCTCCAGGAGTCCGGTCAATGAATCGAGCTCGTTTATTTCTCGCCACCATAGTGGCGGCATTTTCGGTTTGTATAAGCACGTCGGCATTTGCTCAGGGAGTCACCACCGGTGCAATCAGCGGTACCGTCCGGAACGATCAGGGCCAGCCGGTCGAATCGGCCCAGATCGAAGTCCGGAACCGCAGCACCGGCGCCCGCAGCGCGACGAACTCGCGTGGCGATGGCCGATACTATATCCAGGGTCTCGAGGTCGGAGGTCCCTACACCGTGACGGCGCGTCGCATCGGTTTCACCCCTCGCGATACCACCGATGTCTATGTGGCGCTCGGGCAGAACGCGCGGGTCGACCTGGCGATGAACACGCAGGCCACCCAGCTGGCTGGGGTGGAAGTCATGGGAGCGTCGAGCGGTGTCATCTCGAGCTCGCACAAGGGCGTCCAGACGACGATCACCGACTCGGTGATCGCCCGCTTCCCGACCTTGAACCGCAATTTCACGGATTTCGTGGCTTTGTCGCCGCAGATCTCGACGAAGGGGCCCGGAAACTCAGGCGGGGGTCAGAACAATCGGTTCAACGGCATCCAGATCGATGGCTCGGTCGCCAACGATCTTTTCGGACTCAGTTCCACAGGCCAGCCCGGCGGCCAGGCAGGTGCGAAGCAGATCTCCCTCGAAGCCGTGAAGGAGTATCAGGTTCTTCTCTCGCCGTTCGACGTTCGCCAGGGGAATTTCACCGGTGCTCTCGTCAACGCTGTAACGAAGAGCGGCTCGAACGAGCTCCACGGATCCGCAACCTATGCGAATCGCACCGAGAAGCTCGAGCGGAACATCGACTACCTGCGTGCGGCGCCATTTCAGCAGCGGCAGGAGGGGTTCTGGATCGGAGGTCCGGTCATCAAGGATCGACTTCTCTTCTCGGTTGCCCCAGAATGGCAACAGCAGAATCAGCCCGCGTCGGGGCCCTACGTCGGCCAACCCGCGGGCGTTTTGCCAAGAGCTGCCGTCTCGCAGGCGGGTGTAGACAGTTTGAGAAACATTCTCATGAATCAGTACGGGTTCGCCGACCCGGGCAGCGGCGGGATTGTAAAGAACGAGAATCCTCTTGCCAACATGTTCGCCAGATTCGACCTCATAAATCTTCCCGCGAGCAGCCGCATCGTAGCGCGGTACAACTACGTCAACGCGCAGCAGGACGTTCTGAGCCGCAGCCCCACCACGCTCTCCCTCTCGAACAACGGGTACAATTTCCAGTCGGTGAGCAACAGTTATCTGGCGCAGGTATTTTCAGGCTTCAATGACGGGTCGAATAACGAATTTCTCATTGGTCTCACGAAAATCCGTGACAAGCGTATTACCCCGATGTCGGCTCCGTTCGTCCGCATTCAGCGCATGCAGAATGAAGTCAACAGCGGCACCGGGGCGGCGACTGCCGGCACCGAGAACTCGTCGCAGGGCAACGAACTCGATCAGGACATTTTCGAGCTCACTGACAATTTCACCGTTCCCGTCGGGAGTCATCGCTTTACCCTCGGTACCAAGAACGAATTCTTCAAGGTGAGAAACCTGTTCTCCCAGAATTCGCTCGGGAACTTCACTTTCGGTACGCTGGATTCGCTCATCGCCAACACGCCGAATTCGGCTACGCTGGGCATTAAGCTCCCCGATGGTACCGACGGGGCCGCACGCTTCAAAGCCCGCACGCTCGGCTTCTACGCCGAAGACGAATGGCAGGCCACAAGCACGCTGAGCACGACGTTCGGGCTCCGTCTGGACATGCCTGGTCTGACGTCGAGCCCGGGCCAGAATCCTGACGTTCTGAGCACACTTGGGATAAATACGAGCGCTGTGCCTCGGAACGTGAAACAGTGGTCGCCGCGCTTCGGCTTCAACTGGGACGTGACGGGTGACCAGCGCAACCAGCTCCGGGGAGGAAGTGGTGTGTTCGTGGGTCGCCCCGCATACGTCTGGCTGAGCAACCTCTTTGGAAACTCGGGCGTCAACGGTTACGGCAACCTTATGTGCAACAACTTTGGGAACGCTCCGCGCATGCCCAACGCCGGAACGTTGCCGGCGCAGACGTGCGGTAATGCGGCGCTCACCCCGAATATCACGGCCAATACCGTCGACCCGAATCTGAAATTTCCATCAGTATGGCGGAGCTCGCTCGGCTATGACCGGGTTCTTCCCTGGAATGTGATTGGAACATTCGAGGCGCTTTACACGCGGTCGGTTGCCAACTTCTACTATCAGAACATCGGTCTGGTTGACAATCCGATTGGAACCGACCGCAACGGGCGCGCGCTTTACGGCGACATCCCATCTGCTACCGGCGCTGCGGTTCCGTCGCGGAAGCCTGTTCCAGGCACGACGCGCACCTTGGGGGACGTGATCAACCTGTCGAATACCAAGACCCACGATTACGCCTATAGCTTCACTGAGGAGCTCCAGAAGCGGTTCTCGAACTCCTTCGAGGGATCGGTGGCCTACACTTACGGTCATTCGTACGACGTCTGGGATCTCACATCCTCAGTCGCTTTCTCGAACTGGTCTTTCGGTCGTTCATACGCGGGCCGGCAGGACGTGCAGGATCTCTATCCTTCCAAGTTCGACGTCCCGCACC
>DATCPG010000065.1:0-7647 GCA_036570225.1 Gemmatimonadaceae bacterium | reverse complement strand
GGCCGCCGATCGGCGGCTCATCGTCGGCGACGAGCCGCGCGTGGCGCTGCTTTCCTTCAGCACACATGGGAGCGCCAAGGGTAAAAGCGTCGATCTCATGACCACCGCGCTCGCCATCATCCGGGAACGCGCGCCAGATCTCGTCGTGGACGGAGAATTGCAAGGTGATGCGGCGCTGGTTCCATCGGTTTCGGCCAGGAAATCCCCTTCCAGTCCGGTTGCTGGCCGAGCCAACGTATTAGTTTTTCCGTCATTGGATGCCGGGAACATCGCTTACAAGCTGGTCCAGCGAGTTGGCGGTGCGGTGGCGCTGGGACCGATCCTTCAGGGCTTCGCGCGGCCGGTTTCCGATCTCTCGCGCGGCGCTGACCGGGACGACATTATTAACGTGGCCGCAATTGCAGCACTGCAATCGGCCGGGCACGCCGAGGATCGCGCGCTTCGAGCAGTTTGATCCACACTGGAGATTATCTGAATGAGTTTCTCGATCAAGAAGAATGCTGAGGTGGTTGTGGTCGACGTCGAAGGTCAGCTTATCGTGGGGAACCGTCAGGAGCTGAAGCAGAAAGTTCTAGACGAGCTCGAGAAAGGTGAGAAGAAGTTTCTCATCGACTTCAGCCAGACAGGCTACATCGACAGCTCCGGCCTGGGCGTGCTTGTCTCGTTGTCGAAGAAGATCCGCGAGCAGGGAGGCGAGCTCCGTCTGGCCAATCTCAATGATGATCTTCAGACGCTGTTCGAGCTGACCAAGCTTGACACCCTGTTCCAGATCTCCGACACACGGGAGCGCGCTCTAGAGAGTTTTTAGATGGCGGAAATGCGCGTCGCGTTCGATCTACAAATTCCGAGCGACGTAGATTACATAGAAGGCGTAGTGGAGCTCGCGAGGCAGCGCTGCCGCGAGCTCAAGCTCTCCCCCACGAAATGCTCGCTCAACGTCCCCGTCGCCCTGTCGGAAGCGCTCTCGAACGCCATCCTTCGCGGAAATGCAGCGACTGGGGGTAAAGAGGTCCGTGTTCGGGCCATCATAACCGACGCCGATCTCGTGTTCGAGATCGTGGACGAAGGAGCGGGCTTCGACCTCGACGAGTGCGAGCAGGACTGCACGACCCCGGAAAATCTGAGCAGGGAGGAAGGTCGCGGCCTCTTCCTGATGCGACGGTTGATGGATCGGGTGGAGAGCTTCCGTGAAAAAGGAAACGTCGTTCGACTGACGTTGCACCGGAAGTGAAAGAGCTCGAGGCGGTCCTCATTGCGTTCCGTGAAGGAACGCACTGTGAGGCCGCTGTGTGGGGTAGCGACGGACGGTCCTCGCCAACGGTGATAGCCCGGTCGAGCCCGAAAGTGCAGATGCCGGACGTGCTGCCGGACGAGCCGGGCCAATCCGTCCCCACCAACTTCGGAACACAGATCGTCACGCGTGTGGCGTCGGTCAAGAAGATCTGGCTGACGGTGGGTCCATGCGACCCGGGTTACTCGCCGGAGGAGCGCCACGTCAAGCTGCTAATGCCGGTCGTCTCTCAATTCACTCAGGCTGCGCTGGAAGTCGAACACGCGGCGACCGAGCTGGCGGAGAGATACGAGGAGATCAACCTCCTCTACACGATCGGCGAGATCCTCGGGCGAACGGTCACCCTCGAGGATGCGGCAGCGACGATTCTTACGGAGATCTCGGAGACGGTCGGAGCGCGCGTGGCGTCGATTCTCGTTCACGACGCCCGCACCAACACTCTCCAGGCGGTGGCCGCACTCGGAGTTCCGAAATCCGAGATTCCGCCGATAAGCGCGGACGACGTGAGCAGTGTGTCGGCCCGCGTCTTTCGCACCCAGCATCCCCTCATCGTCGTGGGGAAGGGCGTCACTTTCGGGAAGGAATCGCCGTACGGTCGCGGAGAAATGTTATCCGTACCGATCATGTGGACGACGCCGAGTGGCGGCATGCCGCTCGGCGTCGTGAATCTCGCCGATCGCCGGTCCCGGCAGCCGTTTACTGCTGGAGATCAGAAGCTGGTGACGGCAATCGCGACGCAGATCGGAACCGCCATCCAGAACGCGCGCCTCGTGAGTGCATCGCTCGACCAGCAGCGCCTGCTGCAGGAGATGAGCCTCGCCCACGATCTGCAGATGAAGTTGCTGCCGTCGACCGACGTAGTGTTGCCGGAAGCCGAGGTAACCGCGCGCGTCGTGCCAGCGGAAAGTGTAGGAGGAGATTTCTATCAGCTGTTCAAGCTGCGCGACGGCGCGACGGGCTTGATGATCGGCGACGTTTCCGGTCACGGCTACCGTGCCGCACTTATCATGGCGCTCGCCATGAGCGCGTCAGCCATTCACGCGCAGAACTTCGTCAACCCCGGCCAGATGCTCGGCGCGCTCCTGCATTCGCTGCGTGAAGAGCTGGAGACGACGGAGATGTACATCTCGCTCTTTTACGGAGTGATCGATCCCGGGAAAGGGACGCTCACCTACGCGAATACGGGACACCCGCATGCCTTCGTCATCAGCCAGGAAGGAACGATCACCAGACTGGCAGCGGTGAATCCGCCGCTCGGAATGGTGGAGGACACCCCGAACATGGCCTCCTTGTCCTGGGTAGCAAAAAAGGATCTGCTGGTGCTTTTCACTGACGGCATCAGCGACGCGCGCAACGCAAGCGATCAGCGTCTCGGGGAAGAGCGCGTGCTCGAGCTCATTCGCGAGAACCGCGACAATGACACGAAGGTGATCGTCGGCAGAGTATTCAAGATGCTGGACGTCCACATGCGAAAAGTCCCCAGCAGAGACGATCTCACGCTCCTCGTCGCACGGAGCTGAACGTGTCGCCGGAGCCGCGGGAAGGTGCGGCTGACGGTGGCGGTCCGAGAAGGCGTCGAAGGCCTCCCGTCCTCAAGAAGTACGGCCAACACTTCCTTTCGGATCCACGAATCCTCGAAGGGATCGTCGACGCGCTCGGTCCCACTGTCGCCGACACAGTCGTCGAGATTGGGCCAGGTCGCGGATCACTGACCGACATCCTCGTTGAACGAAGTGGGCGGCTGATCGCGGTGGAGATCGATCGCGCCCTCACCGAGGACCTTCAGAAGAAATACCGGGATCGCTCGAACGTCGAGATCGTGCAGGGTGACGTGCTCGAGACGGATCTGCACGCGCTCGCCGGCCCCGACTTTCTCCTGATCGGGAACGTGCCCTACTACATCACGACGCCGATCGTGTTCAAGGCGCTGGACGCGCCGATCCCGCGCCGCTCGGTATTTCTGGTGCAGCGTGAAGTGGCCGAGCGGATGGCGGCGAAGGAAGACACGGAGAGCTACGGTGCGCTGTCGGTGAACGTGGCGGTGGTCGCGAACACGGAGCAGGTGATGAGCGTACCGGCTAGCGCATTCAAGCCGCCGCCAAAGGTGGAGTCCGCTGTAATCAGGTTGACGCCGCGGGCGGTCCCTTCGGTAAGCGCGGAGTCTCTCGCTGGGTTTCGTGCGTTCGTGCAAGCGGCGTTTGGACAGCGGCGCAAGCAGATGCAGCGCGCGCTGCGCACCATTCGAGGGATGTCGGCTGTTGAGGCCAGCTCAGTGCTAGAGCGTGCCGGAATCGATCCGTCGGCGCGGCCGGAGGTGGTTAGCCCGGAGGCGTTTGCCGGGTTGTATGGGTTTCTCTGAACTGCAGTTAATCCCCGCGATTACTCAACGCAAACGACAACCCCTCGAGCTCCATGGCCATGTTCACGTTCCGAACCGTGACATCAGCCGGCACCGAAAGCTGAACGGGGGCAAAGTTGAGAATCGCCTTGATCCCGGCCCGCACGACCTGCTTCACCACAGCCGGAGCGTTCTCTGCTGGAATAGCGATGACAGCGATGTCGAAGTCGTGCTTCGTCGCGTCCTTCTCGAGATCGGCGATCGAGCGCACGCTCAGATTCTCCCATTTCTTTCCGATCTTAGCCCCGTCGCTGTCATAAACGGCGGTCACGTTAAAGCCGCGCTCGGCAAACCCGCGGTAGCGCGCGAGCGCTGCGCCAATTTTGCCGGCACCGATGATGACGACGCGCCATTGTTTGCCGAGGCCGAGAATCTCGCGAAGCTTGTCGGACAACTCGGGAACGGAGTAGCCGAGCCCGCGTTTCCCGAAGGATCCGAAGAGTGAGAGATCCTTTCGCACCTGAGCGGACGTTGTCCCCCCGAGACTCGCTAGCTCGTCGCTCGAGATGGTCTTGAGACCCTCGCGCTCGGTCCCCTCCAGAAAGCTGAGGTAGAGGGAAAGGCGCCTGACTGTGGATTCCGCTATCCGCTTCAAGATCGTGCTTGTGAAGTAATTCACAAGCTACCCCAACACGAGCGAACGGGCAAGAAACTTGGGCAAACCGGATCCTAGTTTGGAGCAGAGGGGATGCAAGTTTTGAGTTGTGAGTTAGTTAGTTCGTCAGACATCAGTGGTTGTCAGTAGGGCGTCGGGCTACGCCCTCGCCCGCACTGGAAACCACTGACACACTTACAAGTCAAAACTGTCGACTCAAAACTTGGATCCCCCATAAACGTCCCGGTGCTTTCAAGGAGCGGCGTGGCACCAGTCCGCGCTATCTTTGATAATGCCAGTGCACGTCACCTCCGAAATCGGCGCCTTGCGGACAGTTCTGGTCCACAGCCCCGGCAACGAGCTGCTCGCCGTAACGCCGAGCACCCGCGCGGATTTCCTGTACGACGACATCGTCGACGCCGATCTGGCCAAGCGCGAGCACAAGCGCTTCGTGCAGGTGCTCGAGCGCTTCTGCGAGGTACTGCACGTCCGCGATCTCCTCACAGAGGTGCTCGAGGACAGCAAGGTGCGCGAGCTGATCATCCGTGAGACGCTCGATGTCGTCCCACTCGAGCCTCTGGCCGCCGAGCTGCGCGAGCTGCCTCCCGAAGCCGTGGTCGATCTGCTCATCGAAGGGAAGGAAGAGGAACCCGGTCCGCTGTCGCGAACGCTCAACGAGTTCAGCTACTCCTTGCCGCCTCTCCCCAATCTCTTCTTCACGCGCGATGCGGCGATGGCGATCAACCAGCACATGATGATCGGGTCGATGCGTTTTCATGCGCGGTGGACCGAAGAGCTGATCATGAAGGCCCTGTTCACCTCGCACCCAAAGCTCAACAACTCCGGGATTCTTTATGACGGATCGGTCGAGCGAAGGCTCAACCATACGCTCGAGGGCGGGGACGTTCATCCGCTGCGCGAAGACGTTCTTCTGGTCGGCTTCAGCGAGCGGTCGAGCCCAGCGGGAATCGACAGCCTCGCGACACTATTGTTCGAGAAGACGCGAGTCACCAGCATTATAGTCGTCGTGATGCCGCAGGAGGCGACGGCGATTCACCTCGACATGATCTTCACCCACGTAGACCGCGAGCTGTGCGTAATTTATCCGCCCCACTTCATTGGACCGTACCGTCTGCCGATACTTCTCTGGCAGAAGGGCGACACGCACATGAAGGAACAAGCTGATCTGTTCGCGGCGCTCAAGCATTGCGGCTTGCCGATGGAGCCGATTCTTTGCGGAGGCTCGCGTAGAATCGTCCAGGATCGGGAGCAATGGGCGTCGGGTTGTAACTTTACCGCACTGCGACCCGGCGTCGTCACTTCATATGCACGAAACGAGACAACACTTAGAGAATTGGAGAAAGCCGGCTTCAAGATGATTTCCGCGAGGGATTTTCTGTCGTCAAAGCAAGAGATTGCCGCGAATGAAAGGGCGGCGATCACTTTCGCGGGAGGGGAGCTCGTGCGCGGCGGCGGCGGTCCGCACTGCATGACGTGTCCGATCATACGGGACGATCCGTGGAGCTGACACGCGGAGTGTACTCCGAGCCGGAGGATACGCTTCTTACATCGCGCGCCTTCGACTATCTGGCCCAGGGTCCAGCCGACGTCGTCGATCTGATCGGGCACATCTGCAGTCTTCCGGGCGCGCCGCGGAAAGTCGCCGAGCACATGGCGCATGCGCTGTTCGCGGGGCGGCATGAGTTCGTGCGCGGTGTGGACGGCCGGTGGATGATATGTGATGTTCGTCCGAACCAGCGGGAAGCGGGAAGCGGGAAGGGGGAAGCGGGAGATGCAGCCGGAATCACGGGACGCTTCTCGCTCCCCGCTTCAGGCCTGCCCCATCGCGCTTCGCGCCTCCCGCTTCCCCCCTCCCGCTTCTCCAACGAGCCGCTCCAAAAACTCTCCTACGTCGTCGTCGACACCGAGACGACGGGTGGACGCCACGGATCTGGCGATCGGATCACGGAGATCGCTGCCGTCGTCATACGCGATGGAGAGATCGTCGAGATCTTCGAGACCTTGGTGAATCCGGAGCGGTCGATTCCGTACTTCGTCAGTCAGCTGACGAACATCACGTGGGACATGGTCAAGGACAAGCCAACGTTCGACCGCGTCGCGTCCGACGTGATGAGAGTGCTGGAAGGGAACGTCTTCGTCGCGCACAACATGATGTTCGACTGGCGGTTCGTGACGTCCGAGCTCTCGCGCTCCACCGGTCGCAAGCTGCAGGGACGACGCCTCTGCACCGTGAAAATGGCCCGCAAGGTTTTGCCGCAGCTGTCGCGTCGCTCTCTCGATCATGTGGCGCGTTATTACGGCGTGGAGATCCAGGGTCGCCACCGTGCAGGCGGCGATGCGCTCGCGACGGCCAAGTGCATGCTGCGAATGCTCTCCGATCTGGGCGACCGCGGGTGTCACACCTGGGGCGACCTCGAGATGCTTCTCCGCGCACCAGCCGTTCGTCGCAAAAAGCGGCGGCCGTCCGGGTTGCCCACACCAGTTCTTCGCGACACGACAGCTTGACCGCGCCCAGCCCGAGGGTGCAGCGCCGAAAGATCGGCGACTTCACGGTTCACGCGATTCAGGCAGGCGGCCAAAAGCTCGACGGCGGCGCGATGTTCGGCGTCGTCCCCAAGCCGCTGTGGGAAAAACGCATTCCAGCCGACGAGCGAAATCGAATTCAGCTCGGCATGCGCTGCCTCTTGATAGAGCATCCGTCTGGACTGGTGCTGATCGACACGGGCGCCGGCAACAAGGAGAACGCGAAGTTCAAGGACATCTACGGCCTCGAGAACGAGGGCGCGGATGGCAGGACGATGCTGGAAGACGGACTCAAGGAGATCGGCGTCGAACCGTCCGATATCGCGATCGTGATCAACACGCACCTGCACTTCGATCACGCGGGCGGCAACACGTCGACACGGCCGGACGGCTCTCTCGAGATAACGTTTCCGAACGCCACGCACATCGTGAGACGCGGCGAGTACGACTACGCGCTGCACACCAACGAGCGAACGGCGGCGAGCTACTTCGACCGCAACTTCGTTCCCCTCGAAGCGGCGGAAAAGCTGGAGCTGGTCACGCGCGAGAAGCAGATCGTCAAGGGAATCCGCGTCGTTCCAACTCCGGGACACACGCCATTTCACCAAAGCATCCTGATCGAGTCAGCGGGGCAGCGCGCCTTCTACCTCGGCGATCTGGTCCCGACCCACGCGCACCTGCCGCTGCCGTGGATCATGGGGTACGACGTCGAGCCGCTCGTCACGCTCGAGACGAAGCGCCGTATCCTCAAGCAGGCAGTCGACGAAGATTGGCTGTTGATATTCGAGCACGATGCGACCGTGCCGTGGGGAAGAGTGG
>DATCPG010000064.1:0-4993 GCA_036570225.1 Gemmatimonadaceae bacterium | reverse complement strand
ATTCCCACCCATGCTGGCCAGCGTCTGAAGGGGGTGCTTGACGGACCACGGGCGCAGTCCAAGCGACCGCGCGCGGCCACCCACGATTGCGTATGTCACGCTTACATCGTCAAAGAAATCTTCCAGCAGATCGTGCAGCGCGGTTCTCGTATAGTGACGCTTGTGATCCGGGTTGTGGGGAACGGGATTATTATCGCCGTTCGGAGTCGTCATCAGGAAGATTCCGCCAGGCCGCAGGACTCTTCGAACGTGACGCAGAAAATCCCGGTCCCGTTCAACGTGCTCCAGCACTTCGACGGCGACAACACAGTCGAAAGACGCGTCGCGAAGATTCGACGAAGTCATGTCGTCGAAGATGATGCCGTCCACGTTGGTGCGCCGATTCCTTGTGGCGGCGATCATGGAATCGGTGAGCCCCAGGTTGAGCTCCGCCTGGGTGGAGCTTTCGCGCGGTACGTCGGTGACCGTGATTTTCGCAGGAACGCCGATGGTGTAGTGTGACTTGCGGCCCCCCACGTCGAGGATCTCCGGGATGCGAGGGGCTGAGTCCCGCGCGAACGAGATCAACCGCCGCCGCACTATTCCATATAGCGGTGGCAGAAACGGCTCGGCACACCGGTACGCTATCTCGAACCCGGTCATGAGACGAAATCCCGAAGCGTCAGCTCGGCGCGATCCCAATCCGCTTCCGAGTCGATGTTGATTGCTTCACCACTCGCTTCATAAGCCAGAACGCGTGTGCCGTACAAACTGTTCAGGTCCATGATGACGTTACGTCGCGTGACATAGACGGACCCATCGCGATGAAAGGCCGGCGGAAGTAATTGGCGCCGTGGCAGTGGCTGCGACTCTCCAGTGCTCAACCGCAAAGATCCGTCCGGAAGTCGAAAATAAACCCAGTGGGGATTGTACTCGGGCGGAACGCGCCGAACGGATAACACCGCGTCCGCATCGCTGGCCAGAAACAGGTCGACGCATGCGTCGATCTCGGACGTTTTCCGAAATGGGCTCGTTGGCTGCAGCAAGCACACTGCGTCGAAACGATCACCGAGCTCGTCGAGCGCCCCTATGGCGTGCCGAATGACGTCGAGTGTAGGGGTGTCGTCCGCGGCAAGCTCAGTTGGACGCCGAAAGGGGACGGTCAGGCCGCAGCTACGACCTACGTTAGCAATGCCGTCGTCGTCGGTGCTGAGAACAACCTTCGATAGAGTGCGAGCAGCGAGCGCGGCTTCAGCCGTCCATTGCAGCAGCGGCTTGCCTCCCAATGAGCGGATGTTCTTGCCAGGAACGCCCTTCGAGCCGCCGCGAGCCGGAATCAATCCAAGGACACGCATTACGAAAGGTTCGCGGACTCGGTGACGCGCCGACTGGTCGGGACGCTCACCGTGTCAGTCCTGACCGCCTTGTGTGGAAAGGTGAGCCGAAGCCGCATTCGTGTCCACTCTCGATGCACCACGACAAATGCGCTCCGCGGAGCGAGGATGAGAATCGCCCATATCGAGCGCAGGATAGTGTCAGACACTCCTACCTTTGCCGCGCCTAGTCGCTCACCAGTCGCGTGGAAAAGCGCGCGAAGATCCCGGTAGTTGTAGCGAAGGGCGGCGGTTGGGGATACGGGCTTCAGATAAAAGTAGAACGCATCGCAAGGCGAGATGATCTTGTATCCCGCCTTGACGACACTCATTGCCCAAAGCTTGTCCTCGGCCGACAGAGTGCGCTCGTCGAAGGGGATTTTGGCCCACACATCCCGGCGAATTGCACATCCGCTTCCCAACGGCCCCTTGGAAACGATTTCGTCCAGAGTTGCGGGGATCTTCAGTGTTTCTGGCGCCGTCCAGCGCACCATGTCACTCCACTTCCCTGCATACACACACCTTACTGCTGCCACCTCGGGATCTTCGAAAGGCGCCACGCAGGAACTGGCGAATCCTCTCCCGAGTGGGAGCGAATGGGCGCTAAGAATGATGCAGATTTCGCCGCTGGCTGCCGCTAACCCAACATTGAGAGCTTTGCCGTAAGAAAACTCCGCTTCTTTCAGATGGATTACGTTTGCGCCGTACCTGAGGGCGATGACCACGCTCGCATCGGTGGAAGCATTGTCGACCAGGATCAGCTCCAGTCTGGCGCCAGTCTGCACCGAAAGCGCCAACAGAACCTGCTCGAGAAACACGCCCTCGTTGCGATTCCGAATGATGACGGAGACAACCGGCTTGCTGTGCTCCATCAGTACGAGAGTCTCTTCTCGATGCGCAGGGGCTCGGTGGCGAGCAGGCTCGCTATTCGCTCGCCGGCATGACCGTCGCCATAGATCGGATCGCTCGGATAGTGGCCATTGGCGAGATGCTTATCGATGCCTGCCCTGATGTCGGCACGATCGTAGTCGACATCAATTACGTTGACGCCGCGATCCCTTCCCATTTGGCGCGAACCAATGTTCACTACGGGAACGCCGAGGTAGGAGCATTCGCGGACTCCAACGCTCGAATTGCCAACGAGGCACCTGGAATTGCAGAGCAGGCGGAGGAAATCGGTACCCTCCATGTTCTTGAAGAAGTGCATCTTCTCGGGCTTCGCAAATTCACGAAAGGTGCGCAAGCCACCCGAAGTTCCATCCGAGCCCGCGTCGACGTTTGGCCAGAACCACAGGGCCGGCATTCCCAATTCGTAAACAGCCTCGAGCGTTTCGTTGATCTGATGGCGAGCCTGCTCGTACTCGGTTGTGACCGGGTGTTGCATTACGACGAGGTAGCCGCCAGACAGATCGAGACGCGAACCGACGCCTCCGTATTTCTCGAATGGGTCGAAATTCAGCGCCGTGTCCTTCAACACCGAAGCGGCGAGATCGATGGACGGGCACCCGGTGATGTGCACGGCGTCGGTGCATTCTCCCATCTTGATGACGCGCTCCGCCGCCTTCTTCGAAGCGACGAAATGAAGATCGGATAGCTTGGTGACGGCGTGGCGCACCTTTTCGTCGATCGAGCCAGTGACCTCTCCGCCCTGAACGTGTGCAAGCGGAATGTTCATGTACGAGGCGGCAATGGCGGTCGCGAGGGTCTCGAACCGATCCGCCACGGTTACGACGACATCGGGCTGCAGGTTGTCGAATACCGTAGTCAGCTCGAGGAGTCCGATCCCTGTGGTCTTGGCCATCGCAGCGAGATGCTCTCCCTCGAGCACCATATGGACTCTTGCCGATGGAGTGAAGCCGTCGGCGGCGATGAGGTCCACCGCTGTCCCGTATCGATCGAGAAGAGCGGATGCGGCGACTACGAGCTGGAGCTCGAGATCGGGGTGAGTCTTGATAGCGGAGAGGACCGTCTTGATTCGACTGTAGCTCGGGCGCGCGGTCACCACGACACACACTTTCCGCGTCATTCTGCTCCCCCGAACTGAACATCAGCGTCCGACAAGAGCTCGTCCTGTTTGAGGGCTCGCACCGTTCTGGCCCCGATCAGTGTTGGCAGCCGCGCTGCTGGAATGCCCGTTCCCGGTTTCTTGGCGGCGAGGTGCTCCGTTCCGAGCACCGTGCCTGCGGGGATCGGAACGCGGGCCACGACGCTCTTGGTGAATAGGCCCCTCATGCTCGCCGCCTCGGCGCTGAGGTGCTCCTTATCGAGCGGATTCGCCGTCATCGTTTCAATGAAGCGGACTCCTTCCACTAGCTGTTTGAGCTCCGCCGCCGTAACAGAGGCGGCCACGTCGGGTCCGAAGGCATCGCGGCTGAGTGTCACGTGCACCTCCAGAACCTCGGCGCCAAGCGTGGCCGCCGCGAGCGCGGGATAAATGGTTCCAGAGTGATCCGACAGACCCACGGCCACACCATACCTCGAGCGATAGACGGAAAGAAGATTGAGTCCGATTTTCTCGGGAGGACACGGATACGCGGTCGTGCATTGAAGAACCGCCACGGGGACCTTGGCGTCCTGGACCCTCTTCACCGTCGAATCGACCTCCGACAACTGGCTCATTCCTGTAGAGAGAATCAGCGGGATGCGAGTCTCGAGCATGCGGTCGATCATCGCGGTATTCCCGATCTCCCCGGACGGCACCTTCCACGCTGGAACTCCGACCCGCTCCAGCAGCTCCACCGCATCCAGCGAAAAGGGTGAGCTCAGGAAAAACAGTCCGCGGTCGTTGGCGTGTTTCCGCAAACCCGTCCATTGCTCCTCAGTGAACTGCATTCGCTTCCAGTAGTCGTACCTGGTCGCATCCTGGGAGCTGAATTTGACGCGCCACGGCTCCTGTGGCGTGCTTTCCGCGGCAGCAATGTGTGTCTGAAACTTCACCGCATCGGCGCCAGAAGCGGCGATGGCATCGATGAAAGCATGAGCGGCACCGAGGCTTCCGTCGTGGGCCTGCGCGACCTCGCCGATCACCAGACAGGCATTGTTGCTTGCCGCCTTGGTCCCGGCCGGAACCTGCAAGGACGATCTGAAACCAGGCATGTCGGGTCAGACCACGTCCGCGAATGTGCGTTCCATTCGCCGAAAGTAGAATGCGCCGCTGACGAGAATCACAACCGCTGTTGCAGACGATACCGCGATGACGCCCAGTGCCTGAGTACGCGTGCCGAGGAGGGCCCACCTGAATCCTTCCACCACGCCGACCATCGGATTGAGCGCGTACACTTCGCGCCACCTGCCGGAGAGCAGGCTGCTGGGGTATGCAACCGGAGTCGCAAACAACCAGAACTGTGTCAGGAAAGGCACGACGTACTTCACATCGCGGTATTGAACGTTCAGGGCCGAGAGCCAGAGACCGACACCCAGCGCAGTGACGACGGCGAGGAGAACAAAGAGGGGGAGCCACACTGCATTTGCCGTCGGCACGAGGCGATACCAGAACATCATCGCGATGAGCATCAAAAAGGCAACGCCGAAATCGACCAGTCCCGACAGCACCGTGGCAAGGGGAATGGCCAGACGGGGAAAGTAGACCTTTTTCAGCAGATTCGAACTTCCGACCAGGCTGTTCGAGGTGTTGGTGAGAC
>DATCPG010000063.1:0-2474 GCA_036570225.1 Gemmatimonadaceae bacterium | reverse complement strand
GGGCTATGCCGGTGATTCGCTCGAGGTATCGCCAGAGATAGAGATTCGCTGGCGAAGCGGGACGGATTCGAACTCCCGTATATGGACCCAGCCCCGGTCGCAAGCCGCTCGATCGATTAAGGTGAAGCCGGTTGCATTCGTATATACGGCCTCTGTGAGGAGCTCTGTGATTTGCTCCGGGCCATGATGGAATCCGCGCGCCTCGTCCTGATCGGTACTACGGCCTCGAGGGCCAGAGAGTTCGCCAGGTTTGCAAAACGCCGGTCCGACCGGTTACCCATCACCGATAAAACGACTCAGCAACCATGATAAGACGGTTTCTCCTTACTACGCTTGAACCTGAGTTAAACTGATTCGATCTGCCGTTGGTGAAGCCACCGAGATCGCCGGCGGCCGATAGTTCTCGCCCCGCGTCAGCAGTGCCCAGATGATGCGCGCGTTCTTGTTGGCGAGCGCAACCGCCGCTTTGTTGTAGCCTCGGGCTTGCTTGATCCGCATAGCCCATCTGCTGCGCTGATCGCTTTTGTGATCGGCTCTCCGTAAAGCAGCGCGCGCTCCGTGAATCAGGATGGTGCGCAAATAGCGATCTCCGCGCTTGCTGATCCCGAGTAGCTGGCTGCGATTGCCGCTCGAGTGCTGGCGCGGGACCAACCCGAGCCACGCAGATAGTTCGCGCCCGCTCTTGAATTCACTCGCGTTGCCGACCGCCGCCACTACCGCGGTAGCCACCAGCGGACCCACTCCTTCGATCTTGGCGAGCCTTCGACAGCGCTCATCCTCTTTAAACACTCGCTCGATTCGGTCATCGTAGGCAGCGACCCGTTCGTCGAAGAAGCGCAGCCGCTCGGCCATTTCCTGCAAGGTTTCACGAAATAGCCCACTCAGGCCATACCGCTCGGGATCGGCGAGAAGCTCCAACAGCAACCGGCGCGCCCGTGCAATTCCTAGTGGCGCGACGATGCCGTGCTCCGCGAGCAGGCCCCGCACCTGATTGACTAGTGCGGTGCGGCTCTTGAGCAGTTGCTCACGTACCCGGTGCAGCGCCTGAACCTCGTGCTGTGCTTCGCTCTTGATCGGAACGAAGCGCATCGAGGCCCTGGTTACCGCCTCGCAGATAGCCTCGGCATCATTCGCGTCGTTCTTGTCGCTTTTCCGGTAGGGTTTTACAAACCGCGGACTCATAAGTTTTACTCGATGACCTAACCGCTCGATCTTGCGCGCCCAGTAGTGTGCGCTGCTGCAGGCTTCCAGGCCCACCAAACACGGCGGTAGCTGGCTCATGTACTCCAGCAGCCGGCGGCGAACCAGGCGCTGCTTAAATGCTACCCGCCCCTGGCCGTCGACTCCGTGCAGACCGAAGACGTCTTTTGCCAGATCGATTCCGATTGTTGTAACCTTCATCACTGGACCCTCCTCCCTGCCTCGGTTCGGATGGTCGAGTTTACCATCCTGGCCCTTAAGAGGCCGTTTCAGGTAGTGGGGCTGGGTCCATCCCATCAGTACCGCTTTCTAAACTGGCAGACGACAGCTTTTAGGTGAGGTTTGCAACACAGCGACGGGTCCCGGTCGGCTAGAATCGGACCTTTCGGAAATCGCTCGACCCGAGCACACCGTGTGACGCGGACAGGCGAAAACTTTTCACGTTCCCGTGTGGTCATTTTTCCAACGCCTCCAACCGGCGCCGCTCAGCTTCATAGATCCGCTCCAGGTAGTCATCGGGCTCGGGCTCTGGCATGTCGGGGTTCTTCGCGCGCGCGGCCTGGGCCTCATTCAGTTCCTGGTAATAACGCAAGATTCCCGGCGTCCGGTCGGCGAACGCTAGCATCAGCGCCTCCGCGCGGTCAGGAGACCTGACACCACGCTTGCGAGCTTCTTCTTTGGACTCGATTTGGACCTGGCCGCGCGGGTTGATCTCGTAGCGAAGCGATGCGAGCTGAGCGATGGAGACCTCGTCGTCAAGTCCAGAGACCTCGCCATTCTGGAAGCGTTCACGCAAACTCCAGTAGAGTTGCGCCTTGAGGTTCCGGTAGCGGTCCGGGAAGTCGGTCGCCGCGCCGACATTGACGCCGTTGATATTGATGAAGCCGAAATTCTCGAAGTCAGTCGCAAAGTAGGCGCCCACGCCGGCGCGATCGAAGTTGATCTCCTCCAACCGATCCTTGAACGTCGTTAGAAATGCGATCACAGGTCCGCGTGAGTTGCCGTGCCAGGATTGCATCGCGACGATTCGGCCCGACCGCGTACGCACCGCGCACACGGTCTCGTCGCCGCCGGCTTCGGCGACGTCGATGCCGGCGTAAAGCTGCGCTTCGTCGTTGTGCAGAACCTGCGGGTGTTGCGCGGCCTCCAGCCACCTGAGCGAGATGAGCGAGTCCGCGGCCTGTTCGGGGAAACTGCCTAAGACGCGAGACTGCCACAGCGGCGAGTCTTCGCCCCATTCCCACAGCTTCTCGTAGACCCAGCGCCGGGTAACC
>DATCPG010000062.1:0-1743 GCA_036570225.1 Gemmatimonadaceae bacterium | reverse complement strand
GCGTCCTTTGCGCGATGTCCTCTTGCGCGGCTTTCGCACAGGACACCCCTCCCCCGGGCACGGAAACCTACGGCCTCGATGCAGATGGCTCGATTTTGCAATGGGTGCGTTATACACCGGCTGGTGTGGGGCCGTGGCCTGCGGTTGTTTTGATTCACGGCGGCGGCTTTAAATACGGTGGGCCTAAACTCTGCGCACAAGCCGGGAGCGATTTATCTGCCGCTGGCTTTTTATGCTTTGCCATTACTTACCGCCTCGACATTGGTCTTATCCTTGGTCAGCCAGCTATCTTTAATGGTCGGAGAACTGGAGTTGCCGGGCCGACCTCAGACATCCACGACCAGAGTGATGATGTTCGAACAGCTATTAGAGCGGCCAGGGCCGATCCCACGTGTAACGGAAAGGTGTATGGTGTAGGTGGTTCAGCGGGCGGATGTCATGTTCTATTTGCCGCCGTCATTGGAACGCTGGGAGACGATCAGCCGGATGCGGCGGTGGGTTTATCAGGAACTTATGATGGCACTGATTTTCCCGAGGGGACAACTAGGATAAGTCCCTTTAAGTTCGATTGGCTGACTTACGTCGATGTTCCTGTTGTTGCCGACCCGCCACCATCGAGTATCGATTCGATCAAAAACGCCTCTCCGGCTTGGCAATCGATATCGGATGTCCCACCGATTCTCCTGGTTGCATCTCAGAATGACCCCATGCCTTCTAATCAAATTCCAGATATGGTGGCTGCTTTGCAAAATGCAGGCGTGCCAGCGTTCACCGATTGGCCGGTGCTATCAGATTATCAGAAAAACGTAAATCCCGGCAATGCTCATTCCTTCAATAACTGGCTCATGCCGGTTGCATCCGACAGCGCGGAACTCGTTCGTGACGAAGTAATCGCTTTCTTCGACAGTATTTAACAATGAAGAGACCTCAACGCGATGTTGCTCAACGAGTTCCTCAAAGAGCACCGCAAAGTGGAGCAGCAGGGCCGGAAACTGCAGGACCAGGAATCGGCAATCGCTCAGCAGGAAGCGGGAAATCAAATCTCTCACCGCCAGCCTGAAAGAGCAGGCATCGCAAATCCAAAGGGTAAGCGAACAGCTTGAGGCGAGCAAACCGGCCCAGCGACTGGTCGTCGACAATCAGTAAAGCTGAGGAGTCGCAGTTAAGCCGTCAACAACTCCACCGAAACAAAAAATGAAACCAAAAAATGACAATTCCATCCGTAAGAAATTCCATTAGCCGGCCGCCTTTGCGGCGCGGTTTCCTTCTCATAGCGCTCGCCGCCATCGGGCTGGCGGTCAGTGCCGGTCCCGCCGCGGCCACTGACTGGCCGATGTACGGCTTCAACGTTCAACGGACCGGAGAGAATCCGTTCGAGTCAATCCTCACACCCTCGACGGTCGGGGGCCTCCATGAGCTGTGGAGCTTCGACTTGGGCGCGGTGACGATCATGCAGCCGGTCATGGCGGCCGGCGTTGTCGTCAACGGATCGTCGAAGGACCTCGTGTACATGGGGGCCGAGCACGGCGACCTCTACGCGATCGACGTAGCCTCCGGGACGATGGTCTGGCACCAGAATCTCGGATCGCAGCAGACCGGGTGTGGCGACATGCCTGACGGCGTGTTCGGAGTGAGCGGGTCACCGTTCCTCGACCGGGCCAACAATCGGATGTTCGTGGTCGGCGGCGACGGCAAGATGTACGCCCTCGACCTATCGACCGGGGCGACGCTCTCGGGGTGGCC
>DATCPG010000061.1:0-11243 GCA_036570225.1 Gemmatimonadaceae bacterium | reverse complement strand
ACCGTAGATCGCCGTCTTCGAGACGACGCCGGAAAGGATCGCCGCGACCTCGGGCCTCGCCCGTCCTGACGTCGTAGCGCACGATGTCGCCGCCCTGTGATTCGCCATAAACGGTGTTCGGATCGACGGGATCGATTTGGGCGTAGAATCCGTCGCCGCCGGTGGTGCGAATCCAGTCGGCGTTGGTGATGCCCTGACGATTGCGGGTCTGGCTCGGGCCACCCCAGCTGCTGTTATCCTGGAGTCCGCCGTAGATGTAGTAAAACGGCTGACGCATGTCCGTCGCGATCGCGTAGTACTGGGAGATGGGAAGGTTGGGAACGAAATCGACGGTGCGGCCGCGATCGTGACTTATGTAGACCCCACCATCGCAGCCAATGATGAGATGATCGGGATCGGTGGGGTCGATCCACATCGCGTGATGATCAGAGTGTGCAGCTCCGGCCGTGTTGCGGAACGTGCGCCCGCCGTCGGTCGAGACCTGTAGCGGAACGCCCATGAAATAGACTCGATCAGGATTGGTGGGATCAACGCGGATCTGTCCCATATACCATGGGTAGGAGGATCCTGTCCCCATCTTCTGCCAGCTTGCTCCGTAATCATCCGATCGATAGATGCTTGCTTCTGTGTTTCCGGTTGCGGCGCCGGTTCCGGTCACTTTCGTCTCTATAGTGGCGTAGACGATGTTCGGACTCGACCTGCTCACGTCGATACCGATTCTTCCCACGTCGACCTTCGGCAACCCCTCGGTGAGCTTCGTCCAGGTATCGCCGCCATCGATGCTTTTCCAGAGTGCGCTGCCCGGACCACCACCTACATACGAATACGGGCGACGCTCCCGCTGGAACGACGCGGCGTAAATCACACTCGGATTCGACGGATCGAAGATGACGTCGGTAAATCCGGTATGCGTGTCGATATTTTTGACGTTCTTCCATGTGCGGCCGCCGTCGATCGTCCTGAACAACCCACGGTCGCCGCCGGGACCCCATAGTGGACCCGCTGCTGCCACGAATACGATCTCTGGATTGGTCGGATGAACGATGACGCGGCCGATGTGCTCGGATTTTTTCAGGCCCATGTTCGTCCAGGTCTTTCCGCCGTTCTCCGACTTGTAAACTCCATCACCCCACGACGAGCTGCGCTGATTGTTCGCTTCGCCCGTGCCGACCCAGAGGATGTCGGGGTTGCTCGGCGCCACCGCGATGTCCCCGATGGAAGCCGACGCCTGGTGATCGAAGATCGGCTCCCAAGTAGTGCCGCCATTAGTCGTCTTCCACACGCCGCCCGAGGCGGACGCGACGTAGAATAACTCTCCCAGTCTCCGGCCAACCTGAGGCTTCGGACCTTCGGGGACGGCAAAATCGACGACGCGTCCGCTAGTGACCGCGGGCCCAATCGACCTCCACGGCAGCTCAGCGAGCCGTGCCGAGTCTGCGTCGAAGGCAACCGGTGTGGTCTTGGCGTTTGGCGTCGCCTGCGTGAAGGCAGTAGCGGGAAGGGACGCGAATAGAATGATCGCGAGAGAAAAGCGCGAGAACGGGCGGGGCATCAGTTTATCGGAGTGAAGAGACCCGGATAATCTCATCCGCGGGAAGTCGATTTGCCAATGCTACCGACGGGCGTGACTTGCCGTGATCTTCGCCCGACCCTACTCTAAATCATGCGAGTGCACGTTGTGGTCGTGCTGGCCGGATATCTGGTTTCAATCCCGAACTCTGTAGCTGCCCAGAAGGATTCAGTATCGCGTTCCGCAAACCGGCTCGCGTGGATCGTTCCGGTTGGCATTGCGACTTCCGTTGTCCTCGATCCGGAAGCGCGTGCGTGGGCACTGCAGTCGCGTACTCGAGCACTTGATCGCTTCGCGAGACCAGTGAATCGACTCGGGACAACGCAGGTGCTCGTACCGGCGATGGCCATTACCTACGTTGGTGCGGCTCTTACGGATCGTCAGTCGCTGGCGGCGGGAACACTCAACACCGCCGCAGGCTACGCAACCGCCGATCTGGTGGAATCAGTATTGAAGCCTGTCGTTGGTCGTGAACGGCCGCATGTCGAAGGAAACTCGCATCGTTTCCATCCATTCTCTGCGAGTGGAGACTGGCATTCCTTCCCCTCAGCGCACGTCGCGCATATCACTTCGATAGCTGCAGCGATCTCGGCGCAAACTCATTCGACGCCGCTCGCAGCATTGAGTGATGTTCTCGTCACGCTCGTGGGGTTGGATCGAGTCTATGAAGATCAGCATTGGACGAGCGATGTCGCCGCGACCGTCGCACTAGGTTCACTGGTGAGCCGAGCCACGGTTAGATGGCTGGAGGCCCGTCAACGATGATGATCAACGCTGCGCCATTGCCGGCAGTATTTATATAGGAATTACGCCACTTCGACCGTTCACATTCCCCTCTTCAAATCGATGATGCTTTCCCACAATCGTCGCCTCGTCACGGTGTTGTGCCTGATACTCGCACCGTTTTTCTCGGCCACCGCGCAGCAGACGTATCAATCGCCTCCTCCGGACCTGGTAAAGATTCTCGAAGCTCCGGCGAATCCAGTCACCTCGATCAGCCCTGATCGGCGATGGGTCCTTGTGACCGTCAGTGATCCACGTACCGTGACGATCAGCGACATGGCCGACTCGGCGTACTATCTCGCGGGGAGCAAGATCAGAGCGAACCCCGACTACCGCATCGAGACTATCGGCATTCGGTCAGCGACCGTGACCAGCATCGACGGGAAGACGGCGCGCACGCTGACGATTCCGGCCAGCGGGCGTATTGGGAGCATCGCGTGGAGCGATGGGAGTTATCTCGCCTACACCACCATCGCCAACGGGAACATGGGCCTCGACATCCTCGATCTTCCGACGGGACGGGTCCGCCGCATAGTCGCGCCAGAGTTGGCAGGCAAGATTCGCGATCTGGACTGGTCGCGCGACGGAAAGCACCTGGCATTCACCTCCACCACTGCTGCCGGCACCGCTGTCTGGGTAGCGGACGTCCGCGCGGGCACGGCGCGTCGCCTGACTCCGCCAACCCTGAATTTCACCACCGCGCGCGGAAACATCGTTGACGACTCCGGCTGCAACTGGCTGAATGGCAGCCCTCCGCTCGTTTGCAGGCTGTGGCCGGCAAATCGGGGCACATCGCCCAAAGCCTCCGACATACCAACCGGCGTGATCGTACAGGAATCGTACGGTCGGTCAGCTCCGGCTCGGACCTACGAGTACCTCCTGCAGAGTCCGACCGATGAAGCGCTCTTCGACTATTACTTCACCGATCAGATTTCCCTCGTTGGTCTCGACGGTAGGATCACGCCGCTGGGACCGCCGGGCATTCATGCTCGTGCAACACCTTCGCCGGATGGTAAATACCTGCTCGTCGAGACGGTACAACGTCCGTACTCCTATCAGGTGCCGATGGATGTCTTTCCCTCGCGCACAGAAATCTGGGATCTGAACGGGAAGGTGCTGCGCGAGATTCGAAACTCGTACGTCGCAGAGGAAGCACCGAGCGCACGCGACGCGGTGGTGCCGGGAATCAGATTCGTAACCTGGCGAGCCGATGCGCCGGCGACACTCGTCATGGTCGAAGCGCTCGACAATGGTGACCCGCGCAATCGGGTGCCGAAGCGCGATCAGGTTTCATTCCTGTCCGCGCCTTTCGTCGGACAGTACAAGCCCTTTATTCAGACCGAGTATCGCTTCAGTGGTCTCACCTGGGTAGCTCCCAACATTGCGTTTCTCAGCGAGCGGCTGTCGCGCGGAGCGCGGACGCGGACGTGGATGATCGATCCGTCCGCGCCCAACGGAGGCACGCCGAAGCTCGTGTGGGATCGGAGCACCGAGGACCGCTACTCGGATCCGGGCAACTGGGTTTATGTGGAAGATCCCACGAGCGACCGATACATCCCCCTTCGCTCCAGCGACGGGAAATATCTCTATCTCCGCGGCAGCGGGGCTTCTCCGGAAGGCGACAAACCATTCCTGGATCGCTTCGACCTCACCACTGCGAAGGCTGAGCGGATATGGCAATCCGGTGCGCCGATTTACGAGCAGGTGCTTCAGGTCGTCGACGCTGACGGCAACCAGCTGATCACGCACCGCGAATCTCCGACAGATCCACCCAACGTTTTTCTGCGCGATCTTCGCGACAAAACGCTGACTCCGGTCACGAAGCTCGGAGATCCTGCCCCGTACTTCGCGAACGTAAAGAGCGAGCTGATAACCTATTCGCGGCCGGATGGAGTGAAGCTCTCCGCCACGCTGTATCTGCCTCCCGGCTACGACAAATCACAGGGACGGCTGCCGTTCTTCTTCTGGGCATATCCCCGGGAGTTCCAGTCCGCAAACGCGGCATCGCAGCTCACCGGCTCTCCTTATCAGTTCAAGCGACCGGGTCGCCAGAACTATCTCATGCTGCTGATGCACGGATACGGTGTCCTCGACGGCCCGACTATGCCAATTGTCGGCGCGGTGGGCAAGGAATCAAACGACACTTATGTCGATCAGCTCGTGGCCAGCGCGCAGGCGGCGGTCGATAAGGTCGTCGACATGGGCGTGGCAGATCGCGATCGCATTGGGGTCGGCGGTCACTCCTATGGCGCGTTCATGACCGTGAATCTGCTCGCGCACTCCGACATTTTCCGCGCTGGCATCGCCGAGAGCGGCGCATACAATCGAACGCTGACCCCGTTCGGGTTTCAATCCGAGCCACGCACCTACTGGGAAGCGCCGGAAGTCTACAACGCGATGTCGCCGTTCAATTACGCGAACAAAATCAAGGCGCCGGTGCTGCTGATTCACGGCCAGCGGGACGACAATTCCGGGACATTTCCGATTCAGTCGGAGCGCTTATTTGCGGCGATAAAGGGCAACGGCGGAAATGTCCGATACGTTCAGCTCCCGCTGGAGCCGCATGGCTATACCGCCCGGGAAACGCAGCGTCACCTTCTCTGGGAATACATCAACTGGCTCGACAAGTACGTGAAGGGCGCATCGCCCCGGACACCTACCTCGGCGACGGCAACGTCACCAGCACCGAAGTAGCCAGCAGCACGAGCGCGGCAAATGTGAGCTCCATCGTTGCCGACCGCCGGATGGTATGTTCGGTTCCTTCGGTTCCGAGCGACGGACGTACGCGCTTCCAGTTCCATGCGCCGAGCACGACGACGGTGAGGACAAGCACAAGCTTGACCATGAGAGCGATACCATAGCTCGAGGTCCATAGCGCGGAGATGCGCTTCAGGTGCAGCCACGCAGTGGTTGCGCCGGTGATCGCGACGATCGTCGCAGCTGTCAGGGCAAGAGGTGAAAAGGAATTCACCAGGTCCGCGACGAGTTGGGCACGTTGCGACCCGGTAGCGGGTCTTTTTATCATGCCGTGGATTCCGACGAGCGTGAGAACCAGGAGAGTTCCGAGCCACGTCGATGCAGCGAAAATGTGTACCGCATTCACCTTTCCAGAGAGGTTTCTGCCGGTGTATAGCGGCTGAAGAACGGCGAGCACGACACCGATCCTTGCAAGGTTCCACCCGAACTTCGGCATCGCCCGGACGAGTGCGAACCCGATGAATGCCAGCGCAAGCATCACCAGCTTGAACTCGAGTGGATTCAGGTTTTTCGGAAGGGCCTCGGCGAAGGTCTTGTTGTCGGCGATCGCCGTCAGGTAGGGCGCGCCAAGGGCGTTGAGCACGAGCAGCAGCACGCCGAGAATGCCGATCAGGGCGGCATTGTCAGCTCCCAGGGTGGTTCGCGCTTCGTCGCTCATCCCACGAACGCGCCGGACAATTCCGCGGAATCCAATGGCGCCTATGGCGAGGAAAAAGCCGACGAAGCGTATCAGCTCCATGAATGCATCCGTGTAACTGAAACCAGGTGGTGGTCCGCCTGGCCCACCGTGTCCGCCTGGCCCGCCACCTGGAGGACCCACCTGTTGTGCGGTTTGGGTCACTGCCTGCAGCAGGCTCGAGAGATTTGTCATCGATTCTTTTTCCCCAGCAGTGAGGCATCGTAGTGAGCCAGCAGGTCGGCTGGCCCGTCGTAAATCTGCGCGGCTCCCTCGAGACCCGCATCATCCCATCCGCCGGAGCGGAAACCAATGATCCGCACTCCAGCGCGCGTCGCCGCTTCGACATCGTACGGAGTATCACCAATCATCACAGCTTTACTCGAGGCCACGCCACTCTCCTCGATTGCGGCATCTACAATGTCCGGATCGGGTTTGGATCTCTTCGCGTCGCTGGCAGTCGCCTTTTCCTCCATCAGATCGGCGACCTGCGCCGCCTTCAATAGTCCTTTCAGCTCCTCGTCCTTTGCCGATGTCGCCACGATCGCTTTCAGACCCTCGTCGCGAACGCGAAGCACGAGGGCCCGCGCGCCAGGGAAAGGCCGCAGGTGCGGCAGGTATGTCTCGCGAAAGATCTTCGACCGCTGCTTGAGCAGTTTCTTGCCCGCCCCGCTGTCGTGGCGGATCCCGATTGTTTTTGGAAGCAGCTTGTCGGCGCCCATTCCGATCAGGGGTCTTACAACTTCGAACGGCACCTCGTAGCCGGCTTCCGCGAACGTGTCCACCCAGGACTGTGCGTGCGCGTCGTTGCTGTCTACGAGAGTGCCGTCGATGTCGAAGATTACGCCTTTGAGCGACAACCTATTTCAAGGTTTTCTGGATCGATTCCGAGTTGTCCAGATGGGCCTGAATCACCGGCGCGGCCTTCTGAATTAGGTTTTTCAGCTCCGTAGTCTGGGTCTGACCAGCCGCTTTCGTCGCGATGTCGAGCACTTTCTTGTGAACGTCGACTTCGCCGTCGATATACGCCTTGTCGAAATCCTTCCCTTTCGCGGTAGTGTTGAGCGTTTCCGTGTACTTCTGGACGTCCGAGGCGAGGGGGTCATCCGACGGAGGCGCCGGAGTGATGTTCAGCTTCTTCGCGAGGGCCGCACCCTGAGCGCGCAGCTGGTGATGATCGCGCATCATGCGGCGTCCGAAATTGCGCACGGCGGAGTTTGTGCCCTTGGTCGTGGCGATTGAGCCCGCTGAGCTGTCAGCCATGTTCGCTTCGTCCAGGATTGCGAAGATGTTGGCGTCGCTCCAGTTGCCGCCGGGGTTGGTCGAGCTGGCCGCCATTGCCGATGTGTCCGTGGTCACGGTGCTCGATGCGGCGGTCGTATCTGCGGTCCCGGTGTCCTTTTTGGCGCATGCCCCCACAGTCAGCGCTGCGACCGTCAGAGCTGCCACTTTGAATCTTGCTACCACCATTTTCCCCTCCCTCCCAAAGATCAAGAAAAGCCGCATCGTACCTCGAGCGGCCAACTTTGTTGGGGGCATCAGGGCAAAAACCGTACACGCCCGCGCCGTTTCCCTATGGCGTTCGAACGGCGCTCGGCGTCGGCGGACGGATTTGATTGAAGGTATTGGTGTCGTTGTAGCGCGATAGTCCGCTTTTTACGTCCAGCGCCAGAGTCCGGAATCGATCGGCAGTCGTCACGGATACGTGGACAGTTGTGAACAGGATCAGGGCGAACAGGTCACCATTGACCAGCAAGCCACCAAATCCCAGTACCGATTGGATTCCAAAACGCACAACGAAATCTTCCTGCGCCGGGATGTAGGGACTGCCGAGTGCATTCTCGACGTGAAAGACCCCGTGTCGTTTGCCGGCGAGCTCGCGCACGACTTCGGCAGACGGTTCAATCACGCTGGAGATTTCGAGGCCGAATTCCTTGATCAACTGAGAAATCATCGGCGCTTTCTCTATTATCTCCGGACTCGGAAGCGGTATCGCTTTGTGTCCACGCGAGTTGTGCCGGGAATTCCAGGCAGCAGTCTTGCCGACCGTCGACATCAGCGTCAGACATTTCATCTCCGGCCACGGCTGACGGAAGCCCATGACCGTGCGCACAAAGCTCTGGAGCTCCGGATCCAGCGATCCGAACTCGTTGGTCTTGTAGCAGCGGACGAGAGCGCATTGCCGTTCCCCTTCAGGACTCCGGAGCTCATCGTACAGAAACCGGCAGATACGCTGCGCCGCCAACTCGAATGTGGCCGCGCCGGTTGCCGTTTCGCGCAGGCGCGGACTGCATTTCAACATTTCGCCGAGACCAAACGTGGTCAGATCGTAGGGCATGAGGCTCCGGCCAGGACTTATCAGTCCGGCTTATGTGTGACGCTGTTTCAAATCCTATATTACCTGCTGGACCCCCACTATTTGCCATAATCGTGCCCTCTCCACCCAACGTATGACAGCGCACAGACATTCCCGAGCAGTGAGCTCAGCTGCGACCTACGCCGTGATCCTTCTGGCGGGCGTGGTCGCCTGCGCAGCGTCGAGAGTGGGTCGTTCACCGTCGAGTCGATTGGCCGCCGTTCACGCCGACACCGCGGGTCTGCGCCGGACGCTCGACTCCATCGCCGATGCTCACCATGGGATAGTTGGCTACAGCGTGATCGACCTCGAGACGGGTGCGCGCATCAACAGGCGGGGCGATGAGACCTTTCCGACAGCGAGCCTCATCAAGGTTGCGATTCTGGTGACAGTCTACGATCTCGTCGCCAAGGGACAGCTGTCGCTCGACGATCCACTCACGGTCCTCAAGATCGATCAGGTGCCGGGCTCCGGGATCATACAGTTTCTGCACAACGGCACGATCCTCACGGTCCACGACGCAGCCTGGCTGATGTCGACGATCAGCGACAATACGGCGACCAATCTCCTTCTCGATCGCATCATCATCCGTCGCGTCTGGGCCAAGATGGACTCTCTCGGCTTGCCACACACTCGGGTTCACTCGAAGAGTTTTCTGCGCAACTCGAGCGTCGCGATGGACAGCTCGGTGAAGTACGGGCTCGGCGTAACTACTCCGAACGAGATGGCGCACCTCTTCGAGCTGATGGCCAAGGGGAAAGCCGTGAATCCTGCCGCGGATTCAGCCATGCTCGACATACTCGAGCACAACACGACGGATTTCATGCTCCAGCGTTACCTGGTTGGTGCACGTGCAGCTCACAAGGATGGCGAGACCGACGCCGTGCGAACCGAGTGCACTCTCTGGTACCTGAAGAACCGCGTCGTTGCGTGCGTGATGACGAAGGAGAACGCGGATCAGCGGTGGATTCTGGACAATGAACCGCAGCTCACGCTCGCGAGAATGGGCCTGGCGATCGTCAACGCCTTTGGTGGAGTGCCACCGACGCCGCCGTCCAGCTAATGGATGCGGTCCAGCACCTTTTCAGCTTTGTGAAGATTCGTTGCAAGAGGCGTTGGCAACTGACTCGCTACCAGCGATGAGAAAGGCCGAACCCGACGAAATAATCGCGGCCTGCTCGCGCATTGACTCCCGCCCGCGCGTCGAGCCTGAAAGAGTTGCCCAGATTCATCGCGCCGCCAGCGTCCAGATAGTCCACTCGCCCGGCTCCGAGCGATGCGGGACTCGTTCCGAACCATTCTGCGAAGCTCTGGATACGCGGCGTGAGCTCCACGCCGAATGACGCGCTGCCAGCCCACTGCGAGAAGCGCGTTCCATCCTCGCTGGCGTAGGTGTAATTGGCATTCGAATCAAGAGAGAGCCATTCGCTGAGTTGCCAGGCTAGGGCAAGCTTTGCGGTCGGTTGCATATCCCTGCTTCGCATCGCACGACTTCCTGTGGGAAGTGTTGTAAGGGCGAGAATCGAGACACTTGGAATCACCGACGGCTCTTCGTGCTCGAGAAGGCGCACCTTGGTGCCGATCTCCATGTCCTCGAAGCCGCGTCGTACCAAGCCACCAGCGCGTTCGATCGAGTAGGAATTGAAGGCAACGCGAACTTCGGCGTGACTGGTCGCCGGAACGCGAACGAGAAGCTCGCCGATCGACTGATTCGTAGCTCCGTCTTCGCGGCTGTACGTGTATCCGCCTTCCGCCTGGACCGATCCCGGCGGTACCGTTTCGGTGCTCTCGGTGAAGTCCGGACGGTCAGCCTCCACTGCGGGCGCTGGGCCCTCGACTCGGCTCGTTCTCGCACAGGCTGAAAGAATGATCAAGCCGAGCGGGAGGCCATGACGGACCTTACTCGATAGCGACATTTGGGTTTTGGAGAGTAAGCGGCAGGACGGCGCTACCCTATAGACGACCGGCCAGTCTGAATCGAAAGCCTGGTTCGCAAGAATACAGAAAGATTCTGCATCGGGCGAAATTCAGTGACCCGTACGTTCTATCGTCTTGCCGGTGAAATTCTCGGTGCTCAGGTCCTTCGACGACAATGATCGCACGTATGCGGTCAACATCCAGATCTGATCGTTGGTAATACGCCCACCCCAGGCCGGCATACCGTCTGGCCTTCCCTGGTAGATGGATTCGAAAACGTCCCCAGGCGCCCCGCCAAAGTGCCAGCGACCGTCCTGGAAGGAGGGACCCATCGCGCCCGATCCGTCGGCGCCGTGACAATCCAGACAATTGTAGGCGACGAACAGCTTTCCGCCCGTGCCGATCGCAGCCTTATCCCCTTCATACGGATTTTTTATCTGCAGCGGTTTTGTCGACGCCGGAAATCCGACGGGAAGGATCTCGTCGTGCGTCATGATCTGCAGGCTGTCTCCAGCGACGTAGACGTGACTTGCACTGGACGATTCCGACGAAGCCGAGGTCGCTCTCGTTGTGTCGCTGCGCTCGCCGGCGCTAGGGTTGCATGCAGCGAACGCGACAACCGCGCAGAGAGCTGCCACCGTGCGTCCTTGCAGCATCCACGTTTGAAGGTTCTGGATGCTCATAGAGAGAACACGAACAGCTCGCCGCCCCAGCTCGTCCAGCGCGCGATGTCCGGCAACGTGGTTCCACGCTCGCGGACATCGTATGGCAGATTTGCCGCTACATCGCCAGCGATGAGGAGTCCCATGTCGCCACCTATTCCCGCGTAGATCGCGACGTACTGTTTTCCGTCCGGACCGGTATAGGCCACCGGATTTCCGACCACCCCGGAGCCGACTTTGAATTGCCACAAGACTTTGCCGGTACGCGCGTCGACGGCCTTGAACCACCCGTCGAGCGTTCCGTAGAACACAACACCGCCAGCCGTCGCGAGCGCTCCGCCCCACACGGGGTATGGTTCCTTGATGCCCCAGATTTTCTTCCCGGTGGTCGCATCCCAGGCGATGAATTCTCCGCGATACCCACCCGGTCCTCCTTTCTCGGGCGCGTTGCCGCCGATGAATGGAGTTCCCGCGATGTACGTCACCGCGCGCGCCTGGAAATCCATGCACAAGTTGTTGGTC
>DATCPG010000060.1:0-8732 GCA_036570225.1 Gemmatimonadaceae bacterium | reverse complement strand
AAACCCGCGCGCTGTCCAACAGACAACCCAGGAAGCACATCGGGGTCGCGCACCCCGCACCTGGCGTATCGCGCGGCTCCCCATTGCTCGACGTTCTCACGCACGATGAGAGCGTGCATCAGATGATGGATAGTCGCGGTGACTATGCGATCTTCATGCTCGATGCGACGGGATGCGTTGCGAGCTGGAACAAAGGCGCGCATCACATCAAGGGCTTCTCGCGCAGTGAGATCCTCGGCGAGGATTTCTCGGTATTCTATACGGCCGAGGATCGCGCCGCGGGAAAGCCGAAGCGTGACCTGGGCATTGCCGCGCGCGATGGACGCTTCGAGCAGGAAGCGCTGCGAGTCCGCAAGGACGGCTCGACGTTCTGGGGAAACATTGTCCTCTCCGCCGTGCGCGACCGGTCGAATGCCCTGGCGGGCTTCGTCAAAGTGACCCGCGACCTGACCGAGTCACGCGGAGCGCAGGAGCGCGCCGTTGCTGATGGTCGGGCGCTAAAGGCGGCGAACGCCGAGCTCGAGGCCTTCACCTACTCGGTGTCGCACGACTTGCGCGCACCAATTCGCCAGATCGAGGGGTTTTCCAAAATCCTCGCTGAGTACCTAGGAGATCATATCGATCCGCAGGTCGCCTACTATCTCAAACGCATTGGTGATGGCTCACAGCACATGACCCGGCTGGTGAATGACTTACTCGATCTCTCCCATGTCGGACAGAAACAGCCCAGCCCGCGACTCACTTCGCTCGATCCTCTCATCGCTCGAGTCTTGAGGAACGTGCAGGCAGAAATACGGGATCGCGACATCGAGTGGCGAATCGGCTCCTTTCCGGCAGTAATGTGCGACCCCGGTCTCATGGACATCGTGTTCACGAACCTGTTGTCGAACGCCGTGAAGTACACGCGGCCGCGCGACAAGGCGGTGATAGAGGTCGGGCACATGATCGCCGACCGACAGCTGGTGATATACGTCCGCGACAACGGCGTTGGCTTCAACATGAAGTACGCGGACAAACTATTCGGGGTTTTCCAGCGCCTTCATCGAGCCGAAGAGTTCGAAGGCGCCGGCGTGGGTCTCGCGACGGTGCAGCGTATCATCCGAAAACACAACGGCCGCGTCTGGGCGGAATCCTCTGACAATGGCGGCGCGACTTTCTTCTTCACCCTTGGCGGCAACTTCTCGGCTAGAACGACGGCAGCGCCAGGATGACGGCGATCTCCGCACCGCCGGGCTCGCTACGCGTTCTGCTGGTCGAAGACAGCGAGGCGGATGCAGACCTCATAGTGCACGCGATCACGAGAGGCCATCCGGGCGCGAGCTTCGATTGGGCTGTCAGCCGCAAGCAGTTCACCGAGCGATTGGCGGCCGCCGACTACGACATCGTGATCGCGGATTATCGTTTGCCCGATTGGACGGGGATGGAAGCCGTGCGGGAGATACGGCACCTCGGCCGCGATATTCCGCTCATTCTCGTCACCGGCGAGCTTGGCGACGAGCGAGCTGTCGAGTGCGTCAAGGCTGGGGCAGCCGACTATCTCCTCAAAACCGGGAACCTCGCCCGGCTTCCGATTGCCATCACGCGCGCGATCGAAGACAAACGCAACCGTAACGAATCACAGCGCTCACAGCAGCTGATAGAGAAGGCGCAGCACCAGGCGCGGGAGCAGGAGGAGCGGTTCCTTCAGCTCGCGGAGACCATCGATGAAGTGTTCTTCGTAATGGACGCGCAGAATCGAGAAACACTTTACATAAACCCCGCCTACGAAAGGACGTGGGGTCGCAGCTGCCAGAGCCTCTACGAAAATCCCCAGTCATTTGTGGAACCGGTTCCCGCTGGCGATCGGGAGCGGCTGGTCGAGTACATGAACCGGGTGTCGCGCGGTGAGCAGGCAGGCAAGCTCGAGTACCGCATCATTCAGCCAAACGGAAGTGTCCGCTGGCTGCTCGCACACGCCGTTCCGATCCGCAACCCGGATGGCGACGTCTACCGCATTGGCGGCGTGGCTCTCGACATCACCGAATCACGCGAAGCGCAGATGGCGCTCGAGGAGATCGCCGAGCGATTGCGCAAGCTTACCGAGACATCGTTCGACGCTATCAAGATCACACAGGATGGAATCATCCAGGAAGCGAATCCCGGTTTTCTGAAAATGTTCGGCTACGAGGTGATGGACGAGGTGATTGGCCGCCCCTTCATCGACTTCGTCAGCGACGCATCTCGCGATGATGTCGAGATGCGGTCGACGAACAATGTCGAAGGCACCTACGAGCTCGAGGGACGGCGTAGAGATGGAACGAAGCTCCTGCTGGAAGCAACCACGAGAACACACGTGAGCAGAGGCCAAACCCTTCGAATCACCGCGTTGCGGGACATGACGGAGCGTCGCGCGCTGGAAAATCAGTTCCGCCAGGCACAAAAGATGGAAGCGGTGGGACGGCTGGCGGGCGGCGTCGCACACGACTTCAACAACCTCCTTACGGTGATCCTCAGCTACACGGATATGCTGATCGAAGGCGTGTCGCCGAAGGATCCGCGCACCGAGGATCTCGCGGAAATTCGAAAAGCCACCGTCGCAGCCGCGTCGCTCACCCGCCAGCTGCTCGCATTCAGCCGGCAACAGGTCATCGAGCCGCGTCTCATCAACCTCAACGACGTAGTGGAGAACTCAGAGAAGATGCTGCGCCGGCTTATCGGCGAAGACATAGAGGTGCAGACGAACCTGTCGTCGGTCCCGCTCACCGTAATGATCGATCCGGGGCAGCTGGAGCAGGTGATGATGAACCTGGCCGTGAATGCGCGGGACGCGATGCCAACCGGCGGAAAGCTCACGCTGGAGACTGCGAACGTGACTCTCGATGCGGAATACGCGCGCGATCACTGGCCTGTGACTCCCGGCAATTTCGCGATGCTGGCGATGAGCGACATCGGCTGCGGGATGAGCGAAGAGACCCGCGCTCACATGTTCGAGCCATTCTTTACCACCAAGGGGCCCGGCCATGGAACGGGTCTCGGCCTCGCTACCGTCTACGGGATCGTCAAACAGAGCAACGGGTTCATCTGGGTCTACAGCGAGACGGGCAAGGGCACGAGCTTCAAGATCTATTTCCCACTGCTCGATCACGCGCCCGAGCAGTTCGCCAGGAAACAGCAGACGGAAGCGCCACGCAGCGGAACGGAGACCATTCTGCTTGCGGAGGACGCGACCGCCGTGCGCACTGCCGCGCGTCAAATTCTGGAGCGCTTTGGCTATACCGTTCTCGAAGCGGTGAATGGGACAGATGCGTTGGGCATCGCGTACAACGGAGCAAAGATCGACCTTCTTCTCACTGACGTCGTGATGCCTGAGATGAGCGGGCGGGAGCTCGTAGATCGATTTGCGAAACTGCGGCCGAACACGAAAGTGCTGTTCATGTCGGGGTATACCGACGACGCGATCGTGCGTCACGGAGTGCTGCGCCCCGGCACGGCTTATCTCCAGAAGCCATTCTCTCCCGACACGCTTGCCAGAAAGGTGCGCGATGTGCTCGATTCGCTCATCGTGCAGCAGCAGTGATTTAAGTGACGCAGCAAAGCATAAATCGTTTAGCTGGTAGCCGGGCAATACCACACCAGATGCCCGCCGACCCTTCCTCACGCGCTACTGGCGACGCCCACGACAACGGCCTCGCCATGCCAGCAAACGTGCGACCCCTGACAGGGGCAATTGACTCAATCGTTCCCCGAACATCGCGATGCGTAGACGTCGAGCGCTTCCGCGCTGACTTGCGCGAAGGTGGCGTAGAGGAGATGCTGGGAATTCTCCTCGATACGTTCGTGGAAGATTGTCCTGGACGTCTTGGCGCTCTGGAGCAGGCAATTCAAACCGGAGACCTGAAGGCCATCGAGAGCGCGGCTCACGCGTTCAAATCGGGCGCTGGCACCGTACGCGCTAACGCTCTTGCCGGCCACCTCCGCGAGTTGGAGGCCGCCGCCCGCAGTCGCGACGTCACGATTGTCGCCGGGTTGCTCGAACAGATACGCACCGAATACCAGGCAGTTCTGAGCGAGCTCGCGTCGATTCCTCAACAATAAGAATTCAATCGATGGCCCTGCAAACAAACCTTCGGCCGCGGGTTGCAAACGGCCGGCAGCAGCGGAAGCAAGCGTTCGGCTCGACTGTGCGGCTTAGGACGTGGTTTTTCCTGCTGGGATTTCCGACGATTACAGTTCTGATCGTGTTGCTCGGAGCCGCGGTATGGGAAACTCGCACGAGGATCGACGAGTTGGAGCAGCTCAAGCACGTCGGTGACACGATCGGAGCCGCAGAGCGCCTAATCATGGTGCTCGGCGCGGAGCTGCGGGAAACCGCCACTCTGCTCGCTGCTGCCGAGGGCGGAGCGACTGAGAAAAAAGAGTCGTTGTCCGGGCTGGCCGTCGCTCGAAGGGCGACGGATAGCGCGTTCGCGCGCGGGATGCCGACTTTGGTGGCGGATCGTTCCAAAACCGGGGCTGAAGAAACGGCGAGTAATCCAGTAGCTCTCGGAGCGCTCATCGACAGCATGCGCGTGACCGAAAACGCGGTACTCAGATTCTCGAGCGAACAGAAAAGGTATCAGGACAGCCGGTTCGCATTCACTCAACTCCGGCAGATCAATGAAGAATTGCTGACAGCCGAGTTTGCAGCTCGGTTTCACGAGGAGGAATCAGAGCTCAACGACGCGATTACGTCACTCCGCGGAGACAATCTGTTCAACCGCCTGGCACTCGGCCGTGCGGGCGTTCAACTGGACGCCATCGAGGGTACGTTCGGAAGACTCGCCGCTCAGATGAAGCTTGCCAGCGCTCTCGACCGGCTGGCGACGCAGCTCAACTCCAGGGTAGCAGGGATCACGGAAGGCGACGTGGCCGAGCACAACGCGCGATCGGCAGAAGTACGCCAGGCGGTCACCGAGATGCTCGACAAAGCGGACAGCACCGACAGCCGCCCCGGTGTGCTCGTATTGCAGCGGGATATCAACCGGGCAATATCGCTCAGCGATTCTGCCGAGTCGCTTCTGCGCAGGAACGCTCGGGGCGATGCCGGCGCCATAGTCAGCGGCAGCCTCGACCGGCAGTTGGACGACAAGATCTTCCCATTGATGAACGGAATGGGCAGGCAGCAGGTGCTCGCCTTCGACACGGGGCTCGAGGCAATCCGCGCACGCGCGTTTACACTAAGCGTCTGGCTCGTAGTACTCGCAGTGATGGTGCTCGCGCTGGCTCTCGGCAGTCCAATACTGCTCTCGCGGTTCCTCATTCGTCCGATTGCATTTCTGACCCGGGTCGCGCGCGAAATCGGATCTGGCAATTTCGAGACAGAGATTCGCCGCATGGGAGCGGGTGAGATCGGGGAGCTGCAGGCGAGCTTCATCGATATGAGTGAAAAGCTGCAACGCCTCCACGCAGAAGAGGCCGCGACCAAGCAGGCGCTTCTGGAGGCGACTGAGGCACGGCTGGGGCGAGATGCGGCGCAAGCCGCAAGCAAGGCGAAAAGTGAGTTCCTCGCAAACATGAGCCACGAGATTCGCACACCAATGAACGGCATCATCGGAATGACGGAGCTCGCGCTGGGAACGGATGTGACGGTGGAACAGCGCGAGTACCTCGAGACCGTCCGTTCGTCCGCGGATGCGCTACTGGGAATCATCAACGACATCCTCGACTTCTCCAAGATCGAGGCGCGCAAGCTCGACATCGAAGTCATCGACTTCGATCTGCGCTACGCGCTCGCCGATACCCTCCGCGCGCTCGCTCCACGGGCACACGCCAAAGGGTTGGAGCTCGCCTGCCAGATCTCGCCCGACGTTCCGCCGGCGCTCGGCGGCGATCCGTCGCGGTTGCGCCAGATCCTGATCAATCTGATTGGCAACGCCGTGAAATTCACCGAGACGGGAGAAGTGGTTGTACGGGTGGACTGCAAGCGTATCGAGGGCGAGCGGGTGTTGGTGACCTTGGCCGTCACCGATACCGGCATCGGTATAGCAACCGAGAAGCAGGCGACGATCTTCGAGCCGTTCACCCAGGCGGACGCATCGACCACCCGGCGTTTTGGTGGAACCGGCCTTGGCCTCACCATCTCAGCGCGTCTTGCGGAGCTGATGGGCGGATCAATCCGCATCGAGAGCGAGCTGGGGAGCGGAACCACGATTTACGTGAGCCTGCCTTTCGAGATCCGATCCGCGCTCGCCCATCCAACGCCTCGCGGCAACCCGAAGGATCTTCACGGGCTGGAGGTTCTGGTTGTGGACGACAACGCCACGAATCGGCGCATTCTGGAGGAGATCCTCACCACCTGGGGAATGCGACCGACATTGGTTGATGGAGGCCTTGCGGCGATCACCGCGCTGGACCGCGCGCTCGCCGCCGGCAAACCATTTCCACTGGCCATCATAGACTTTCAAATGCCGGACCTGGATGGATTCGGATTGGCGGGGCGAATCAAGGCGCGGCCAGACCTTGGCACAACCATGATCATGATGCTCTCGTCCGTCGGCAATCAGGGTGACGCCGTTCGCTGCAAATCGCTCGGAGTCGCCTCTTACCTCACCAAGCCTGTGCGGCAGTCGGTTCTGCTCGAGGCTATGCTAACGGTGCTCGCGGCGAAGGATCGTCCACTGGATCGTCCGGTGCTGATCACCCGACACAGCCTCAATGAAGCGCGTCGATCGCTGCGCATCCTGCTCGCGGAGGACAATGCCGTGAACCGGCAGCTCGTGATTGCGCTGCTTGGGAAACGCGGCCATACGTCGGTGAGCGTGGTGAACGGGCGCGAAGCCGTCGTCGCCGCTGCGAACGGTGGGTTCGATCTCATTCTGATGGATGTGCAGATGCCGGAGATGGATGGTCTGCAGGCAACCGCGGCCATTCGCCAAGCAGAGAAACTCACGGGCACCCATGTCCCGATTGTGGCGCTGACGGCGCACGCGATGAAGGGAGACCGCGAAGCGTGCCTCGCCGCCGGGACCGATGAGTACCTGTCCAAGCCCGTAAACGCGACGGAGCTCTTTGCGCTGATGGAGACGCTCACGGGCATCAACGCGAACACAAACGCCGCGCCTGCGGATCTCGCGCCGCGATCCGAGCCGGCGTTCGACATGGGAAGCGTTCTTGTGCGCGTCGAGGGAGATCGGGGGCTGCTGAAGGAGCTCGCGCAGATCTTCCGCACTGAAATCCCGGGCGTCCTCGCGGAAATCCGGAATTGTGTGGCGGCGCGGAACTCCGCCGGACTCGAACGTGTGGCCCACGACTTCAGAGGCGCGTGCGGTAATTTCGGCGCTGTTGGCGCAGTTCGCGCGGCGCACGTGCTCGAGCTCATGGGGCGTAGAGCAAGTTTCGAGGATGTCGACGCGCGCATCGCCGACCTCGTACGAGAGACGGACAGCCTCGAGCTCGCGCTCGTGGGCGTTTGACGAGTTCTTACACTCGAGCTTCTGGAACTTGGGCCTTGCGAGTTGCATCAGGCCGTCTACCTTAAACGCCTGGTTCACCCTTGCCTGAAGCCATGACGCAACACAGTCCTCGGTCTCTCAAGCACGAGTACGAGCTTTACGTAGAAAACGAAATAGAGAATTACAAGGAGTCGGTGTCGCGGTCCGCCATTCTCAAGATTGGCGATGAGGCCGCGGCTTCGCTTCGCGCTGGCGAGCAGTTCGCGATGGACGAGCTTCTGCTCTGGGCTGAGGTCGACCGCATCATCAGGAAGCGACTTCGCATCCCGGCGTACGACACGTGGCGAAGAAAGCGGATCAAGCTTCTGGAGGAGTACCGCCGCCCCGAACACTGGGGAATCCGGCCCGATGGTGTTCTGGCCCGCGAGATACACCCACCCGCTGAATCGAAAGTCCTCGTCGCCGGTGGAGAGATAGATCGGACCGCGCTTTACCTCGCCGCCCACGGATGCGACGTCACCGCTGTGGACCGCGAGGTGGATTCCCTCGAGCGCGTGATGAATGCCGCCCACGCCGCCGGTCTCGGCGATCGGATCCAGAGCTTCGTCGCGGATCTTGCCGACTGGTCTCCCGACGTTCCACTCGGCGCACTCGTCTGCACGTCAGAGGCGTTCAGCGACCTGTCCCCCGAGGAGCGTGGGCGGGCGTTCGAGCTCCTTCAGGGCGCAACCCGGGATGGCGGCGTTCACCTCGTCGGGACGATCGTACGCGGCAAGCGGGGCGTTTCTGTCGCTGAGCTGCGCCGCCAATACAAGGGCTGGTCGATCTCGGTCGAAGACGATTCCAGCTCTTCCAAGTCCTTTCTCGCCAGAAAAATCGCCAGCTAGCCTTGTGTCTTAACGACACAGGTGTCCAATACCCGTGTGTCATTTAGCGACACTCTGTTGGGCGCAGGCCGAGGGTTCAAATACAACTCCTTCAATACAAACGACTTGCGAATGGCGTCGGTCGGGGCACGTCGGGTGCTTCTATTGGCCGACGAGCCACGGTGTGGCACCTAACCAAGCGAGAGCAGAATGAAAAAGGATCGTAAGGAAGCAGTCTCGGAGGAGCCACTCGGCATCATCATCTCCAGAGGGGACAAGACGGAGCCGACGCCCGTTTTCTCCGCCTATATCTGGGGACCCGTGCCCGACGCAGAAGCTGAATCCGCGACCAGAGCGGCTTAAGGCGACTGCTACTATAAAGAAGGTGAGGCCCCGCCAATCTGGCGGGGCCTTTTTTCTGTCCGCGTAGTGGGTGCTAATCTTGCCCCGCCTGGTG
>DATCPG010000059.1:0-3629 GCA_036570225.1 Gemmatimonadaceae bacterium | reverse complement strand
TCGCGTACTGGTGAAGCTCGGACCGTGTGAGAGAGCTCGCGAAGATCCAGCGGATGTTTGGATTGCGGCGCGATGGACGATTTGTCCCTCCGCCCGTAGTGAGTACGATCGTTCGCGCGTCTGCCCGATTCTGTAGCAACCAACCCCATAGACGCTCGGCCAGAGTTTTCCGCACGAGCCAGTTGCCGCAATAGCGAATGAACAGGGGCTTTCGAAGCGCCATCGCCACGAGCATTCCGATGCTCCCCAAATCCCCAGGGATGGGAGTGTGGACGGCGTCGGCGTTCCGAATTTCTCTCGTGATCGTAGGCAGATTCCGAAGCAGCCACACCGGAAGCCTCAACTTTCGCCGCAAATCCTGGCCTTTCGGGAGCTCGACGGGAACAACCATCAGGTTATGACCCGACAACGCGACCTCACCAGCCGCGCGCCTGACAGTGGCTAACGGTAGAATGAGCCTCGTCTCGTCGAAAAGCTCCGAGATAGCCTTCATCTGAAATGGGAACCCGCCATCGGTCGCGAAGCCTGACGGCGATTCGGCGCTGCGCCAGCACACCTTGTAGGAGACAACCGCTAACCGCACGCAGCTATTTCCGGGAAGTCGGCGCCGCCGGACGAACGCGCGTCGCAGCAATAATTCCCTCGATCTTCCCGACGACCGCGGCCCATTCAGCCCTTTTTCCGTGGCGAGCGGCCCACGCAAACAGCCTGACGAGGTCCACGAACTGGACGCGCCAGAAGCGCAGCTCCTGGCCCAACGTTCTCGTCGGGACGATGTCGACGAAGAGAAAACGGTAGTTGACCGCCGTTTTGCGTGCGACGCGTCGAGCGCTGACACGGCCGCGCGGAGAGTGCATATGGACGCAGCGAGCGCGTCCGGCCTCCCACATCTTCCACCCTCTTCTTCGCGCCGACAACGCGAGGTGCGCATCCTCGACGACTCCGTAATCGGCGAAGAACTCGTCGAAGCGAAGGCCGTCATCGAACACCTCGCGGCGCCACACCACGCAGTTCGATCCAGCGAAATCGATTTCCCTTATGCCTTCGTGCGGCGGCTGCATGTAACGATTGATCGGATATCCCGTTTCAAAGTCGAACCTGCCGGGTTCATAGGTGGTAAACAGCCCGAGACGGCGATACCAGCGCCACCGAGGTGACTTCGCGGAGTCGAGGAACTGATTGGTGATATATCCCGCAATTGCGCCAACACGTTCTTCACCGGCGCGGGCGTACGCGACAATGATCTCCTTGAAGAAAGACGGCTCCAACACGATATCGTCGTCGATGAACGCGATGAGCTCGCCGCGCGCGTCGTCTATTCCAATGTTGCGCTGAATCGCAGTTCCACCTCCCCGCCGAATGTAGTTGACGGTGAATGGAAGGCCGCTCTTCGCCGACTCGACAATCTCCTGCGTCTCGTTCATAGATGCGGGCGCCCCGTCTACCAGCAACAGCTCGAGCGGAAGGTGTTGCTGCCCAGCGAGGCTTGACAGGAGCGTTTTCACCTCATGGGGACGATCCAGTGTTGGGGTGACTACCGAGATTGTCGGCGAATGGACCCGCGCGGATTCAGGCACCGGTCATCCCGCCGCAAGCGTCAACAACACGCGGGCGACACGCTCGTGGGAACGCCCATCGAGAGTCTCTCCGAACATTCGCTCGATCAACGCGTGCCTTTCCGCGCTTCGTCTCTTCGGATCCGTGAGTGCAGCCCGAAGCATCAACCGCATCTCCTCGGGGGTCCACGCAACTTCGACGGCGCCACATTCCACGACCGGCCGGTAGTGATCGTACTGATAGTAGCGCGCGTATGGGACTCGTATCGAATCCATTCCGGGCGGGTTGTAGCCGACGTTCAGCGCGGGCTTGTCGAACATGCACAGCTCGAGCGAAATCGTCGAAGCTACATTGATTCCGGCGTCAACGTGCCGCAGAGTATTCGTCAGCATCCGGTTGTCATCCTCCGTCGGCGTGAGCCACGCGTCCACCCAGCGCGCCGCTGGAAAGAGGATATCTGATCGTCTCGCTTCGAGCTCCTCGAAACGACCGGTGCGGTCCTTCGGATAAACGCGCACCAGAAGTTGCGGCGGTCCGAGGTCGGACATGTCTGCCAGATAATCTGCGATCTGCTCGACGATCAATGGCTCGCCCGGCATGTGGTTCGGCATGCCTGTGCTGTACAGAACGATGGGTCGAGCCGGATCGGCGCCGATTCTGGCGCAGAACTGTTCGCGCGACCAGTATGCGGCTGAATCGAAATGAAAATCGAACTGGGGTGTCCCGGTCACGAAAACATGATCGGGCCGAACTTCCGGATAGATGTCGATCAGCTGTCGCTTCAATTCTTCGTTCCAGACCAGATAGTAGTCGTAACGTGGAAATATCCGTCCCTGAGAGGTCAGATTGTCCCAGGAAAAAATGAATGTGCACGTCTTGACGCCTAGCCACTGTGCGGCCTGGACAGCTTGAATGGCCACCAGGCTGTGCACGTGGGACCCGTTGAAGACGAGCGTGGGCCTGATCGAGCGAAAGAGCGCGCTGTATCTGTCCGACGCCCGAAGCGCTCTGCTTGCGCTTCGCTCGCATCGTTCCAACAGCCGAATGCCGCGACGATTCGCGAATGGGAGGGAGACGGCCTTTTTCCCCCAACGCTTCAGGCGCTTCAACGACGTGTTGGCCTCGGCGTCTCGCAACCGCCACCGTTCGCGCGCAGCCGCCGACCAGAGGTTGCGACCGTGCGCCATGTCGAGCAGATCGCGCAGAATCCGAACTGGATAGCGCTCGCGATCTTCTTCCAGCGGGATCACCCGCTGATACCTCGATTGGAGCTCCTCGATTGTCGAGCGATCGGGCACAACGGAGATGAGTGTAAGATTCGCTCCCTTGCGGACTCTGTCGAGCGCACCGGATTGAACGAAATTTCTGATCGCCTCGCCCCGTGGCAGAATTGCGACGATGTGGGATTCGTTTTTCGCGTCAGCCGTCATCGTAACCCGCGAGCTCAGCTTGCGAAAACGTGCTTCGGTGCCAACGGTGCGCCGGCGGCACTCTCGTCGAGCTCGGAATCCAGAAACTGGCCGATCGCAGCGGCCATCCGCACACCGCAGGCGCCATCCGGATACTGGCAAACGTACTTCGTGATCCAGCGGCGCCCCTCGCGATGGAGGCCAGGATTCTTCAGGTAAGTGCGCACCGCCTGAATCATCTCGCTGGTATCGTTGACCAGCCATAGACCATCCGATTCCGCGATCGGGCTGAAGTGCGTCCATCGATGGTTTATTTCCTTGATGAGATCCTGATCGGGTTGGCCCGCAGATGGATCGAAGTCGAGGTTCACCACGGGCTTGTCGCAGATGGCGGCATCAACGGCCACCGTCGACGAAAGATTCACCACGACCGCGGCGTGCCGGAACGTGTTCACCCATTCGCGGATCTGCTGCTCGTCCTGCGAGCGGAGACTGACTGGCGTTCCAGCGATCGCCGTCTGCTGCAGGTGAATGCGACCTCCGGCATTCTTGAACAGTTCGCTCAGGGTCGTGTGGTCGTGCAGCGGATGGGGCCGCACGAGCATCTGCACATCTCCCAGGTCGCCGCGCTCTACGGCTTGCGCCAACGCGAGGGCGCCATAG
>DATCPG010000058.1:0-2477 GCA_036570225.1 Gemmatimonadaceae bacterium | reverse complement strand
GCCGGACTTTTGTTCGTTGGCGCCAACTCTTAGATGTTGACCTGAGTCGCAGAGTTGAGGGTTGCGGTGATCTTCCCGCCTGAATTGACGCAGCCTTCGTAGTTCGCTGTTGCTGCGGCAGCACCCGCTCCGGCAGCGCCACCTACGGCGGCTCCAATCACGGTCGCCTTCGTGCTATGGCCGAGGATCTGGCCAGCGATCGCGCCGATAGCGGCGCCACCGACGACCTTCTGCACGTCCTTGCTCTTCGGCTGGTTCCTGACCTTCGCGACATCGGCGGAGCTCGTCGTCGCGCTAACCGGATAGGTGTGTCCCCCAAATCTGACGGAAGTCACGCGGAAACCCATCACCACGTTGTCGTTCGAATTCTCGCTGCGCTTGAGCTCGGTCACTTCGACGTCAGCGGTTGCGCCTGCGGGAATCACGGCGCCGTTGGAGCCAGTGATCGCGTTGGTAACCGACGCGGTGAAGTGATCACCGACTTTGTTTGTGTTGGTGCAGATCTTCGAGTTCGACGTCAGGCTGAGTGTCGAGCCGGCGGCGATAGTTCCTACTCTCGCTCCTGCGGTGCTTCCAGATGTCCGCGTAACCGTGTTTCCACTCGATGTCACCGAGGTGGTGGGCGGCTTACGTGTCGTCGTGGTCGGCGTGCGAGTGGTCGTCGTCGTGCGCGTTGTGGTCGTACGCGCCGCAGTGCTGGTGCTTGGCGCCGGATTGGTCACCGTTCCAGCGGGCACGTCGGTGAGCGCGGGCTGCGCCGCTGTATCGCGGTTCGCGAGCTGGATGTCCTTATTGAGAGCAGAGTCCGCCGCGGCTGTGTTGTCACTCTTTGCGCACGCGCCTACAAGCAGCGCGAGCGATAGTGCCAGCGACGCATTCAAGCGGGGAATATATTGAACCATTAAGCCTCCTCTATCGTGTGACGAGCGCTTGGGAATGCCAAGCTCATGAGTGATTGTGTCGTGCAATCGACATACCAAATATGAAGAATCTCAGGATCGCTGCGCCATATTACAAACCGTACTGGATCCCCTTCACAATCGGACTGTTGGTTGTGGTCGCGTCATCCGCAATCACCAGTGTTATCCCTTGGTTGTTGCGACGTGCCATCGACGTTATTGGCGCTGGCGCCCCCTTAGGGACGATCTGGAGGCTGAGCGGTCTCATTGTGCTCGCCGCGATCATCGGTGGCGCGTTCAGGTACGGCATGCGCGAGCTGATCAACGGGGTCAGCCGCTGGATCGAGTACGACCTGCGAAATGATCTCTTCATACATCTGGAGACGCTCGACTCCGCGTACTTTGCACAGACGCGGACGGGCGATATCATGGCGCGCCTCACCAACGACCTGAGCGCAGTGCGGATGGCTGTCGGGCCAGCAGTGATGTATCTGGCGAATACGATCACGGGAGCCCTGTTCGCGCTCGTTTTCATGCTCCGCATTGACGTCAAGCTCACTCTGCTTGCGCTTGTTCCCCTGCTCGTGCTGCCGGTGCTCACCATGCGGATGGGCAAGGCCATTCACGACCGCTTCGAGGCGGTGCAGGAGCATTTTTCGACGCTGACCACGCGGGCACAGGAGAATCTGAGCGGAGCGAGAATCGTTCGCGCTTACCGGCAGGAAGCAGCCGAGATCGCCCGCTTCGGCGCAATCAATGAACAATACCTCGCGCTGAACATGTCGCTGGTGCGCCTGTGGGGAACGCTCAATCCGCTGTTCGCCTTCTTCGGGGGACTCGGCGCCGTAATCGTGCTGGGCGTCGGCGGGACCCTTGCGATCAGAGGCACCATTTCCGTCGGTTCTTTCGTCGCCTTCGGCATGTACCTCACCATGCTCACCTGGCCGATGATCGCCCTGGGCTGGGTCGTGAATCTGTTCCAGCGGGGTGACGCTTCGATGGGGCGACTCGCGGAGATACTGGACGTTCGTCCAGGGATCTTCGGCGAAGAACCCGTTCTCCGTCTTCCGCCCGCGGCTTCCGGACGCACGATCGAATTCAGGAACGTCGGATTTCACTACCCGTCGGATCCCGTGGGCGAACCGCGCTGGGTGCTCCGCAACGTGAGCTTTACTGTGCCCGCCGGTGCAACCTTTGGTATCGTCGGAGCCACCGGTAGCGGCAAGAGCGCGCTCATCGATCTCATACCGCGCATGTACGATCCGCAGGAAGGGGAAATACTGATCGATGGGGTGGCGACGCGCAGAATCGCGCCCGAGGAGCTGCGCCGCGAGATAGGATTCGTTCCGCAGGAGAGTCTTCTCTTCAGCGATACCGTCGGGTCGAATCTCTCCTACGGCACACCCGATTCGCAATCTGCTGAATGGGCGGCGGGAGTTGCACAGCTCGACCAGACGATCAGCGAATTCCCCGGGAAGTACGAGACTGTCCTGGGCGAGCGCGGAATCAACCTCTCCGGAGGCCAGAAACAGCGCGCATCGCTTGCGCGCGCGCTGGCGAGGAAGCCAAGCATCGTGC
>DATCPG010000057.1:0-1620 GCA_036570225.1 Gemmatimonadaceae bacterium | reverse complement strand
AGACTTCGTCCTGACCTTCGGTGTAGAGCGCGAACGCCGGGGACGCGCCGGTTCCGGTCGTCACATCCGCAAAGTTGATCGAGCCAACGTCCCCAACGATCAGCGCCAGCCGATCGGGCGGCGTGTCGGCCGAATGGCTTTGCCAGAGGATCAGAGCGAAAGTGAATTGCGGCGGGGTGCACTGACCGGGTGGATTTATGATCGTCGGATCGACGATCAGTGTCTCCTGGCATGTGCCCGCCGGGTAAGTCTCCCGCATCCCCAGCGCAAACATGCTCTGCGATTTTCCGTCGATGGTGACGTTGATATGATCGAGCTGCGGGGCAAAGCTCACGAGCGACTCCGGCGAGTAGATGCCGCTCGCGGCATCAGTGCCGATTCCCAGTGCGAGGCTGTTGAGCGCCGCAGTGGCGTCGACAGTCGTAGATGGTCCAGTCGAATCGCTGCCGCAGGCCGCCAGAGAAAGCAGTAGTGCCGCGCAAGCGGCTGTGACTCCGGGAAGCGTCCGTGCCTTCTTGAGATGCATGGGAAACGACCTGAAAGGTGGGTTCTTGTCGCGGGGGAGACAAATGATTGTCACATGTTCCCACGCGGTCAAGACGCGCCCGGTCATTTTTTCTCGGGAACGAGTCTCAAGCTCGTGCCCCATGGGTCGGTCAGGATCCACTCGCCGTTCTCAGGCCTCGCCGCGTAGCCAGCCCCCACCACATTTTGCGCGGCCTGACCTGCATCCTTCTCAGTGGGGACCACGATCTCCCACTCCAGCAGTCTCGCGTCCGCGTCCGTGGCCGGCGGAGCACCCTTCGCCCAGGTGTTGGTGCCGAGGTGATGGTGATACCCTCCGGCCGACAGGAAAAGCGCGCCAGGGTAGCTCCACACCACCTTGTCGAAGCCCAACGCGTCGTGATAGAACGCCTCGGCCTTGTCGATGTCGTCTACATAGAGATGCACGTGGCCGAGCACGGTGCCAGGCGGCATGCCGGTCCAACTCTCACCGCGCGCCGATTTCAGGAGGTCATCGACATCCAAATGATTGGTCGTCATGTGAATCTGGCGCTCGTCGTACCGCCAGGCATCGCGGGGTCTGTCCGAATACACCTCGATGCCGAGTCCGTCGGGATCGGAGAGATACACAGCTTCGCTCACGAAGTGATCCGACATACCGGCGTACGCGCCGATCTCGGCTAGATGCGCGACGAAGCGCCCGAGCGCAGCTCGATTGGGAAGCAGGATCGCGAAGTGGTAAAGACCCAGCAGTCCTCGGCGCGGAACCGGTCTCGCACTGGACAGCTGACGAAGGTGAACGATCTCGCGATCCTCGCCGTGCGGACCAAGGCTCACCGAATCGGCGGTACGGTCGATGGCGCGCATGCCGAGGACCTTCTCATAGAAAACGAGAGATCGGTCGAGATCGGCAACCTGGAGACGAACTCTGCCGAGGTGTGTCGCTTCGGGAAGACGGTAGCGCTTGGGGCGAATCCCCATCTCAACGCCAGCCTTAGGCGGCATTTGCCGGCTCTTCCGGTTTGCGGCCAGGCCAGAACGTTTTGATCGTCGCGAACAGCAGCAGCAGAATCAGAATCCCCTGCGCCGTGAGAGTCTCGACGCTTGGGTAAATAC
>DATCPG010000056.1:0-3946 GCA_036570225.1 Gemmatimonadaceae bacterium | reverse complement strand
ACGCATCTATCACCAGCTGCGACGACTCGATCCCGGATTACCACTTCCAGGCGAAGGAAGTGAAGATGGTCTCGAAGAACATCATGGTTGCGCGGCCCGCCGTGCTCTACATCGGGGAAGTCCCGATCATGTGGCTGCCGTTCATCTTTCAGGATATGCGGTCGGGGAGGCGGAGCGGCGTGCTGACGCCGAGGTTCGGGCTGAGCGAGCTGTTTCGCAACAGCCCAACCTACCGGCGGCACGTCGAGAACGTCGGCTATTATTTCGCCCTCAGCGATTACATGGACGCGGAGTTCGCGCTCGACTGGCGGAGCGGTGCCCGATCCAGCCTTGGCGATCCGGGCTGGGTGCGCCTGAACGGGGAAATGCAGTACCGCTGGCTCGATCGGTTCCTGAGCGGTCGCATTGGAGTATTTCGTCATTCCCTCGACGACGGAACGACGAACACCGGTGTGAGCTGGCAGCACAGTCAGTCCTTCTCGGATGCCACGCATCTGAGCGCCAACATCAATTACGTCACCAACACCTTCGTCCAGCGGACGACCAGCTTCAATCCTGCGAGCGTCCTGGCGAGCATCACATCATCGGCGAGCTACGACACCAAGATCGGGGCCGCCGCGCTGAGCCTGGGCGGAAGCCGATCCCAGCATCCCGGTCGCGGCGAGGTTAATCAGACTTTCCCGACTTTCAGCCTCAGCGCTCCGACGATCGGCATTACCAAGTGGCTCGATTGGACGCCGTCGTTCAACTACCAGACGCACCAGGATCTCAATATCGACGAGACGGGGGAGTTTGCCTACCAGTTCTTCACCAACGCGAGCGGGCTTCCGGACAGCACAAGGCGGAAAAGGAACGCCAGGAACACGACGTCGAGCTTCAGTACGCCGCTCAGGATCGGCGGGTTTGCGTGGACCAACTCATTTTCGCTCAACGCGACGGAGGTCGACGAGCCACTCACCCTCGTCGTCGTCGATCCGGAGGACTCGTCGAAGAAGGCGAGCCGGGTGTTCGCGAAATCGTTCCCCACGAATCTCGACTGGCAGACCAGCTTTGGCCTGCCGAGTCTAATGCACGGAACTCTCAACCTCTCGCCTTCTATCTCGCTGGAGAACGTCGATGGCCAGAACGGGTTCTGGACGCGGTCTCATCTGAGCGACGGACGATGGGTTCACCAGTCGAAGCGTCCGTCGATGTCGCTCACGGCGTCGCCGACGCTGTTCGCGCTGTTTCCCGGATTCGGACCCGTGACGCGATTCCGGCACTCAATTACACCAGTGATCTCATTCTCCTACGCGCCAGCGGGTAATCTGAGCACCGAATTTCTCCAGGCGACGAACCGGAGCCGGCAGAGCTTCCTCGGCTCCCTCGCGCGCAACCAGATCAGCCTCGGCTTGTCGCACGTGCTCGAGGCGAAGATGAAGAGTAATGATACGAGCAGCACCGCCGAGCCGAAGAAGATCAAGATCCTGTCGATGAACTTTTCGTCGCTCGCGTACGACTTCGAGCGGGCGCGCAAGACTCATCGATCCGGTTTCACCACGCCAAACCTTTCCACCGACTTCTACTCCGATCTGCTCCCTGGATTTCGGGCGAGCATGGGATATTCGCTGTACCAGGGCGACGTCATGAGCGACACCGCGCGCTTCAAGCCGTTCCGCGAGACGATCAACGCCTCGTTCAACGTCAACGCCCAATCGGGAATTTTCGGCGTGCTGACCCGCGTGTTTGGAAAGGCCATTCCGGAGAAGAATCCTGAGATCGATAAGCCGGAGCAGAGCGCGGACGATGCATTGGCGAGGCGGGTCGCAACCACGCCCGTCGCCGGGATTACGCAGCGCGATCGCCAATACTCTGTTCCGACGTCGGCGCAAGGCTGGGAAGCGAACTTCACCTTTTCATCCAACCACCAGCGGCCGCCGACCGGAAACGGAATCATCATCGAGCAGGACATTACCACTCAGTGCGTGCCATTTCAGGCGAACCCGATCGTATATCAGCAGTGCCTCGAGCAGGCAGCCACCGGGGCGAGCAACGTGGTACCGGTGACGAACGGGATCGTCGGCGCGCCATTCGTCCGCATGAGGCCGACCGACAACCTCGCGTCCCAGATGACCTATCACTTGACGCCGAAGTGGAGCGGGTCGTGGGGAACGAATTACGATTTCCAGGCGCACAAGTTCGGCAGCCAGCAGGTCTCGCTTCAGAGGGATCTGCACGACTGGAGAGCGATTTTTGCCTTCACTCAGGCGCCCAACGGGAACTTCGCATTCAGCTTCTTCATTGCCCTGAAAGCCGAACCTGACCTAAAATTCAATTATGACAGACAGACTTATCGTCCACTAAGCCAGTAATCGTGACGCAGCGGCTGAATATCACGAACGGGGACAGCGCCGCCGGCACTCTCAGCGAGGCAGGCATCGCGGGGAAAATCGTCGCCTGGCGTGACGTGTTGCACGAAGGACCGGTGGACTCCTCGCTGACACTCAACGCGCTGAGCAAGGAGAGGGCGCGATTCATCTCGGAGCGGGGATGGGGGGAGTTCGCGCACGTCAGCGGCAACTTCGCCGAGCGCGACAAGGTGATCCAGCACCTGGATTACTTCGATGAGGTGGTGCTTTGGTTTGAGGATGATCTGTACGATCAGCTCCAGCTGATCCAGGTTCTCGATTTTTTCTCTCGGGGATCGCCGCGCAGGAAGAAGGTGACGCTGATACAGGTTGACGGATACATCCCGCCACTGTCGTCGGCCGAGCTGCTGAAGCTGGACGCGGCGCGGACGCAGGTGACCACGCAGCAGTACGCGTTGGCGCAAAAGGCGTGGAAGGCGTTCGGCTCCGATAATCCCTCGGCAATCCTGCGATTGCTCGGCGAGGACCTCTCGGCGCTTCCTTACCTTGGCTTCGCGCTCTGGCGACATCTCGAGGAATTCCCTTCGGTTGCGAACGGCCTGTCGAGATCCGAGCGCGAGGCGCTGACGGCAATCGAACAAGGCCACAAGACGCCCGTCGCCGCGTTTCTGGAAGTAGCGACGAAGCAGGAGAGCATTTTTCTCGGAGACATAATCTTCTATTCGTATCTCGAGAGGCTGAGCGGAAGGAAGAATCCGCTTTTGACCTGGGCCAGCGGCGGCGCAGTCGTTTCGCCCACCGCGAAAAACTCGCGCGAGTTCGTGAAGCGGGAGCTGCAAGTCACGCCGCTTGGGCGGCAAGTGCTGGCCGGTGAGAAGAACTGGCAGCAGATCAACACCGAGTCTCGCTGGCTCGGCGGAGTGGAAATCGGGCCGGGCGCCGGAGGATGGAGGTGGGACCCAGGTGAGCGCGTCCTCGTTCGCACGGCCGCTGCCAGATCTTCCCGAAAATCGAGCAAAAAGGCGACGGTCGCCCGCAAACGTCCCTCTGCTAAGAAGCCTTCTCCGGCAGCAAAGAAGCCCGCTCCTCGAAAGAAGAGCAAATGAGTGAGCAACTCCTCATCGATGGCGATTCTCTCACCGTCGATGAAGCTTACGCCGTCGCAGTCGAGCGACTTCGCGTTGGCCTCGCACCGAAAGCCCGGGAGCGGATGCTCCGGACGCGCGCCGTCGTGGACACCATCGTCGAGAAAAACGAAGTCGTATACGGCGTGACGACGGGATTCGGCAAGCTCTCCGACGTCGCCATTCCGGCGGAGAGGCTGGCCGAGCTGCAGATCAATCTCGTGCGCAGCCACGCGTCGGGCGTCGGCGATATGCTCCCCGAGCCGGAAGTGCGCGCGATGATGCTGTTGCGCGCGAATGTCATGGCCAAGGGTTACTCGGGCGTTCGCCCAGAGCTGGTCGATCTACTTCTCGACATGCTCAACGCCGATGTGTATCCACCGATCCCCGAGCAAGGGAGCGTCGGCGCAAGCGGAGATCTCGCACCACTCGCGCACCTCGCGCTTTCTCTCATCGGTGAAGGGACGCTGATCA
>DATCPG010000055.1:0-3188 GCA_036570225.1 Gemmatimonadaceae bacterium | reverse complement strand
GGCGTGCCCCGGTCGGTCCAGTCCACCGGCAGCATCACCGTGCCCAGCGAGCCGCCCTCACAGCACAACGCCAACCCGCCAGCCTGGTAGCGGCGCTCGAACAACACCCGCAACCGCTGACCGGCCAACGGATGGAACGGGTGGGTGACCGTGACGAACGATTCCGAAACCTCACCCGATCTACGCGACCTCGCCGTATGCAGGGTCCGTCGGAATGCCCAGCTTGCGCAGCTTTCCACCGTATTTGGGGATCGTCCGCTCCCGCACCGGCAACGGACGATACGTCCGGTGCCGAAGCTGGTTGCGCAGGTCGGTCAGGAACGCTGTCACTCCCACCTTGTCGATGACGTCGCGGACCGTGTAACGGTCCACACCGGCAGTGCGGGCGCCGCTGTTGCCTGCGACCCGTTCCCACGCGATCAGCAGGAACGCCGGGTCACACACCAGGTTGTACAGATCATCGAAACGGCGACCGGGATCGGCCACCGCCCAACGGTGCAGTTTGGTCTGCATCTCCCGTACCCGCACATGCGGTGCCAGGCCATTCACCCCGGCGTCTTCGGGCATTACAGTTACCTTCTACTCGAATCCTGCTGCCGCCGCAGGGTAGGCCGCCGGCGAGGTATCCGCGTGTGCGAACCCTTTTCCGGCGACCCCCCACCGAACCGGGCATGCGACTTATCACCGCACCCGGCTCTCCAGTGTTCGATTCCGCGAATACTGCCACGTCGATGATTCCTTGTGGATATCGTCGTGGCAGACACGGCAGACGATCAGGGTCTTGCGGCGGCGTGATGCCATCTGCCTGACCCATTCGGGCTGTGAGGCCCGATCCTCCGGAGGGAGATCTTTCAGGCGTCGAATGTGGTGCACTTCGACATCCGTCTGCGTCGTACAGAGCTCGCAGCGGCCTGAAATCAGCCGCCCGACGAGTTCGGCGCGACGCTTCCTCCAAATACCGGGGAGTTCGTCCTTGAGGACTACCCTCGTGGTCCTACGGGCCAGCGAAATCCCACCCCAGCGGGCCACCAGCGGCTTCCTCCCGGCACCCCGTTCGACCGTGACCTGCAGTCCTCTGCGAGGGCCTGCGGCGGTCTGCCAAGTGGCACGGTGACGATTCCAGACCTTGCTGACGCTGAGCTTGTTCTTATGGCCCAACGTCTTGGTCATCGACCGTTCCATGACGTATCTCAGCGAGCCGAGACGGTGCCGGTTGTAGGCGAGCTGGTAGTACTCCGCGATGCCCCGGAACTCCGCCTGGTAGCGTGCCACGATACGGAAGTTCGAGTCGTGGGCACGATCCAGAATGGCGGCCGGTTTGCCGCGGCGCATATAAGGTCTGCGCTTGGCCCGTATGACGTCCATCGGCACTTTCAGCCCGATCTGCCCGTTGATGGAGCGGTGACCGTTCCGATCGCGCTTGGCGTCATCGTGGTGGACCACGATTTCGTAGCCGAGGAAGCGGACCGCTTCCGTCCGCCCATGAGTGATCAAGGTCTTGCGCTCGGAAAGTTCCAGCTTGAGACGATGCTGCAGGAACCTCCCGACCTTGCCCTTGATATCCTCGGCTTCCCGTCGCGTACCAGTGAATCCCAACAGCCAATCGTCCGCGTAGCGGATATAATGCAGCCGTCGGAAACCTGGATCGTTGGGGTCGCGGGAGGGGAGCTGTTGCAGTTGCCGACGCATCGGCCGCGCTTCCCTTCGCTGCCCGTTCCGTTCCATCTTTCGGATGGCCTTGTGCATCCGCATATACGGCCGATAAGGCTTACGCTGGTCTCCCATGTTGTAGACGGGTAGGAGGGTCTTCTCGACATACCTGTCCAGCCGGTCCAGGTAGATATTGGAGAGCAAGGGGCTCAGGACGCCTCCTTGTGGCGCTCCACTCAGCGTTGCATGGTAGCGCCATTCCTCCAGATATCCGGCCTGGAGCAGTCCATCGATGAGCCGCAGGAAGCGGTTGTCTCGAATGTCCTCGGCGAGGATGGAACGCAGCATTGCGTGATCCAGCCGATCGAAACACTGGGAGATGTCTCCCTCGATGAACCATGTTGTCCCTCGCCACGATTCGGATACTTCCGCCAGAGCAGTGTGACAGCCCTTGCCCGGCCTGAAGCCGTGGGAGTGCTCGGAGAACTGCGGCTCGTAATACGCTTCCAACAGGGAACGGATCACTTCCTGCAGCAGCTTGTCCGACCACGTGGGCAAACCCAGCGGGCGACGCTTTCCCGGTGATCCTTTCTTGTCGATGTAGACACGTCGCACCGGGGTCCACCGATAACGCTCGTAACGCAGCGCATCGATGATCACCTGGATCTTCCTCAGGCTCATGCCGTCCACGGTCTCCGCGTTGACGCCGGGGGTCATGGAGCCGTCGTTGCGGTAGATCTTCCCGTAGGCACGCAGGTACAACTCCGGGTTGAACAGATGCCGATACAGTCTCTCCAGTGGCAATCCTCGCTTGCCGCGTTCATGGATGATCTCCAGTAGGGTTTCGGCTCTCTGCATTACGCATACCTCGCCGTTCCGGATGGTCGTGAACACCTGTGCCACTTGGCCCTGTAAGCGGCTTTCCCGCTCTCCCTGGTGGGGCGTTACTCCCACGACTACTACTGGCACTCCGTCACCGTAGGGCTCGCGCCCCTTAGGCGATCCCGAATTCCCCTTGCGTTGGACGTATCGAGTGTGACGTAGGCGGCCTGTCCGTTCCCTTGAGTGAACTCGTTGTCCACCGCCCACCAGCCGGAAGGGTTGGGGCGAAGCAAAGGGGATTCGCCTGATGCTGGTGGCTCCGCGCTGGGCGTTGTATATCGGAGAATGCACATTTCCATCGCTGGGAACTAGGCTTCAAACAGTCTGGTCTTCGCCATATCACACGGGCCTCGCGCGGCAGCACCTTCAACGCCTTCACAATGCTCCACGCTTCCCCGCCATGCTGTTGTCCCCTCGCGCTTTCGCGTCCAGGTGAGGCGGGTGACCCAGAGGCTTCCTCCTTCCGAACCTCTACTCTCTGCGAGAGTGATCCAACGCCGAGTTAGACGGCGCAACTTCGCCCTGTGGTCCGGCTCTCCCGGTCTCCAGATTGGCAGGGCGCTACTCCTGCGACTACTACGGGCACTCTGTCGCCATAGGGCTCGCGCCCCGTAGGCGATCCCACGTTCATCAGCGTTGCATGTATCAGCGTGACT
>DATCPG010000054.1:0-12264 GCA_036570225.1 Gemmatimonadaceae bacterium | reverse complement strand
GCCGCACGCCGTGGACGAAGTTCATGAACGCGTCGGTGCGCCAGTCGTTGCCGACCTTGAGAGGACAGCACTTCATCCTCCAGCTCGACATCTTCAACCTCCTCAACCTGTTGAACAAGAGATGGGGCGCTCAGGACCTGGGCAGCAGCTTCAGCCCGAGCCTGCTCACCCGCCGGAGCGCCGTGCAGAACACGGCCGGGCAGCCGCTCAAATGGGCGAGCGGCGCCCAATCGGTTTTCATCTTCACTCCGTTCCAGCAATTCAACACCAAGAACCCGCAGTCGAACTACGCGCTGCAGATGCAGCTGAAGTACTCGTTCTAAAGGTGGGTTGCGGCTGATTAGATTCCGCCGCGACTGACCTCATGGTAGGAAAAATGCCGGCGGGATTCGTCCCGCCGGCATTTTCGTTGTCAACTCTCGGGTCGGCCACAGTGTCAGACCAAACGATCCCTCGATAACACCCATCGATGACCGCAATCGAGCTTTCCAGCTACTTCGGCCTGGCGGCGATGACGCTGCTCACGCTCAACATTCTGATCGGGCTCGTGATGTCCGTGAAGTACAACCCGGTCCGGAGCTGGCCGCACCGCCGGATCAATACGTTCAAGATCCACAACTGGACAGCCTACATCGCGCTGGCGATCGCCGCCATCCATCCGGTGATCATCCTCTTCTCGCCCACCGCGAAGTTCACGCTGGTCGACATCCTCTATCCGGTGAACGCGCCGAAGCAGCCGTGGATCAATGTCCTGGGCGCGCTCTCGCTCTACTCTCTCGCCTTTGTCGTCTTCACCTCGTACTTCCGGCGCGAGCTCGGGCGAAAGAAGTGGAAGATGCTCCATTTCACGGCTTACGCGACCGCTGCCCTCTTTTTCGTTCACGGGATCCTTACCGATCCGAATCTCAAGGATGCGCCGATCGACTTTCTCGACGGGGAGAAGGTTTACGTAGAGCTGTGCGCGGTGCTGGTGATCGTGGCCGCGACCCTCAGAATTCGCTGGCAGCTGCGACAGCCACCGGCGCGCGTGCACCGGCCGAAGCCGGTCGCTGCTAGAAAACCTTTACGTTGATGTAGCGCTTCGGGTTTTTCTTGATGTCGGCTACCAGCGAATCCATCCGCTGCAGCAGCTGACGCACGTCGTTGTAGACGCCGGGATCGTTCAGCAGCTTGGCCGCGCTGCCGTCTCCGCCGTCGACTTTCGCGATAATAGCATCGAGCTTGGTCGTCGTTTGCTTGAGGTCGGTACTCATCGCCGCCAGGTTCGCGCTGGCACTGCGGAAATTCGTGAGGGTCGAATCCACCTTTGCCGGGTCGATCGCGCCGGTGGCGCGGCGCAGGGATGTCATGGTCGCTGTCAGCTGCCGTGATTGCTCCGACGCTACCGCAGCGAGCTCATTCACCATGCGATTCGTGGCCGAGATCGTGTTCCGCAGATCCCGTATTCCGCCGCCTGCCACCATCTCGTGCTCCAACGCGGACGTCATTGCATTCACCGACCGCGTGATCGAGTCGGCCTTGGTGGTGAGCTCCGCGATGCCCGGAGTGGATGGCCCGACCGGAACCGTGTCTCCGGGTTTGAACGACCTCGCGTCAGGCCGTGACGGCGTCACCGCTATGGCCATATCGCCGAAAATCCCGTTCGGCACAACCGCTGCTTTGCTCGTGACAGGCACCTGGTAGTTCTTCTGAATCCGCAGCGTCGTGACGAGCGTTCCATCCTGATGCAGGTCGACCTCGTCCACGTATCCCACGCTCACGCCCACCAGTAGAACCGGCTGTCCCTGCTTGAGCCCGGCACCCCAGGGAAACTTCGCATAAAGCGGATACCCCTTGGATAGCCCACCGCGAGCTAGCCAAAGCGAGCCGAGGACAGTGACTACGATTGCGGCTGTGACGATTAAACCAACCAGTACTTCGTCTCTTGTCTTCATGCCTGGAGGTAAGGGGCGAGCAGAAGCGCGATGAGTGCATCGAACACGAGGATGGCAACCGACGTCACGACTACTGCCTGAGCGGTGCTGCGACCGACGCCCTCGGCGCCGACATTCGCGGTATAGCCTTCGTAGGAGCAAAAGAAGGCTATGGTGCCCCCGAATATAGTCGCCTTGATGATGCTATACACTATCTGAAACGGCGTGAACGAGAGCCGAAGCCCCTGCATGAAGTCGGCGCTCGTGACATCGGTGGTCGTGACGGCCGTGGCCATTGCCGTCCCCACACCGATCGCGTCCGCGAGAATTGTCAGCACGGGCAGCATGACCAGCGCCGCGATCAGTCGCGGCACCACCAGATACGCTATTGGATCGTAAGCCAGCGTCTCCAGCGCATCGATTTGCTCCGTGACGCGCATCGTTCCAACCTCGGCGGTGATGCGTGCTCCGACGCGGCCGGTGAGGACCAGTCCGGTCAGCAACGGGCCGAGCTCCAGAATTATCGATTGCCGCGAGATCAGTCCCACGACCGAGAGCTGTACGCCTCCGAACAGCTGGTATCGGGTCTGAACTGCCGTGACCGCACCGATGAACGCGGCAACGATCGCGGCAAGCGGCAGCGAGTCGACGCCGATGTTCCGCATCTGGCGGATCATCTCGGGGCCGTAAGTCTTTGGATCCCTGAAGGCGCGAGCGATGTCGCGGAGGAAATAACTCCAGTCCCCAACTTTCCTGAAAGGGCCGAGTGGATCTCCGATCAAGTTCTCACGCGCGCGAAGAGGATGGCTCCCACGACGCCGAATATGATGCTCGGCAGCCACGCTGCCAGATCCGCCGGAATCATTCCCTTGCCGCCTATGCCTTTCGTGAGTTGAATGAGCATCAGAAATATCACGGTGGTGCCCAGGCTCAGTCCCACTCCGTACGCCGCGCCGCCGCGCTGGGTGCTGGTCGCGAGCGGCGCACCGAAGAGCAGGATCACGATGCATGTAACGGGGATTGCGAGCTTCAGCATCCGCTCGACGCGCAGCTCATTGACCTCGGCCCCGGATCTCTCCATGGACGTGATGAATCGGCCCAGCTCACGGAAGCCCATATCGGTGGGGGCCTTCTGCGTGAGTGTGAGCTGCTTGGGCGGCTCCGTAAAGTGTCGATCGACCAGCGAGTCGAAACTGAAAGTAAGATTTTGCATCGAGTCGGTAAGAAGATGCATCGCACCCTTCTGCAATAGCCATCCCTTTCTGGTTCGATACATCGCATTGTTGGACGAGATGACGTACGACGGATAGTCGGGTCCGTTTCCTTTGCGCTCTATCACCATTCCCTCGATCGATGGCGTCAGCAGGTGCAGCGCACCAACCTTGTAGACGCGTCCGCGATCCGCGGCATAGGCAAAGTTGTATCGGTCCGACGTTTCGACCGTGAGCGTTCCCTGAAGGATGTCCAGGCGTTTCTTGTTGGTGATTGGCGCCAGCTCGCCCAGTATGAGCCCGATGATGGTCGCAAACACCGCCCCTACGAATATCGGGGCGATGAAGCGATAAAAGCTGATTCCCGACGCCTTGGCAGCCGTGATCTCCGAATGTCGCGTGAGCGCACCGATCGAGAACACCGTGGCGAACAGGACCGCGGCCGGCAGAATCATGAACATCGAGTCGGGCACCCAGTACAGATAGCTGAGCGCGATGCGGCCCGCGCTCAGATGCTGGGAGAGGTACTTGTCGAGATTGTCCGTGAGATCGATGATGATGATCAGGATCGGAAACCCGAGCGCGGTCGTCACGAAGATCTTCCAGAATTCCGTAAAGACGTAGCGGTCCAGCGCCCGCACGATTCTCGTCAAGCCGCGACTCTCTCAGGCTCGATTACTGGTTTCTTACGGCCGACCTTTGACCGCACCCAGCCGCGAATCGAGTCGAACATCTCTTTCATGTCGCCTCCGCGAGCAGTGCTTCCCTCCTTGCCCATTTTTGCCAGCAGAAGCAGCGCGATCAGCGCGAAGATGACGTTTGCCATCCACATCGAGACGACCGCGGGAATGAGCCCGCGCTTGCCCAGCGATTCTCCCACGATCAGGCACACGTAGTAGAGAGCGAACACGAACAGGCTGACTCCAATCGTGAGCCCAACGCCGCCGCGCGGGAATCTGAGCGCAATCGGCGCGCCAAGCAGTACGAACACGAAGCAGGCGACGGCCAGCGCGAACTTCTTGTGGATCTCGACGCCGTATGCGTTCATCTGCTGGGTGCTCTCATCGAGCCTGGCGCGCAATGTCCCGATGGAAGCGAGCTGGTTGGCGATTTCTGGTGGTGGCGGTGGCGCGCTCGATGGTTTCTGAGCGATCGGCTTTGTCTGTGCCTGCGGTATCGGTGCCTGCGGGACCTGTGCTCCCGACGCGCGCGGGGGCGCCTGCGCACGAGCCGTTTTCGGCTTGAGCGAAGCGATCGCGTTGCAGTACAGGCGGCCGAGGCCCACATCCCATGGCTCCCTCGGATCCACGGCCAGTACATCCTTGTTCACCTGGACCCTGGCCTTGCGCAGCGACGCGAGTGTTTTCTGGAATTCCTTGCGCGCCGCCTGATGTTCCTTGCGCGCTCGGTCCTGCGCCGCCTGCATCTCGCATACGGTCATCTCACGATCGCTCTTGTAGGAATCGGCCGTCGACTTCTGAAACTGGTTGCCCACGCCGCGCACCCGAATTCGCGTCGAGTCGAAATACAGTCGCTGCAATTCGTCGGGGTTCGCAGTCGGAACGTCCTGCATGTTGCCATGGTAGAGAATAAGCTCGAGGTCAGCCAGGTTCTTGCTCATGTCCATGTTTCCGCTGTCGGCGTAAATCGTACGACGCCGCGTCGGATCACCCATGTCGTAAATAGTTACCTCGCGCATCAGATTCGTCGCTTCGTCGAGGTGCCCCGCGCGCAGGTAGAACTTTCCGGGACTCACCTCGTTGATCACCTGCTCGCGCAACCCGAACGTCGGCTTTTTCTGCGCGATGTCGCGCTGTAGTGTTGCCAGCCGGTGGTTGGATCTCGGGAGGACCTGGTCGTTGAAGAAGATCATTACGACCGTAACGCCGGCAGCGGCCCAGAGTACCGGTTTCAGAACGCTGACCAGGCTGACTCCGCTCGCCTTGAGTGCGGTGATCTCGTTTTCCGCGGCGAGCCTGCTGAACGCGTACAGGGTCGCCACGAGCACTGCCATCGGCAGAGTGAGGGCAACGGTCAGCGGCACCGATAGTCCGAAGAACTCAGCAATCACCAGCGTCGGCAGGCCCTTGCCCACCAGCTCTCCGAAATGCTTGCCGATGTACTGCAACAGCAGGATGGAAGTGAGCGCTGTGAGGGCGAATGTGAGCGGGCCCACATGTTCCTTTAGCACGTAGCGGTGCAGTATCTTCACAGAGTGAAATATACCGTGCGCTCTATGGTAAGCGACACGCAGACAACGAGTTCCGCTCACTCGATCGAACACGGCGCACCGAGTTTCACGCTCGTTATCGGCGCGCTGTTGACGCTTTGCGCCGTGAGCTCGACATTGCGCGCGCAGGACCCGCGCGACACGACGAAGGTCACACCCGGTCAGCCCGCGCCGCCAACCGGAACGCCAGGCACTCCCGGAATTCGCCTGCGACTCGGCCGCGACACGCTCCCGCTCACGCTGCCGTCGGTTTTTTCCCTTGGAGACAGGGAAGCCTTCCGCCAGGCGCAGGCGCAGATCGAAGCTGCGCGTGCCACCGCGTTTCAGCAGAACATGCGCACGATACTCGAGGCAGTGTGGGGCCAGGTTGCAACTAGCAATTTCGCGACGTCCGTGCCGGCACCGTCATACCCGGGCGATCTCCCCCCGAAACCGAAGCCGAGCGTCACGCCCAAGCCGGTTCCCATTCTCGGCGAGTACGCCGATCTCGGACTCCAGCTGGATGGACGTCTCGAATTTCGCGGCGAGAAAAACCAGAGCGCGCTGTGTTCCTCGAATCTGTTCTTCGATCCCAGCGCAAATTGCAGGAGCGCGTTCGAGCCGCTGGTCGATTTCCAATTCGCTGCAAAATCGGGAGGAACCGTCGCCGACAGGGTTCACGTGAATCTCGACTACGACACTCAGCGCGAGTTCGACGCGTCGAACAACATCTCGATCTACTACGAAGGCAAAGGAAACGAAGTGCTTCAGCGTCTCGAGCTCGGAAACGTCACGTTCCAGCCGCCGACTTCGCGCTACATCACCGCTGGAATTCCGAGCGGCAACTACGGCGTCCAGGGCGTACTGAAACTGGGCTCGATGAGACTCAAGACCATTCTTGCGCAGCAGAAAGGAAACATCGTCCGCGACCACGTTTTCACGGTCGGCGATCGGACTCTCCAGGCCATCGACAGAAAGATCGAGGATTATCAGTTCGAGCCGCGGCGCTTCTTCTTCACGATCGATCCGAAACTTCTGGGAAGCGCCTATCCGAATGTCGACATTCTCGATACGCGTCGCATGGCCGCGCTGTCCGCGGCGCTTCCCGACACCCTGCGACCCACGAAGATTTTTCTTTACCGCCTCTTGATCGGAGGCCAGCCGCCAAATCCCAGCGGCCCACAGTTCCGTCTCATCGGCAATCCACGCTCGAGACGCGGGCAGGTCTACGAGTACTTGCGTGAAGGCGTGGACTACTACGCGGATCCGTCTCTGCTCTGGATCGCGCTGGTCCGACCCCTCGCGCTCAACAACGAGCGCCTGGTCGTGGCGTTCCGGGTCCGGATCAACGGGCGCGACACCATCTACACGGCGACCGGCGGCACTCCCGATCTTTCCTACACCCCCGCGCGCGATCAATTGGCCAATCTGATCTGGGATCCCGACGTGCAGCCGGGAGATCCCGCGTTCGATCGCGAGATCAGAAGTGTGTATCGTCTTGGCGGTGCCGACCTGCGCAGGCAGAGCGTCACCCTCAAGATCGTTACCGGCAGCAGCGAGGATCAGGAGAAACCGGTTGCGGGAACGGCTGACACTTATCTAAAACTTTTTGGTCTCGCTCAGAGCACCAACAGCTCGAGCTTCGATCTCGAGAATCGCATCTGGCCCCGGCCGAGTGATCCGAATTTCGAGCTGAGCCTGGGCTCGCCAGGCTCGCACACAATCCGCGACCAGTTTCTGATATTCCCTTCCGCCAAGCCCTTTGCCTCGAACGGTCTCGCAACCGCCGGAAACCCGACCAACGACACCGTTTACACAACCCCGCCGGAATACGTGCGGTCGGCTCAGCGGCCTGAAGCCGTTTACCACATCCGCGTTCGCTATCAAGCTGAAGGAAGTGGGGAAGGGGGAGCGCTGATGCTCGGCACCGTTCAGGTGCGACCGAACTCGGAAAGATTGCTCGTCGATGGGATTCCGCTAATCAGAGGAACCGACTACTCCGTCGACTACGATCTCGGGCGCGTTTCGTTCAATCGACCCGACACGCTGTTCCCTCGCCCACGGCAGGTGACCGTCCAGTACGAGGAGAATCCCGTGTTCGAGGAGACCCCCACGTCGATCTTCGGCGCGACTGCGGAAATTCCGTTCGACAACGGGCAGATCAATTTCACGGCGATCTCCCAGAGCCAGCGAACGAATTTCACCCGTCCGCCGCTGGGCTTCGAACCCGCGGCGTCATTGGTTGCGGGCGTCAGCGCTCTTTTCAGTTTCGACGCCGAGCCGCTCACGAGTCTCGTCTCGAAGCTGCCCTTTGGCGCGACGACAATTCCTTCCCACATTGGCTTCTCAGCCGAGCTCGCCGGGAGCCGTCCGGAGACGAATGCATCCCAGCAGGCGTACCTCGAATCATTCGAAGGAGAAGGTGGACTCTCGATTTCTCTCGGAGATCCGCAATGGTATTTCAGCAGTCAGCCCGCGCTTGGAGTGAAAATTCCCGCGCTTTTTGGATCAACGGCTTTCGATCTCGACCGGGCGGCAACCCTTGCGTGGCAAACCAATGGTGTCGATGCCGACGGAAAGGTAGTCCGCTATACGATCGACCAGATCGACCCGTTGGTATCCCAAGTCGGAACAGGGCTGGCTGGCCCCGAGCAGCTGTTGTGGCTCACGCTGTATCCACTTTCAGTTGGCGGCCAGCTCGACAACCTCACCGGCGTTTTTCGCTGGACCGTCCCCAACACTCTCCGTGGCCGCCGCTGGCGGTCGGTTCGAACCGTGCTGGGGCCGAGCGGAACGGACATATCGCACGCCGAAAATCTGGAGTTCTGGGCGCAGATTCCCACCACGGTTTCCGGCGCCAAGAGTCCTATCCTCGTGTTCGACTTCGGGGAGATCTCCGAGAACTCAGTCGCATTCGGACCTGACACGATGTTCGTCACCGCGGGTTCGACTCCGGGTATGCGTGACACGACCTATCGCGGGAAACAAATTCAGGGCCTCGACATTCTCGACAGCGAGCGCGATCCGTTTTCGCGCGCCTTCAACGTGGCCACCAACGACAATGGGCTGGCGGGGGATGTCGTCGACACCCTCGTTGTCGTGTACGACACAGTCCCCGGTGTCACACCGAGGATCGAGACCGTGTACTCCGCAAAGACCTGCCGGGGAGGCTACGCCGTCCGGCAGGTGATTGGAGATTCCAAAACGAACTGCACCATCAACAACAATCGCCTCGACGAAGAAGATATCGACGCCGACAACGTTCTGAACCTCACTACCGCGGAGCGTGATCAGGAGCGGTGGTATCGGTACGTCGTCAACCTCGCAGACACCACACGGCAAACGCGCAAGGGCCAGTGCGGCATCGCCCCCCAGCTGGCGGGACAACCCCGCGGTCCGCGCGAGGACGTCTGCTGGGTCCTCTTTCGCATTCCGTTCCGTACTCCGGACGACTCTCTGGGCAGTCCGTTGCTCCGGCGCGCCCGCGCACTGCGTATCACGATGATTTCGGGCGACGGCCTCGCGTTTGATGAGTTCAGCACAGTTCCGCTCGCCCGGCTCCGCCTCACCGGCGCGCCCTGGCTGAAGACGAGCGACAGAACTCTGCGTGGGATCGCTGGAGATCAAACGACCTTCGGGGCAGTTCAGTCCGGAGTGGTTGGCACCCAGGATCGGAACGTCCGCAACGGCGCCATCTCGTATGTGTCTCCGCCGGGCGTGACCGATGCGCCGACGAGCAAGACCATCGCGTACCAGCCTGGCAGGGTTCAGGTGAACGAGCGCTCGCTACGGCTCACAGCGACCGACCTCTCGCCTCTGGACCGGGCGGAATCGTATTACCGATTCCCGGAAGGCGAAAAGAATTTCATGGGATACAAGGAGCTGAGGGTGTGGGCTCGCGGGGTCAGCAGCGGATGGGGTCCCGACGGAGAGCTCCAGTTCTACATCAAGATCGCTCGCGACGCCAACAACTTTTACATGTTCCGCACGCCGCTCAATTTCGGACCAGGCCAACAGGCTTGGCTCCCCGAGATAAGAATCGACTTCAGTCGACTCTTCGCGCTAAGGGCGCAGATCCAGAACTCGTACCTGCAAGGCAAGCAAAGAAACACGTGCACGGGACTGGATTCGACTCTGATCGAGAACACACCGCTGCCGGCGGGAACTCCGCCGACATCCCGTTTCGCCGCCTGCGACAGTGGTTACATCGTCTACACGATTGACCCCGGCGTGAGTCCGCCGAATCTCGCCGCGGTCCAGGAGCTGGCGGTCGGGATGATTCGCATTCCTTCACCACCAGGGGCGAGTCCCATCATCCCGACGGACACCCTCGAGATGTGGGTCGACGACATAAGGCTCGCGGGCGCGGTGAATCAGACGGGATTTGCCGGGCAGGCAGGACTCACCGTGATCGCCAGTGACTTCGCCGACATTCGGATCAACGCCAGCAAGCGCGATCCCAATTTCAGGCAGCTCGCCGAGCAGCCGACCTTCCTCACGGACAACAGTTGGAATGTCAGCTCCGCGTTTCATCTCGAGAAGCTGCTTCCCGCGTCTTTGGGACTCTCCATTCCTTTCAGCGTCAACTATACGTCGTCGTCCGAGCAGCCCTACTACGTCTCGCAGTCCGACATCCTCGCCGACGCCGTGGACGGTTTGCGCACGCCGAGATCTGCTGCAACATCGATCACGTTGGGTGTTAGGCGAACGAAGCCAATGACCGGATCGGCGTGGGCGCCGATTCTCAACAACCTCGCGCTCAGCACTTCGTATACGACTGGCGCGTCGCGAAGTGAATACGAGGATGGCAAGGCAAAGAATCTTGCCATCGGTATCGATTTCAACCTCTCGCGCGCGCTGCTGCCGGACATGTCGCGATGGTCCCCGACGGAGCTTCATCTCACGAGCGTATACAACAACGGGAGCGATGACCGAGTCTCGTTTCTGAAGCCCGCGCTCGCGCTCGACGATACGGCGCGCCCAGTGAGAGGGCGGAACCGCACCTGGCGCAATGGAAGCAGCCTGGTCTTCCACCCGTTCAAGGCCGCGTCCGTCAGATGGGATATCACGTCGGTCCGCGACTTACGCGGCTACGGCACGGACTCACCGCTTGGTGTCGTCGCGACCAGCGACCGCGATCGACTGGTGGGGTACGACACCGGCCTCGAGCGCGAGCGCGCGATGCAGGCGGGAATAAACATCTCGCCGCCCATCACTTCGTGGTTCAGGCCCAGGCTGGATTTCGGAACTTCGTACAACATGTTGCGGGACCCCAACACCCTGAGCTTCGCCCGACAGTCCGACAGCTCCGGTAACCTCCAGATTCCGCGCCGGCTCGGCAATTCGCAAACAACCACAGCGGGCCTGACGCTCGATCTTCCCCGCGCGATCAAGCTATACACCGACAGCGACAGTTTCTTGCGCGGATTTCTCGGCGGGCTCCAGCCCATCGATGTCAACTTCAACCGAAGCGTGCTCTCCGTGTACGATGGCAGCGCTGTTCCCGCGACGCTCGGATACCAGTTCGCGGTCGGAGGCATCAACTCGTTTCGTGAGCTCGGTGGCGAGCTGGCGACCAGCGTCGGCGTCGTCACGCAGCTTTCTCTGAATCAATCCCTGAACCTGCCTTTCGGCGCGAGCATAGCGAGCAGGTACCAGCGCATCAACACACGCAACTGGACGCGGAGATTCGAGTCGGCACAGGAAGTCGTTGACGGGACTCAGGTCGTTTTCCCGGATGTCTCTTTCCGATGGACCGGCAGGCCCGCCGCACTCAGCGCGATTATCTCGACCGTCGGCGCGAACGCGCGGATGCTGGAGACCAGGCAATTCAATGGCACGCAGCCGCTGTTCGGAGAGGTCACGGACGATCTTGCACGGCTTCACATTCGAAGCTACCCGATGAGCGGATCGATCGTGTTCGCAGGCGCCCGGCCCCTCTCGAGCACCGTCGGGTTCTCGCTATCCAAGCGTCTGGACACCAAACCTGGACTGAGCGCCAATGGAGACAACTCGGATTTCAGCATCGATGTCGCAAAGCCGTGGAAGCTGCCGTCCGACTGGAATCCGCGCAGCGATCTCCGCACCCGAATCAGCTATCAGAAGAGTCAGGGTCAGAACTTCGTCATCAATCCGCTCGCGCTGAGCGGTGAGAGCCGGCTCACCGACAACGGACGCCGCGCGTTCAGCATGAGCGCCGATACTGACGTGGCGGAGAATCTGTCCTCCAGCTTCGTGGTCTCGCGCGTCGAGAGCTTCGACCGTAACCTTAACCGCCACTTCACGCAGACCGTGCTGAGCGCCGTCATGCACCTTCAGTTCTACGCGGGGGAATTCAAGTGAGGCCAATGATCGTTCTAGCGTTCGCGTCTCTCGCCATTGCGTGCGGCGGTGATTCTCAGAAGGGAAGCGCTGCCCAACGGGAAGCTAGCGGCCTGGCTGCTTCCACCGTCTTCGACGGAGCCGCGGCCTACGCCTACGCGAAAACGCAGTTCGATTTCGGTCCCCGCGTTCCGGGAACACCCGCGGCGAAAAAAGCCGGTGACTGGATCATTAGCCAGATGCGCGCCCGGGCAGACACTGTGCTCGTGCAGAGCTTCACCTACACGACGGCCGACGGAAAGAAGCTCCCCCTTCGGAATATTCTCGCCAGATTCCGCCCCGACCTGAAGGAGCGGATCCTCTATCTCACCCACTGGGACTCTCGTCCGATCTCCGAGTCGGCAGCTACGGAAGCCGAGAGAAAAATGCCCGTTCCCGGCGCGAACGACGGCGCCTCGGGCGTCGGAATGTTCGTGGCACTCGGCGACGCTCTCAGGAAAACGAAGCCGAATGTGGGAGTGGACCTCCTTTTCACCGACGGCGAAGACTACGGTCAATTTGGTCCGCCCGAGGTGGACGTCCTCATCGGCGCCAAGTATTTCGCGACGCA
>DATCPG010000053.1:0-4589 GCA_036570225.1 Gemmatimonadaceae bacterium | reverse complement strand
CGTGAAAATGGATAAAGCTCGCGAACACGTCTCAACTCCTTCGTCCTCTTCCCGCTTCCCTCTTCCCTCTCCCCCCTTCCCGCCTAAGTCCAGATCGACGATGCTGCCTGAGCGGCGCGCGCTCTCCATCGCTGGTCGTTCACTCCGACAGTGAGCAGCCAGCCAATCGTCGCCAGCAATCCGAGCAACGCGTATACCGCCACGTACATGAACAGGCGCATTCCCAGCGGCGGTGACAGAAATGTCAGCCAACCGAATCCGCCGATGATTGCGATGACGCCAAGCACGCGCGGCAGAAAGCCGGATCTGTAAATCAGCCAGCCCTGCAATACTGTGGAGAATCCAAAGAACGCGAGGGCTATCGCAGCCCCATTGTTGTTGATCCTGAGCAGCAGCAGCGCGATCGAGTCGAGCTGCTCCTTGTTGAACGCACTCAGATACGAAGCGCTGCTGCCCAGCACGAGCAACGGTGCGAAGTAGAACAGCCGGCTGAAGATCTTGATCCCGCATCCAGTCAGCTCGAATACCGCGGCGAGCATCGCGCCCGTCCTGCTCACGGGTTTCAGCAGCTGGTAGAACAGCACCACTGTCGCGATCTGGCCCGCCATTTCCAGCAGGTAAACCGTAAATCCGAGCCTGTACGACGATTGGTTGGCCAGAATGTTGGAGGCGGTCCTCGCGGCGTCACCGAATACGACGAGACGATCGCTGATAAAGGTCTGGGCGTAGACGCCGGCGATTACGTAAAGGAGATACACCCCGCCAGCGAACCTTCCTTTCGTACGCGGTGACATGTCTGCGGTGCGATCGATTGAAGAAACAGCTGTCATCCGGCGTAACTCCGTATGGGTGATCGCATCCCGTACGACCGCCAGCCAGGGGAGGTTTCACTAAAAACTAAGCAATCAGTTAATAGCCTCGCCCTTCCCCGCACCTCTTCCCCCTTCCCGCGTTACTGCTTGTAGATCGTCCCGTTCTTCATCACGAGCTGCACCGCCCGAATGGCCGAGATATCCTGGGTCGGGTCGCCCTTCACCGCGATGATATCCGCCAGATAGCCCTCCTTCACCTGACCGAGCTCGTCGGCCATCCGCAGCATCTTCGCGTCGATCGACGTCGCCGAGCGGAGCGCGGCTACGGGTGTCATCCCGTAAGCGACGAGCATCTCGATTTCTCTCGCGTTGTCACCGTGGGTGAATACGCCGACGTCGCTGCCGTTGCAGATGGTCACACCCGCGTCAAGCGCGGCCTTGAAGCTCTTCTTCTTCGCGACGATTGACGCCGGATCGGCGTCGACGCCCTTATGCCAGCCGTTGTACTGCATGATCGCATCGCCGGCGGCGAGCGTCGGAACGAGACAGATGCCGCGCTCGGCCATCATCTTGAAGACTTCCGGCGTTCCACCATCGCCGTGCTCGATGGTCGTGACGCCGGCGAGAATTGCTCGGCGCATCCCTTCGGCCGTCGTCGCGTGCACCGTCAACGGCCGGCCCGAGCTTTTCGCAATGTCGACGGCTTCCTTCAGCTCGTCCAGTGTGAACGTCGGCTCGTTCTCGCCGTTCGGCCCCCACCGGTAATCGGCGTAGATCTTCACCCAATCCGCGCCGTGCTTGATCTGATCGCGCTCCACCTGCGCGAGCTGCTCGAGCCCGCTCGCCTCCTGACCACCCTGCGGGATGTCGTTCGCGTATTCCGGAGTGAAGCCGGCCGGTCCATAAGCCCCGGTGGCAACGATCGCGCGGGTGGAGACGAACATGCGCGGACCGGGGATGATACCCTGATTCACAGCCTGCTTGAGCCCGACGTCGGCGTAGCCGGCGCCTTCGGTGCCGAGGTCGCGCACGGTTGTGAAGCCGGCAAGCAGCGTCGCCTTCAGGTGATTCACCGCGCGCGCCGTGCGCAGCGCCAGCGATTCGTGGAGCACCTGGTCGTTCCATGACGTCTCGTTGTACGGATGCAGCAGCATGTGCGAATGCGCGTCGATCAGTCCGGGCATCAGCGTCGTCCCGGGCAGATCGATCGTCGTCGTCCCGGCGGGCGCACTGATCTGACTGCGCGGGCCGGCGGCGACGATCTTGTTGCCCGTGACCAACACCGCCCAGCCGGAATGCGGCGCGGCCTCTACTCCGTCCCACACGCGGTCGGGAACCAGCAGCGTAGTGGTTGCTGGAGGTTCGGGCTGCCGTACGCGCGCTTGTGCCGGAGCTACGCAGGGGATGACCGCGAGTGCGGCTCCCACGAGCAACACGAAGGAACGCACCATCCGTGCTGACACGAGATTAAGCAGGCGGCTTCTCGCGCAGAAGCCTTTGCACGGTCGATAAGGCATCCGCTGCCGGCACTTTGATGTCGGGCTCCACGCCCACGCCTTCCCAGTTCGTGTGCGTGATTGGATTGATCGCCCGCGCGAAGGGAACACCTATGATGAAGTGATCGTCGATTCTGTGTCCGTTAACCGGATGCGCTCCGCCACCCGTCACCTCTCCAACGATCGTTGCCCGCTTCAGGTTCTTGAGATTGTAAGTGAACTCCTCGGCGCCCGAAAAAGTGTGCGCTGACGTGAGTACGTACACCGGCTTGGTGCCGCCGAAGCGGCGACCAGATACACTGTCGCGGGTCCAGTACTCCTTTGTCTCGTTGGTGCGACGCGTCCAGAGATCGTTGAGATGCGTGCGCCGGTCGAACAAATACGATGAAACGAAGGCAACCATCGGGGGGCTGCCACCGCCGTTATCACGCAGGTCTATGATCATCGCACGCGTATCTGCCAAAGCGTTCATCGCCTTCGACGCGGTGGCCGCGCAAAAATCCGGTTCGGCAAAAAAGTTGAATTTGAGATAGCCGACATTTCCCGCTAGCACTTCCGACTTGACGAAGCCGCAGTTGGCTTTTGCCAGGAACTCTCGCTCGCGCGCGCTATCTTCCGGCGACGGTTCCGGTGGCGGAGCACCTGGCGAACGCGGCTTCTCGACGGGCAGCGGCCGTGCACTGTAGTTCACGTGCATATGCTTGTCGTGCCCGATGTCGGCGAGGTCGTCGTTGAGTCGCGCCGCGAACATCACGCCGTTCGTGTAGGAGTCGTAGTCTTTGCGAGCCAGGCGCGCGCGCAATGAATCCCCCATGCGCTTCGCGACATCCGGAAAAACGTAGAACGTATCGAGAAGTGCGGCGGCGCCGGCGACGGCGCGTGCACGGGCTGCGGCATCAATGCGAAGCGCCGCCGCGGAAGCATTGGGTCCGACCGCCTGGAGGTTCCGCGCCTTGACCCGCGCCGGCCCGGTCGCTGACATGTCGATTACACCGTATGCCGTCATCGGGCTCTTGCGCTCTTGTACCATGAACTCCACGTGGCGCGGCTCGCTGCGCTCGATGCTGATCAGATTGAAGCCACCCGTTTGCTCGTGGAAGCCGATCTCACCATCGATCTCCAGGTCGGGCTCGTATCGCTGCGCGTACGCGTGGAGCCGAGCTGTGTCGGCGCTGTTGAAGGCATCGAGCCAGGCACGCAAGGCGCTGCCCGCGAGAGTGTTGGGAATCGCAACTGATGTGGGTCGCGGAGGAATCACCGCCGGCGTTTGAGCGGTGACTGGATTTGCAAGCCCGATGGCGATCAGCCATGTGAAGTGACGCATCATGTTCAACGTTACTCCTGCCGCTCGAGTCCAAGAGAGCCGACAATCTCATTCAGCCCTCCCGGCCCGGCGCGGATGATGACAGTTGCGCCCGGCGCGCGGGCGAGGCAATACGCGTCTAGGACTCCCGGTTCGAGCGCGGGCATGCGCGTGCACGAGATTGGGCCGGCAACGCTCATCCTGATGGGAGATTGCGCGATCGAGCTGGAACCGAACAATCCGATGAATCCTCTGGTAGGCGGCGCCTGACTCGAGTCCGCGCTGAACGAAAGAAAGAAACGGCCAGTCGGTAGCGGCCAGCGAAGCGATGCGCCGCGCGTAAGGTGTATCGGTGCGACGACCCATCGCTGGTCCGGTCTAAGGCCTTCGAATGTGCGTACCGGCTCGAACATCGTCACCTCCGCCTCAATCACCCTATCACCAATCTCCACGTCGATACTCACGTTCCCAGGTCGGAGTGGCCGTAGCCGTCCGTCGCCGTCGAGTGTAGCGACTGTGCTATCGTCAACGCGCAGCGTGGCAGCGAGGCGCGTGACGGGATGGCCATCCAAGCCAACAGCATCCACGCTCAGTGTGCGCGCGGACTCACCGACGACGAAATTGCCCCAGCCGGCGCTGCGGAGCGTGCGAATCGGCTGGCAGTGGATGACGAAGTCTTTGCTCAGTGTAGCGAGTGATGCCCGCACAACCGCGTCACCGCGCTGCTTACACTGTACTATGCCCCGGGTTGAGACTGAGATTGGCACGCCGGACACCCGCTGATAGCGCACATCCGTCTGCTTGAGACGATGCCCGGCCGCGTCGAGTACGCGCAGGGAGAGATGCACCGGCCCGAGATTGTTTACGACGATCCCATCTGAATCAATGCCTCCGCCAACAACGAGGCTCGCTGGGGGACCGCTGCGTGTCACCCACGCGATTGTGAGGACCGAAAGGCTGACTATGACTGCGAGGATG
>DATCPG010000052.1:0-4198 GCA_036570225.1 Gemmatimonadaceae bacterium | reverse complement strand
CCCTTGGACGTCGCCTCCGCCCCACCCCACTCGACTCCCTATCGGGCGAGTTGTCAGGTCGCACTCGCGCCATTGCGTTGAAGTTCGCGCTCTCTCGGCCTCTCTCGGGGATGGCGGCTTCGCCGCAGCGCTATTCGCGCGTGCAGTTACGGATCTCGACCCAAACAGAGATGCCCAGGTAATTAAACGAGCCCGAGAAAGTCGCGCGGCGAAGCTGCGAAGCCCGGGAAGATTCGATCCAGCGCGCGAGCCCCGAGATGATGCGAAACCACTTCGGCGAAGACCGAGCGGAAGTCAGTGGTGAGGGCGAGATCGCGGCCCTCGTAGAGCTGCTCCTGCTCCAGGCCCGGCCACTTGCCATGCACCTTGCCGCCTTTGACGTGGCCGCCGATCACGAACAAAGCGCCGGCGTGGCCGTGATCCGTGCCGCGGTTTCCGTTTTCCCTCGCCATGCGGCCGAACTCGGACATCGTGAGAATCACCACGTCGTCCATCCTGTCGCCGAGATCGGTTACCAGTGCCGCGATCGAGCGCGAGAAATCATCGAGCCGCTGCGCGAGCTGGCCCGTCGACGATCCCTGGTTCACGTGCGTGTCCCAGCCGCCGACATCGGCGAACGCGATCTCGAGTCCGACGTTCGCCTTGATCAGCTGCGCGATCTGCAGCAGACGCGTGCCGAACTGTGAGCGTGGATACTCCGCGTTGTTCTGCGGCAGATATTTCTGCGGATTCGCCGCGCGCAGCATCTTCACCGCGTCGAACATCTCGGCGCCCGTACCGTGCACGAGATCCGCTGATCCGGTTCTGTACAACGCCTCGAGACGCTCGGCCGAGCTGCCGGTGGCGCGCACACTGAACTCGTCGAGGCTGTTCATGGCGACCGTAGCGCTCGGGCCCTCGAGAATGCGCGGCGTTTGCGGCGTGAGTGACACGGCGCGGAAAGGAGTCTTCGCCAGGTTGCACTCGTCGCAGGTTCCCTTCACTGCGAGATAGCGATTGAGCCAGCCGTCCGTCGTTCCCTTCATGTCGGGCGTGCCAGTCTCCATGTAATCCTGCGCGTCGAAGTGCGAGCGCGTCGTGCTCGGACTTCCAACGGCATGAACCGGCGCCAGGAGACCGCGATCGTACAGCGGCTTGAGCGGCGCGAGCGCGGGATGAAGTCCGAAGAATCCATCCAGATCGATCGCTCCACCTATCGCGTTGCGAGACGGCTGTGGAATCGCGATCGACGGACGCATCGCGTAATACGATTTCTCGCCATGCGGGACGACGATGTTGAGCGCGTCGGCCGCTCCGCGCTGAAAGAGACAGATCAACACTTTGCCCTTCGGCGCGTTGACCAGCTCCATTCCGAAGGCTGTCCGGCGGAGAAAGCTCGGGCTCAATCCCATCGTCACGAGCGCCAGCGCGCCCGACTTCACGAATGCTCTGCGTTCCATCTTAGTCTCCTAGTGCCTCTGAAATTCAGGGGAGCCCAGCGCGAGTCCCACGATCTGTGCTAATCCGGTGAGCTGGGGAACGTTGGCAAACCCGCGCCCCTTTAGCGCCGCGCGTTTGCCGCCGCCGTTCTGGTTCGCGCGTACTCGCGCGCCATTGCCACTCGAATTCATCTCCTGACCCGACATGGCGCCGGCGTCGGGCGCCGCTTCAGTCATGTCCTGCATCGTTGTCGCGCCTGCGCCGTTTGCCAGCATCGGATGCTCGCCCGACAACAGAACAGCGCGTGTGTCAGGCGAGACCATTCCATTCAGGATCGTGGCGACGACTGCGTCCACCTGCTTGTCGCGCGGCGCCGAGCGAAGCGTGTCGAGCGCGGGGAGCGCACGGATGTCGACGCCCGGCAGACGTCCAGCCGCCGCGGCCATTCCGAAATTGATGCGATTGAGGATCGCGCCGGTGTTCATCCACGCGTCGCCCGTCTCAGGCCAACCGTTCGGCGCCTGGTGGCCGAAGATCGGCTGCCCGAGGAACGCGATCACCTGCGCGGTGCGCGGCGTGCTATCGGGCACCGCGTTGAGAGAGCGCATCGCGCTCACCACCACCTCGAACGGAGTCTTCACCTTGGTGTGGAACGCCTGCTGCGAGAAGAACTCCGGCGACGTGATGATCGCGCGGAGAACTTCGCGGATGTCGCCATCCGTCTTGAGATAGACCTGGGCGGCATGGTCGACGAGCGCTTTTGACGGCGAGTCGCTCACGAAGCGACGCGCCAGCTTGAACGAGATGAAGTGCGCCGTCGCCGGACTCTTCGCCAGGATATCCAGCACATCTTCGGCGTCTTCTTCTCCACGTCCGGCCGCGAGCTTGTGGCCGAGGACGATCTTGTCGCCCGCGTCGTGCACCTGCGGACGGAAGATGAAGCCGCCACCCTGCGCGGGCGGCTGGATCGTCCAGCCGGTGAATGCGCGGGCGACGTTGATCACATCCTGCTGCGTGTATCCGCCGTCGACGCCGAGCGTGTGGAGCTCGAGCAGCTCGCGCCCGTAGTTCTCGTTGAGACCCTGGCGTTGTCTCTGCAGCTGTTGCTGCTGCTGTTGACGTTGCATTTGCTGGGCGGCGCGCATCGCTCCAAGAGCGCCCCTGCGCATCGGTATCACCCGGATCCCGCCACCATTACGACCCGCGAGCGTAGGACGCGTGCTGTCGGCCATGCTCCGCGCGTTGTCGAGATAGAAGAGCATCGCCGGACTCTTCGAAACTGCTTCGAGCAGATCCCGGAATTTGCCCAGTGCGTGCGGGCGGATGACGTTCTCGTCGAAGTCCTTCAGATAGTAAGGCTCGGGCCCACCCTTCTGCGCGTAGATGTTGAAGTGATTCTCCCAGAAGTCGGTCATCACTTCCTGCAGCTGTCGCTCGCTGGCGACGGCGCGCGCGACGCGCGAAGACTGGAGCTGAGTTACGACTTGTCGGGTGAGATTGAACTGCTGCTGCAGCTGCTGGCGCATCGCCATGCTGTCAGCTGGATTCATGGGGCGCGTCGAATCGGCGCGTGCTGCGCGAACTTGCCGCCTCTCGCGCTGCTGTTGCGCGTACTGCTGAACCAGTGAGTTCTGGTCCTGGTTGAGAACGGAGTACCTCGAGACGAAGCCCTCGATCGCTGAATCATCGATCTTGTCGGGGTGCAGCTGCTGATCGATCCAGTTGTCCAGACCGATTGCACGCACTTTCTGCACGTCACCCGGCTTGGCGCCGAACGTCAGGCGACTCAGCGCCTGGATGATCTGTTGATCAGCGGGGAGCTCGCGCACATCCGACCGCACGACCGCGGCTCGGGTCTGCATCTTCTTTGCGCCTGAGCTCTGCGCCGACAGGCTGATAGGCGCGATGCTGAGGAGCATCGTGGCGATGCAAGTCAATTTTGTGATTCGCATGTTCATCCTCTATGCGTACTGAAGAGTAGACGCATGAGAACCCCGATGTGTTAACCCCGCCGTGCGCTACGCCAGCAGAGTGTCAACCTTCCGGGCCATTCAGGTATCTAATCAGGTGTTGCCGAGCTATCGGCTTTCTCTGACCGTCCCCTATGTCCACGATTTCCGAACGTCTCGCTTCTGCTCTTGGAGGGTCCTACACCATTGAGCGTGAGCTCACTGGCGGCGGGATGGCGCTCGTGTTCGTGGCCGACGATCACGATCTCGACAGAAAGGTCGTCATCAAGATCTTGCCGCCGGAATTGGCAGCCAGTGTTTCGGCCGAGCGTTTCCGCCGAGAGATTCTCACCGTGGCACGTCTCCAGCATCCGCACATCGTTCCTGTCCTGAAGGCGGGCGATCTGGATGGCCTGCCGTTTTTCGTGATGCCATATGTCGACGGCGAGTCCCTCGACGTGACGCTGCGTCGCAGGCACACGCTCGGCGTTCGTGAGACGCTCGGAATAATGAAGGACGTCGCGCGCGCGCTTGCTTTTGCGCACGAGCGCAACGTCGTTCACCGTGACATCAAGCCTGGCAACATCCTTCTCGCCTCGGGATCCGCGACCGTAACGGACTTCGGCGTAGCGAAGGCCTTGTCGTCTGCGCGCAGGTCGGGAGAGAAGGGAGCAGGTCTCACCAACACCGGCATGTCGCTCGGCACGATCCTGTACATGGCGCCCGAGCAGGCGGCTGGCGCTCCGGACATTGACGGACGAGCGGACATCTATGCGCTGGGTGTGACAGCGTACGAGATGCTGTCGGGTGGAGCACCCTTCGCGAATCTG
>DATCPG010000051.1:0-16378 GCA_036570225.1 Gemmatimonadaceae bacterium | reverse complement strand
ACGCTGCCTCAGGAGATTCGCCGAGCGGTGGAGATGGGCGATCTGCGCGAGAACAGCGAGTACAAGGCCGCGCTCGAACGGCAGCAGTTCGTGCAGGCGCGACTCGGTCAGCTCCGTCAACGACTGAGCAAGCTGTCGCAGATCGATGTCTCTCAGATCCCGTCCGACAAGGTCGGGCTGGGCTCGCAGGTGGTCGTGCAGGACGAGAAAACCGGCGAGCGCGAGAGCTACAGCCTCGTGTTCGGAGACTCGGTTGAATTCGAGGAAGGCCACGTCAGCATGTCGTCGCCCATCGGCAAGACACTCGTCGGAAGAAGCGTCGGCGAGACCGTGGTGCTCAAGCTTCCTGCGATGACGCGTCGTCTCAAGATCATCGAGCTCAAGACCATACACGACGCCGCGTAGCGTCGGTCACTACAATCCGGCAACGATTCACGGTGTCTGGTGATGCCCTCGCCGACGCCTTGCAGTAGTCCGCCGCAAACGTCGGGAAAACTGCTTGAGACCGCCGGCCCCTCTCAATACCGTCCGCGTGTAGTCATCGCGTAACGCACATCACTGGACGGAGACAACAATGTTGAAGAAAGGTTTCACAACGGTGGCAATCGCGTGCCTGTTCGGATGCGGCGGAGGCTCTACGAGCCCGGTAACTCAGAACAACAACAATTCCACTCCCCCTCCGGGTGGAGTCGCAGTCACGAACAACGTGTTCACCCCGGCTTCTCAGACTGTCTCGGTCGGGTCGGCGGTACAGTGGGCCTGGGACACCTGCACGGGAGACGGATACAACGGGCAGGCGTGTGTTGCACACAACATCGTCTTCGATGACGGCGTGTCGTCCGGTACTCAGGATCACGGTACGTACAGCCGGACGTTCACAGCTGCCGGGACTTATCCCTATCACTGCGCAATTCACGGCATAGCGATGTCGGGAAGCGTCACCGTCACCCAGTGATGCGCTACGTCTGACCGATGGCGAACATGCGCTCGACATCCCGCTGGTACTCACGGATTCGAGCGCTTTTCGTCGCTTCGTTCCAGCCCAATAGCGGTGCGACGATCTGAGCTGCGGGGAGTGCGGCGCTCGATCCGTGATCACGCGTCTCGAACGCGAGGTGCGTGCGTCTGATCAGAAGATCTGACAGGGTTTGCGCCATCTCCGCCTTCACCCCGTAGGCGAGATGTGCTCCAGTGTAGGGGAGTCCCTCCACAAGCGGCGTGGAAAAGCTCTCGTCATCGCGTTGCAGCTGAGCGATTTCATTCGCGCGACACGCTCCTGGAAGCTCGGTTGAGTCGGTAGCAGCGCGTTGACGTTGGTGGCCAAGTACCCGTTGGACGCGGTCGACGATCTCCGCAGCCATCGACCTGTACGTCGTGAGCTTACCGCCGGTGACGCTGATCACGCCCGAGCTGTCGGTCACGATGCTGTGCTCGCGGGAGACGGCGCTTGGATTGGTCGACGATGCGTCGGCCAGCGGACGGATGCCGGCCCAGGCGCTCACTACGTCATCGCGTGTCAGTCGCGCGCGCGGGAAATAGGCGTTCGCCGACTCCAGCAGGTAGTCCACATCGTCGCGTGATGCGTGGACTGCTTCGGGCGACTCGGTTGTCCAGGTGTCCGTGGTGCCGATGATAGTCTGCGGGCCTGCCGGTAGACAGAACATCACGCGACCATCGATGGGCGAAATGAGTGTGAGAGCGTCGTGATTGCCAACGCGCTCCTTCGGCACAGATATGTGAACACCCTTGCTTCCGCGACGACGTTGCGCGCGTTCGCCGGGGATGAAGCCGTTCTCCCAAACCCCTGTTGCGTTGACGATGACGCGCGCTCGCACTTGGTACGGTTCGCCCGCGTGCAGTGGCTTCACCATCGCGCCGATCGTCTTTCCGTTTTCTCTGAGAAGCTCCGTCACGCGCGTGTAATTCGCGATCGTCGCCCCAAGCTCCCGCGCTGATAGCGCATTCACCAGCGTGAGGCGCGCGTCGTCGGTGCAGGCGTCAAAGTAAACCGCTCCGCCGGTCAGGCCCGTGCCCTCTAGAGCCGGCTCCCGCTCGACGGTTTCTGCCGCGTTGAGCGTGAAGTGCCGGCGCGACCGTCCGGCCGCCATGAGCTTGTAAACCAGAAGTCCAGCGCTCAGCTTGAGCCTGCCCACTCGGGCGCCGCGGTAGATCGGCCAGGTGAAGGCGAGCGGCTTCACGAGATGCGGCGCGATGCGCAACAGTATTTCCCTCTCGCGAATGGACTCGTGGACCAGATGGAGCTGAACCCTCTCCAGATACCTGATGCCACCATGGATCAGTCTGGATGACCGGCCCGAGGTGCCGCTCGCGAAATCCCCCTGCTCGAACAGCGCGACTCTAAGCCCTCGCATCGCCGCGTCGCGAGCGATCCCGCAACCGGTGATTCCTCCGCCGATCACGAGAAGGTCGAATTGTTCTCCAGACGGTGCAGTCATCCAGTTCTGAGATCGGAAGTTGGGGCCAACCAGCCCAAGTATAAGGAATTTGACAGCAAGATTCGGATATCGCCCTTCCTGGCCGACCGGCATCGTTCGGCACGAAGGCAACAGACCGTCAGATGAGGAGACTACGATGCTTGGCGCTGGATATTATGATTTTGAAGCGAAGGAACTGGAGAAGAAGAGCACCCCGATGAAACATGTCCCTACAAGGGAAAAGGCTCCGATGAACGAAACCGTCGCCTGGGAGTCAGTCCTCCGCAGAGATGCTTCCGCCGATGACCGGCTTCTCTATGGGGTCACCACGACTGGCATCTACTGCCGTCCGTCGTGTCCATCGCGGCGGCCGAAGCGCAACAACGTCGCATTCTTCTCCTCGTCAGAAGCAGCGGAGCGCGCGGGATTCCGCGCCTGCCAGCGCTGCCGCCCCAATCGGGCCAAGTCGCCAAACGGTCCCGTCCAGCGCGCGCGCGACTACATCGATCGCCACGTCGGCGGAGTCACAGACGAGCGCATCACGCTCGGAGTTCTCAGCGAGACGGCAGGGCTCAGCCCCTATCATTTGCAACGTAAATTCAAGGAGCTCGTCGGGCTGACGCCGGCTCAATACATTCGCGCGCGGAAAAGCGAGCGCCTCAAGGACGAGCTGAAGCGCGGCGAAACAGTGAGCCGCGCGACGTTCGGCGCGGGCTATGGTTCCAGCAGCCGGGTCTACGGCGACTCGGACGCTCGGCTCGGCATGACTCCGGCGACATACCGTCGCGGTGGCGCGGGAATGGAGATCGAGTACGTCACCGCAAAGACATCGCTCGGAACTCTGCTCGTTGCCGCGACACATCGCGGTGTGTGCGCAGTGACACTCGGGGACGATCCAGAGAATCTGGAGGCCGCGCTCGAGCAGGAGTATCCGGCAGCGACACGCACCCGCGCTACGGATTCGTCGAGCTTGCTCGGTATCTGGGTGGACAAGATCATCGCGGTGATCGACGGCGAGTCGACGCGCGCTGAGACGCCGATCGATGTCCAGGCGTCCGCGTTTCAATGGAAGGTCTGGCAAGAGCTGCAGAAGATCCCGTTCGGCGAGACGCGCACCTACACCGAGATCGCCGAGGCAATCGGATCTCCGCAGGCGGCACGCGCCGTAGCGAGCGCATGTGCCTGCAATCGCGTCGCTGTTCTGATCCCGTGTCATCGCGTGCTCAGGCGCGGCGGCGGGCTCGGCGGTTACCGGTGGGGGATCGAGCGCAAGAGGCGTCTGGTCGAAAAAGAACGGAGCGCGCGAGAGCGAGGTACGTCCTAGAAAGATAAACGGCGCGCGTCTATGTTCCCTGCATGGCTACATTCGGGAACGGACGCCGCGTCGCTATCGTCGCTGGCGTGAGGACGCCGTTTGCAAAAGCAGGAACTGCATTCAAGTCGATTTCGGCGATAGACCTTGGCAAGCTCTGCGTCGCGGAGCTGCTGCAGCGCACCAACCTCGACGGCAAGGAAGTTCAGGCGCTCGTGTTCGGCACGGTCATTCCATCGGTGATCGCGCCGAACATAGCCCGCGAGGTGTCGCTGCTGCCGCTGCTGCCGAAGGGCGTCCAGGCATATACAGTCAGTCGGGCGTGCGCGTCCGCGAATCAGGCGATAACGGACGCAGCGGACCAGATCGCGCTCGGTCATCTCGACGTCGCGATTGCCGGCGGATCGGAATCACTTTCGAATATCCCGATACTGCACGCACAGGGATTCGCCGACGCGCTCGTGCTTGCGTCGAAAGCGAAATCGTTCCCTGCCCGTCTCAAAGCCTTGTCGCGGATCCGTCCCAAGGATCTCATTCCCGTTACGCCAGCGATCGCCGAGCCTTCGACTGGCGAGACGATGGGTCAGTCGGCCGAGAAAATGGCAAAGCTCAATGCGATCGCGCGCGAAGAGCAGGATCACTTCGCGCTCAGGTCGCATCGCCTGGCCGCCGCGGGAACCTCCGACGGCAGATTGACCGCCGAGATCATGCCTGTCTACGTCCCGCCCAGATTCGAAAGCGTTCTCACGTCGGACAATGGCATTCGCGAGGATACGAGTTACGAGCAGCTCGCGGCACTCAGGCCGGTGTTCGACAGAAAATACGGCTCCGTGACCGCCGGGAATTCCTCTCCGCTCACTGATGGCGGTGCCTGCGTGCTCCTCATGAATGAAGAAAAGGCGCGCGCACTCGGCTACCCTCCGCTCGGAATCATCCGCTCCTACGCTTACGCCGCTCTCGATCCGGGTGAGCAGCTACTCCAGGCGCCTGTTCTTGCCGCGCCGGTTGCGCTCAAGCGCGCGGGACTCACACTGAAGGACATCGACCTTGTCGAGATGCACGAGGCTTTCGCCGCGCAGGTGCTCTCGAATCTCAAGGGATTCGAATCGAAGTATTGGGCGGAGCGCGCGGGGTTCTCGCAGCCCGTGGGTGAAGTCGACAGGGCGAAGCTCAACGTGATGGGCGGATCGATCGCGATTGGTCATCCATTTGGAGCGACGGGCGCTCGCATCACGACGACACTGCTGAATGAATTGAGGCGGCGCGGCGGACGGTTCGGCCTCATGACCGTTTGCGCCGCGGGAGGGATGGGATTCGCTATGGTGGTGGAGCGAACCCGATGAGCTCGACCGACGCTCCCATCGGCGGACTCGTGGGAACGAGATACAAGCCGGCGCTGTCGGTCGAAGTCACCGACGGGATCGCGATCATCACATTCGACCTCCCGAATGAATCGGTGAACAAACTGAATCGTACCGTGAAGGATGAATTCGTGGCACTCGTGACGCGGCTCGAGCGCGACACCACCGTACATGCGGCGGTTTTTATCAGCGGCAAGCCCGACGTCTGGATCGCCGGCGCCGACATCGAGGAGTTTCAGGAGCTGAGGACCGCCACCGACGCCGAGCGGCTAAGCCGCGATGGGCAGATGCTGCTCGACTCCGTGGAGCGGCTGCGCATTCCGATCATCGCCGCAATTCACGGAGCCTGCCTCGGCGGCGGACTCGAGACCGCGCTTGCCTGCCGGTATCGCATCGCGACCGACCACCCGAAGACGATTCTCGGTCTGCCCGAGGTTCAGCTCGGATTGATTCCCGGTGCCGGCGGTACGCAGAGACTTCCGCGAAGGATTGGACTCACCAACGCACTGGATTTGATTCTCACCGGCAAAACCGTTCGCGGGAGCAAAGCGCTCAAGCTCGGTTTGATCGATGAGCTGGTACACCCGTCGATACTCCGCAGCGTGGCCATCCAGCGTGCCCATGAAGTTGGCGAGGGAAGGCGCAAGAGCGAGAAACACAGCGGCGGCGTGAAGGGCATGCTGCTCGATTCAAATCCCGCTGGACGCGCCATAGTGCTCCGGAAAGCGCGCGAGCAGACGCTGGCCAAATCGCGTGGACATTATCCGGCGCTGATCGCGGCGATCGATGTCATCGCGGCCGGATACGAAAGGGGAGTTGCGCACGGATACAGGGAGGAATCGCGCCGCTTCGGTGAGCTCGCCATGACCGATGTCTCGCGGCAGCTGATCTTCCTCTTTTTTGCCACCAATGAGCTGAAGAAGGATACGGGCGTTGACCCCTCGCAATATCCCGAGCTTCCGGTATCGGCGTTCGATCCGCTTCCCGTGGAGAAGATTGCGATCATCGGCGCGGGATTCATGGGAGCGGGCATAGCTTCGATTGCAGTGACGCACGGGAGTCTCGTGCGGCTCAAGGATGCCGATCACGGCCGCGTCGCCAAAGGGTACGCGACGGTACGCGATATTCTGAAAGAGCGGCTCACGAAAAGACAGATCACGAAGGTCCAGTACAGCGATTACATGGCTCTCCTTGGGGGAACGGTCGACTACTCTGGATTCGGCAACGTCGACCTGGTGATCGAGGCCGTTTTCGAGGATCTCGCCGTCAAGCATCAGGTGCTGCGCGAAACGGAAGCAGCGATACATCCGAGCGCCATCTTCGCCACCAACACATCGACGATCCCGATTGGGCTGATCGCGCAGGCGTCGAGCCGGCCGGAGCGCGTGATCGGCATGCACTTCTTCTCGCCGGTGCAGAAGATGCCTCTGCTTGAGGTGATCACGACTCCGGACACGTATCCCCAAGTAACCGCGACCGTCGTCGCTTACGGAAAGAAGCTCGGCAAGACGGTGATCGTTGTGAACGACGGCCCCGGCTTCTACGCGAATCGCATTCTCTCGCCGTACATCAACGAAGCGGGGATTCTGCTCGATCAGGGCGTTGCGATTGACATCATAGACAAGGCGCTGGTGGATTTCGGATTTCCGGTGGGCCCCATCACCCTCATTGACGAAGTCGGGCTCGATGTCGCGAGCAAGGCGGGAAAGATCATGGCTGACGCTTTCCCGGAGAGACTCCAACCGGCGAAATCGATTCAAGCGGTGGTAGCCGCCGGGCGGTACGGGCGTAAATCAAAGAAGGGTTTTTACACCTACGACAAGGATGGGAAGAAGAGCGACGTCGACCCGTCCGTCTACGGCATCTTTCTCGCCCCTGGAAGCATTCCCGTGGCGCCGTCGATTACACCCGCATCGGCGGAAGTGCCCGTTTTTCCGGAGATGCCCGCCGTGCAGATTCAACAACGCACGGTCCTCGCGATGTTGAACGAAGCTGCCCGCTGTCTCAGCGACGGAATCATCCGTTCGCCCAGGGACGGCGACGTAGGCGCGGTCTTCGGAATCGGCTTTCCTCCGTTCCGCGGCGGACCATTCCGCTATATGGACAGTCTTGGGATCAAGATCGTGGTTCAGCGGCTCGAGGATCTCAACGCGCGTTTTCCGGGACGATTCGAGCCAGCGGAGATGCTGCTCGACATGGCGCGTCGCAACCAGCGATTCTACGCAGACGAGCACGGGTGAGAGGTAGAGTAGATCGAGCGATGCGCATCTTCACTGCAGCCGCATTGATGACCGGATTCTCGGCCTGCACGGGCGCCGCGCCGCGGCCGCTCAGTCCGGCTTCTTACCCACGCACGCGTCCCGAGCTCACCGGTTACAAGGAAACGTCTCACTATAGCGACGTGCGCAGCTTCCTCGATTCGTTGCGCAAGCTAGGCGCGCCCATCGTTCTTGGATCGATCGGCAAGACCAACGAGGGAAGGGAGATTCCGTACGTCATCGCTTCTCGTCCTCTCGTCTCCACGCCGTCGCCGGCAAAACAGCTTGGCCGGCCGATTGTGTACGTGCAGGCGAACATTCACGCCGGCGAGGTCGAAGGAAAGGATGCTTTGCTGGCGCTGGTTCGCGATCTGACCTTTTCGAACAAGCCGAATGCGCTCGATTCGATCGTCCTGATCGCCGTGCCGATCTACAACGCCGACGGCAACGAGCGATTTGCTCCACAGTCGGTGAACAGGACAGAGCAGAACGGTCCCGAGATGGTCGGGACACGCGCCAACGCCCAGAATCTCGACCTCAATCGCGATTACGTGAAAGCCGAAGCGCCTGAGACGCGGGCATCGCTCGCCATGTTCGACACCTGGGATCCCGACGTCTTTATCGATCTTCATACGACCGACGGAAGCTTTCACGGTTACGCGCTGACCTACTCGCCGTCGCTGAGCCCCGCGGCGGTGTTCGGTGGCGTGTACGCGCGCGACTCGCTGCTGCACGTGCTCCGCACACGAGTGCGCGACAGGGACGGCTTCGAGATATTCGACTACGGAAACTTCGTCAGCGACGGGCGCGGACTCGTCGCTGATTCGACGGTGCCTGAAGGTTGGGAGACTTACGATTCCCGTCCGCGCTTCGGCACCAATTACTATGGAGTGCGCGGTCGCATTGGGATTTTGAGCGAAGCGTACTCGCACGACACACTCGAGCGACGGATCGCCTCTACCTACGCCTTCGTGAAGGAAGCCCTTTCGCTGGTTGCCGAAAAAGGGGCGGCAATCACATCGCTCAGCGCCCGCGCCGACAGCCAACCGCTCGCATGGGGCCGCTCTCCCGATTCTCTGCAGATGGTCCCGGTGCGCTCGGAGCTGATTGCGAATCCACCGAAGCTCGACGTGATCAAGGAAGATCTGGAGAAGACGGGAGATTCCTCGCTGACACAACCCGGAGTGCCGCGCGGCGAGCGCAGGACGGGGCGATACAGAAGCGTTCGTATGCCCGTCTACGACAGATTCACCTCGACACTCGATCGGCTCCCTCCCGCCGTGTATGTCCTCGCGCCGGAAGACACTGCCGTCATAAGCTTGCTGCGCCTCCACGGTGTGCGCATCGACAGATCAGATTCGGCGTGGACCGCGCGGGGAGAATCGTTCACTGTCGACTCGATCATCACCAATCCTCGACCTTTTCAGGGCCACCATGAGATACGGCTCAAGGGACACTGGGAGCGAGGGTTGCAGTCACTTCCTGCGGGCTCGTTCATAGTATCGACGGCCCAGCCGCGCGGCGCTCTGATAGTGTATCTGCTGGAGCCGGAAAGCGACGACGGCTTCGCGACCTGGAATTTCTTCGACAGACACATCGAGAAGGGCGGCAAATATCCCGTGAAGCGCATCTTCGACTTGCGGCGCGGTCGGGGCGCCTCACGTCGCTCATCCGCATCGTCCGCACAGCCACTCCATAACTAAATGCTCCGCGGCGCGTTTCTGTATTTGTCCGAGCAAAAACAGATCTTCCGGTTCGTCCGCAATAACAAGCTTGCGAAGAGTTTTGCCCACAGGTTCGTGGCGGGGGAAACTCTGGAGACGGCCCTTGCCGCGGTGGCTCGTCTCAACGCCGCGCGTATCACTGCGTCGCTCGATCTGCTCGGCGAGAGCGTGCACAACGAGGCCGAAGCCCGCGCCGCGGGCCAGGCGTACGTCAACATGCTCGACCGGATCTACGAGCGAAAACTCGACGCGAATGTCTCCGTCAAGCTTACAGCGATGGGCCTGGATATCTCGGAGGATCTCTGCGTCGCGACAATGCACAAGGTTCTCCAGCGGGCGCGAGAGTACCGCACGTTCGTCCGCATTGACATGGAATCGAGTGAGTACACGCAGCGGACTCTGGATCTCTTCGAGCGGCGGCTCTACCCGGCGTATCGCGAAAACGTGGGGATCGTGCTACAGAGTTATCTCTACCGCACTTTTGCCGACGTGGAGCACGCGAATCTGACGAAGGCACGCGTGCGGATCTGCAAGGGCGCCTACAAGGAGCCGGAGACCGTGGCGTATCCGGACAAGAAGGACGTGGATACGAGTTACATTCGCTGCATGCACGCTCTCATGCAGTATGGGAACTACCCCGGAATTGCGACCCACGACGAAGCGATGATCAGGGAGGCGAAGCGATTCGCGAAAGAGAATCACATCGCGCACGATCGCTTCGAGTTCCAGATGCTGTACGGCGTGCGGCGGGATCTGCAGGACGAGCTCGTACGAGAGGGATATCGGATGCGGGTCTATGTGCCCTTCGGAACGCAGTGGTATCCGTATCTCATGCGCCGTCTCGCGGAGCGTCCCGCCAACATCGCATTCCTCACTGGAAGTGTCTTCAAGGAGATGGTCGGCAAACGCCGCCGCCGGTAATGGGACGCTTCCTTCCCGCCGATCACTCCAAGGGTGACCCGAATACGATCGGTGGGTACATGGCCGTGCACGACCGCCCGGCCGCATTCGAGGGAAGCGACGGCGCCTCCTACAGCGTCGAGATAGTCACCGACGCGAGCGGTGACCGGGCGCGACCCTTCGGCGCCTACCTTCTGTTCGTGCGCTGGCGTGCGGGTGACCCTGTCGCCAGCGGACACCTGGAAACGGAATTCCTCGCTTTCGCCGGTGACGAGGACGAAGCGCGCCAGCTGGTTGGCGCGATGCTGTTGAGCGAGGTGAAGGTGCGCCTCGACCAGCTTATCGCGGCGAGGCGCGCAGAGCAGCTTCCGTGGTGGGATGCGATGCGCCAAGAGGGTAGCTCTTGACCCGAAAGGAAGGAGTGGTGTTGAAGGGAACCGGCGGCGTCTGGCATGTCCGCACGGAATCGGGGGAGATACACGAAGCGTCGCTGCGCGGAAGACTCAAGCACGAACGCAAGGAGAGCAAGAAGCTGGCTGTTGGCGACCGTGTTGTTCTGGAGACGGATGAGCGCGGCGAACAATGGGCAATCGCCGAGATTCTGCCACGACGCTCGCAGCTCGCTCGACGAGAACCCGGCGCGGGGCAAGGCGAGCGAATCGTCGCGGCGAACGTGGATCAGGTCGTCGTCGTGTTCTCAGCCGCCAAGCCGGAGCCGCATCGGAGAATGCTCGACCGGTTTCTCGTGATCGCCGAGGGAAACTCACTCCAATCACGCATCGTCATCAACAAGATCGAGCTGGTCGATCGCGCTGAAACAGAGCTCATGTTCGCGGATTACGCGCGCGCGGGTTATCCGGTTCATTACACCAGCGTCAAGCAGAGAGTTGGGTTGGCCGAGTTGCACGACGAGCTGGCTGGCAAGACATCGGTTCTCACCGGGCCGTCGGGCGTTGGGAAATCATCCCTCATGAACTCCATGTATCCCGGCTTGGACCTGCGCGTTGGCGAGATCAGCGAATCCGTGAACAAGGGACAGCACACGACGGTCGGCGCGCTGCTGCATCCTCTACCCGACGCTGGATACGTGGTGGACACTCCGGGCCTTCGCGAAGTCGGCATGTGGGGGCTGGCGTCAGAGCACCTGGACGCGTGCTTCCGGGAGTTCGTTCCCCACATTGCCGAATGCAAGTTCGGCGACTGCACCCATCGGGTCGAGCCCGGGTGCGGAGTGATCAAGGCTGTGCAGGATGGCTCGATCAGCGCCGAACGCTACGACAGCTACCTTCGGTTGAGGGAAGAGATCGAGGACTCCGAGAGGAAATGGGCGCCGTACTCCGCCGCATCAAAGGCGCAGCGACGGCGCTAAACCGCCAACTGAACTGAACACGGTAGGAAGTGCCAGCGAGCAAAGGTCCCAGGTACCAGGTGCCTACGCCGGGACTTTACTACTGGCGTGACAGGGGAGGCAGGTCTCAGAACGCCACCAGGTGCCTGGCACCTGAGTGCGATCAGATCGCCAATCGTAAAGTCTGGGCGTGCTAACCCGGTGCCTGGCACCTACGCTACTGGCACCTCCTACCGTGTTCAGTTCAGTTGGCACCTGACTCCCTAGGTGCCGAGAATCTCAACCGTCCACGCGACCTGAATATCGGGCCTCAACGACTCTCTCACCGAACAGTACTTGGTAGCCGAGAGGTCGATCGCGCGCAGCGCCTGCTCCTTCTCGATCCCCTTGCCGCCGATTCGAAATTTGAGCGTGATGTAGTTGTACCGGCGCGGAATCGTATCGACGCGCTCGCCCACCACGTCGATCTCGAGCGACTCGATCGGCGTGCGCTGCTTCGCCAGAATGTCGATGACATCGTAGGAGACGCACGTCGCCAGTGCGCTGAGCAGTGTTTCCGGCGGGCTCTGCCCCGTCTCAGCTTCGCCATCGATGCGCGCCGCGGGGCCATTCGGACGTCCCGCATCGAAGCGGTGGCCGCCCACCCAGTTGACGTGTATGAGCGACGGCTTCGCAGTCGTTTTCGCCGGTGCCGGCGCCGTCACTTCTCCGGCCCTACTTCGATCGGAGCGCGAACCGCATTTCCCCACTCCGTCCAGCTGCCATCGTAGTTCCTGACGCGATCGTAGCCGAGCAGGTAGGTAAGCACGAACCAGGTGTGGGAAGAGCGCTCGCCGATGCGGCAGTAGGCCACGATGTCGTCTCCCTTTTTCAGACCCTTTTCCTTCTCGTAGATCGCTCGGAGTGAATCCGCATCCTTGAAGCTCCCGTCGGGGTTGGCGGCGCGGGCCCACGGCACGCTGCGAGCGCCCTTGATGTGTCCACCGCGGAGCGTCCCTTCCTGCGGATAGTCGGGCATGTGGGTGCGCTGTCCCGAATACTCCTCGGGCGAGCGAACGTCTATCAATGGCTTTCCACTGCCCGAATGCTCGCGGACCTGCTGGAAGAAAGCACGGATCTTCTCATCCGAGCGCTTCGGCGCCTTGTATTTGGTCTGCTTGTAGCTCGGGACCGTGGTGTCGAAGGCGCGGTTCTCCTTTTCCCACTTGATTCGCCCGCCATCGAGCAGCTTCGCGTTGGTGAAGTCGAACAGCTGGAACACCCAGAATGCGTACGCCGCCCACCAGTTGTTTTTGTCCCCGTAAAACACGACGGTCGTATTCTCGTCGATTCCCTTTTCGCGAAGAAGCTTCTCGAACTGCTCGGCTGATACGTAGTCGCGGAGCACCGCATCATTGAGATCCTGGTGCCAGTCAACCTTTTGGGCTCCCGGAATGTGACCGGTGTCGTAGAGCAGGACGTCCTCGTCGCTCTCGATGATTCTTACGTTCGGGTCGTCGAGATGCTGAGCGAGCCATTCCGTGCTCACCAGTACCTCCGGATGCACGTAACCCTTGCCGGCGATGCCCGGATCGACAGCGGATGCATTCCTTGTGATAGTCGCCCCCACGGTTCGCTCCTGAAAAAGGAGAGGTCTTAGCATAATCATGGGGAATTCGCGGTCGTGCAAGTAGAAGATCCCATAGCCATGTGTATCTTTGGTTAATGGGTGCCGCGATGCAGCCGCAGATGGAACCGTACTCCCGTCACGTGCTCGTGTGCACGGGCGATTTCTGCTCGCCCGATCGTCGTGGCCGTCAGATCTACTCACTCCTCGCCAGCCTGCTGGAGCGCGAAGGACTCCTCTTCGGTCCCCAGCGCGTCAAGCGCGGCGAGACGCCCTGTCTCGGCGTCTGCAGCAACGGGCCGATCATTGTCGTCTACCCGGAAGGAACCTGGTACTCCGAGGTCACGCCCACGCTTCTCGAGCGAATCGTCGTCGAGCACCTTAAGCACGGCAAGCCGGTCGAGGAGGCGATTTTTCATCGATTCTAGCCTTGGCCCGCCTTTTCCATCCTGTGGGCCGGGATCAGTCAAGGGTTAGCGTTCGCTCCAGCCTTTGCTTTACTTTGAGCGCAACCGGTACGAATTGCAGTGACGCCAACACCGTTCAATCCACGCAGGCTCGCGCTTGGGGCTGCGAAAAAACTGATCTTCGAGAATGAGGATCCGGAGACAGCGCTCGCGCGCATCGCCGGTCTCACGTCGATCGACAACCGCGGGACCTTGAGTCCGGAGAGCGAGTCCATGTCACGCACGCGCACAACGATTCTGAACAACCTCGACGAGATGTATCGAGAAGCTTTCGAGCGGGCAAAAACATCCGGCGATCAGACCCAGATGGCGACGCTCGATTTCGCTTATCGCCGCGAGCAGCTGTATTTCGAGATTCTACTCGACGTCCGTGACGCATTAGAGCGCCGCTAGCTTGACGGCTCATCGCCACAACGCCCCCGAGCGTGAATAGTCTCTGGGGCTGGGTAGGATTCAACGTCGTTGTCCTGGCGATCCTCGCGCTCGATCTAGGCGTCCTCCACCGCAGGTCCGCGAAAGTCTCCCTCAAGGAAGCCGCCACCTGGAGCGCGGTATGGGTGGCGCTCTCGCTTGGCTTCGCGTTCGCGATCTACCAGACGATGGGGAAGGAGTCCGGTCTGGAATTCCTGACCGGGTACCTGATCGAATACGCGCTGTCCGTGGACAACATCTTCGTCTTCGTCCTGATTTTCACCTACTTCAAGGTGCCGGAGAAGTACCAGCACCGGGTTCTGTTCTGGGGAATCATCGGCGCCCTGGTGCTCCGCGGCGTGATGATCGTGGCGGGATCCGCACTGGTAACGCGCTTTGCCTGGACCCTGTACATCTTCGGCGCGTTCCTCGTCTTCACGGGAGTGAAGATGGCGTTGCAGAAGGACGAAGACGTATACAACCCCGAGCGCGATCCCATACTTCGCCTCGCCCGCCGGCTCGTTCCGGTAACCGATGCCTACCACGGCGACAAGTTCTTCGTTCGTCAGCCCGAAAAGACCGGGCGGTCGCGTTACGCGGCTACTCCGCTTTTTATCGTGCTCCTGATCGTCGATACCACCGATATCATCTTCGCCACCGATTCGATCCCCGCGATATTCGCGGTCACACGCGACCCGTTCATCGTCTATACATCCAACATCTGCGCGGTGCTGGGATTGAGGGCTCTCTATTTCCTGCTGGCGAGCGTCGTCGACAAGTTCGTCTACCTCAAGCTCGGATTGTCGCTCGTTCTGGTCTTCATAGGGGGGAAGATGCTCCTCGAGCACTTTGTCCACTTGCCGATTGTCGCGTCACTCGGCGTCGTTGGCGCGGTTCTGGCTGCCTCCATCGTGGCTTCGCTCAGATGGCCGAGAACAGGGCACTAAAGCCCGTCTTTGGGTTACGCCTGGGACAAGTACAACGTCTTTCTGGGGACTTTCCCTCCCACTCTACGTATAGCTCAGGATTCAGCATGAGATTCTCTTCACGCGCGGCTCTCGCTGCGATGCTTGCCTTGGCCCCGCTCTCGATCGCGGTCGCCCAAAATGCCGGAAAGAACCTGGCGATGGATTTTCGCATGACTAGCTCGGTGCAGGGCACGCCCGATACCGGCGTTATCGTGGGCCACGCGGTCGGCACCGCCGACAGGATGCGGCTCGACCTGACGATGAAAGGCTCCGCCGCCAGGGTTACTCCGCTCGCGGACAGCGTTGTAAGCATGATAGTGACGGACAGCGGCAAGACGATCACCTATCTCGACTCGAAAAAGAATCAGTATCTTCGCGTGCGGCCCGCGGAAATGGTTGCGCAGGCCCAGCAGATGGGCGGCATGAAGATGGATTTCTCGGAGACTACCGCCAAGGTTGATAGTCTCGGCGCTGGTCCGGTGATCCTCGGGCACCCGACGTCGCATTACCGTGTGACCACCGGGATGACGATGAGCATCAGCGCGATGGGTCAACAGCAAACCGTAAAGATCGCCAGTACCAACGACGCCTACTACGCGAACGACGTAAAGGGCTACCTGAATCCGTTTACGACCCTCACCGGTGGGGACATGTCGGCCATCTTCGGAACGTCGAACAAGGACTTCGGGGAGAAAATGAAATCAGTGCAGCAGAAGCTCCCCAAGGGAACTGCGCTGCGGGCACTGAGCACCGCCACGATCGTGGCGCAGGGGCAGACGCGGGTCACAAACACCGCGGCGGAGGTCACTGCCATCCAGTGGGTCAACTCGGATCCAAAAACCTTTGAGGTTCCGTCCACCTATACGGCGACGCAAATGCCGGGCATGGGTGGGTCGTCGTCCGGAGCGATTCCACCACCGAAGTGACTTCGGGTTCCCGAAAAAAAAGGGCGGTCCCTCAAGGGCCGCCCTTTTCAATTCAGTCAAGACAGCTCAGAACTGCACAATCTCTTCGTAGGCCTTTCTGAAATCCTCGACCTGCGGAAGGATCGCGTCCTCGAGCCGCGGCGCGTACCCGACAAAGGTGTCTTCCGACCCGATCCGCTTGACCGGCGCATCCAGCCAGGCGAAGCACTCATCGGCGATCGCCGCCGCGATTTCAGCGCCATAGCCCCACGACAGGGAATCCTCGTAGCCAACGATCACGCGCGAGTTCTTCTTCACTGACGCGAACACCGTCTCACGGTCCCACGGGCTCAGTGTTCGGAGATCGATCACCTCCACCGAAATCCCGTTTTCCGCCACCGCATTGGCGGCCGTAAGCGCGCGCTGGAGCGTCGCTCCGTAGGTGACCACCGTAACGTCCGTGCCTTCGCGCACCACCTTCGCCTTGCCGAAGGGGATCATGAAGTTCGGACCTGGATACGGCGACTTGTTGTACGTCTGCCGGTACAGATGCTTGTGTTCGAGAAAGAGCACGGGGTCCTCACACCTGATCGCCGTGCGCAGAAGTCCGTTCGCGTCGAGAGCCGTAGCGGGACAGACCACGCGGAGGCCGGGACAGTGGGTGAAGATCGACGCACCCGTTT
>DATCPG010000050.1:0-1794 GCA_036570225.1 Gemmatimonadaceae bacterium | reverse complement strand
ATCGGGGGCGAGCCGCACCTCCTGCCTTTGTCCGGAAACCTGTAGTTCCTGCAGCTGCACCATCGCGGTGGTGAGGGCTACCGTCCCGATGTCTGCACTCGGCGACGTCGAGCTGATTTCGATCGGTGCAATGTCTCGCGGTGTGTAACCAAGGATGCGGATGCGAGCGCGATAGCGTCCCGGACCAAGGTTCTCGACGCGAAAGGCACCGTCGGCGCCGGTTGAAGCATGCGTCGTGATCGATCCAGCAACGACATTCGTGACGTCTACGGTTGCGCCTGCAATCGGGATCTTGTCTGCGCTCACGACACGGCCATGGACTTCGCCGCGCTGTGTGGTGATTGCGCCTGTTGCGGACGTGTCTTGCGCCGAGGCCGGCGAATTCGTGGCAAAAACAATCAGTGTCGCGATCGCGACAGGGCGTACTATCAAACAAATCTCCGGGAGGGTGCCTGCAATGCCAGAATGAATTGTAACTGGCGCGCCTGTCAGGTGGATAACCCGGAGCGAGCGACTTCTAGCTCTTCTTTTTGTGCGCCTCACGCCACGGGCGCGTCGGATCGTCGTCGGGATCGGGCGTCTCCTGTATTGGCCTGATGTTCTCCGGCACGTTGCGCAGGTTGGCGCGGATGCGCGTCCACGTCGATGAACGGCCGCGCATCGAATCGACAAGCACGTCGTCGACGGCGAGATGGGACGCAGCGTTGGGATGTTTATTCTTCCATCGCTCCAGACCAGCAAGAGCCAACTCCTTGTTGGGCGAATTTGCGATGACGATCAGCGGCATCTTCGTTCTCGACTTCGACGCCGTCTTCCTGGTGGAGGTTTTCGTGCGAGTCTTTGCGCTCGCCGTTTTTGTCGGTGCGGGCTTTGCCCCTTTTGCGCGTGACGGCGCGACGCGTGACGGCTCGCCCTCCATCTTGCGGAAGTGCGGCGGCCACGGCGCATCGCCGAGCCCGGCGGCTTCATCACGATCGGCTAGCTCGAGCAACTGTTGCAGTGAGCCCGGCGTCAGGTCCATGCGCGCGTTCGGATCGCCGATCGCCTTCAAGCGGGCCGGCATCGTCAGCACCGTGAACTCGCCCGGATTGCAATCGGGAATTTCTTCCCAGCGCAGCGGCGCCGAAACCCGCGCGTCAGGAAGTGGGCGGATCGAATACGCCGAGCAAGTTGTGCGGTCCTTTGCGTTCTGATTGTAATCGAGGAAGACGCCGTGCCGTTCCTCCTTCCACCACTTCGATGTTGCGAGGTTAGGCGCGCGCCGCTCGATCTCCCGCGAAAGCGCCAGCGCTGCTCGCCTCACTTCGGTGAACGTCCACCGCTGCTCGATGCGAACATTGATGTGCATCCCGCGCGAGCCGCTCGTCTTCGGCCAGCCCTTGAGCCCCATCTCCTCGAGCAGTTGCCTCACCTCGATCGCCACGCGACGCACATCGTCCCACTCCACGCCCGGAATGGGGTCGAGATCGATGCGCAACTCGTCGGGGTGATCGAGATCGTTCGTGCGCACCGCGTGCGGGTGCAGCTCGATGCAGCCGAGGTTCACGATCCAGGCGAGGCCAGCCGCGTCATCGACGACAACTTCTTCGGCCGTGCGGCCCGATGGAAATGAGAGTGTAACCGTCCTCAGCCACTCGGGACGATTCTCAGGCGCGCGCTTCTGGTAAAACGGCGGCTTCTCCGCGCCATCGACGAAGCGCTTGAGCATGCTCGGCCGGTCGCGGATTCCGGCGACAGCTCCTGGCGCGACGGCGAGGTAATACCGAACCACGTCGAGCTTGGACAGCTTGACTT
>DATCPG010000049.1:0-5078 GCA_036570225.1 Gemmatimonadaceae bacterium | reverse complement strand
GCTCCATGCTGACCTGTGCCTCGGTGCCGACCGTGACCGTCGTCGTCACCATCTTGTAGCCGAGTCGCCGGATCTCGAGCACTGCGCTCGATCCGTTGACGCCGGCGATGCGGAACCGCCCGTTGGCGTCGGTTTGGCTGCCCAGCCGGGTTCCCTGTACGGTCACCTGTGCATTCGGCAATGGAGCTTGCCCGCGGTCCAGGACTATTCCGGAGATCGTACCGGCCTGCGCCTGCGCCGTTCCCGCTGGCGCGAGCAACACTGGCACCAGCGCGAGTAACGCCGCGCCGAGCTTCATGAAAGTTCTTGTCCTGCGAGCAATGTTGCTGCCCAGGGCTTCTGAAAAACACGACTGTCGATCCATACTCAAACTCCTCGTCGAGTGTGAGAACGGGGCTATTCGCACCCATGATGTAAGGCGGGAGGAAAAAACGTATGACTCGGTCACGGCGATGGCAAGAGAAAAAAACCCCGGAGTTTCTCCGAGGGTTTTTTGCTGCTGCGCGTATACGCACCGTCTTCTGTGATGAAACCGGTTTTTATCGTCGAGTCGTTATCGCGATGACTCCGCCCATGTTGCCCGTTCCGAACTTCGTTGTCGCTTCCCACGCGCGGTAGAAGCGGATCGTTGCGACCTGGGACGACGGAATATTGCGCAGCATTCCCACAGAGCCGTACTCCTGTCCGTCGACGTAGACCGTAGGATACGGTTGCGATGTCGATTTGTCGAAGCTTGCCTCCCCCCGATACGTGAGAAAGTTGGCGCGAAGCTTCTGAATCACGTCGTAAGCGGTGGGCGCCCGCGATGCCTCGATTTCGTCCTCGGTGATCAATTGCGACTTTGCATCGTCGCTGTGGCTGCTCGCAACCGGCGGCGTGCAGCCAACGATCACCGTCGCGACCGACATCAAGAGCAGCCGCGTGGCGATCATGACGCCCTCGGTCCGGTTACGACGTCCGTCAACGGGATCTCTCTCCTTTAAGGCGACTTTGGAGCGGCAGTAGTCGGCGTCGTCGTCTTGCTGGTGCCGAAATCGACCACGGGAGGCGCCTCCGTTCCGGCTGCCGCCTCGAAGTACGTCCGCGGCTTGGCCCCCGTCACCTTGGCCGTGAGAGCCTGCGGGAACGTCCTGATATACGTGTTGTAGCTCTGGACGGCCTGGTTGTAGTCGTTCCGGGATGTGGCGACGCGATTCTCCGTCCCCGTCAGCTCGTCCTGCAGCCTGAGAAAACCCTGATCCGCCTTCAGCTGTGGATAGGCCTCCGAGATAGCCAGGAGTCTTCCCAGCGCGCCCGTCAGCTGGTTGTTCGCCGTCGCCATCTGCCCGGGATCACCGGTTTGAATTGCGCCAGCCAGTCCCGCCCTCGCCTGAGCGACCTGTGTGAACACCGCCTCTTCGTGCTGGGCGTATCCCTTCACCGTGTTCACCAGATTCGGAACGAGATCGGCGCGGCGCTGCAGCTGCACGGAAATCTGCTGCTTCGCCTGCTGAGCGTTTTCGTCAAGCTGCTGTATCTGGTTGTATCCGCAACCGCCTGCCGTCAGGAGCAACGGTGCAATGGCGAGTACCGTTCGACGATTCATTTTCTTCAGTCCTCAGTTGATGAGAGGCCGCACAGAGCGCGGCCGGACAACAGCGTAATCTACCCTCGAAATTCGTCCAGATAAGCCACCAGCCTCTCCATCGCCGCGAGATATTCCTCGAGGATCACCGATGCCTTGTCCTTCGGAAGCTTCTCCGTCCCCCGGGCGTGACGAATCACCCTCAGGAATGCTTCCGGAGCAAAGCCGGCGCGCTCTGCCACGCTGCGCGTCAGCGCCTCGTAGTCCTGCGACGGCACCTGACCGTGCAGCCTGACTATCCCGCGGAAAATCACCATCAGCATGCTCAGACTCTTGTCCAGAACCTCGAGCTGCTGCGCCGTGTCGCCACCAGCGCCCATGATCGCCTGCCGGAGCTGCAGCAGCTTTCCCATGGTCTGATGCTCCACCTGGAGCCGCAGGTCACCCGGATCGACGCGCACTCCGTCCACGGGCAGATTGCCGTAAAGAACCTTGTGTCGCTCGAGTATGTCGGCGTACTCCATCGGGAAAATGTCTGCTGACGACTTCCACTCCTTCGTCGTAAATGTCATCGGAGGCGGGTTGCCGTCCTCCGCCCAGCCCTTGGACACCGCGGCAACCGCGCGTAACCGATCGAGCGGAAGCGCGTCCACGATCACCAGCACGTTGTAGTCGGACTTTTTCGGCCGGTGCTCGCCCGCAACCGCCGATCCGAACAGGACCACCGAGCGCAAGGCGTCAGAGTACGCGAGTTGAAGCTGCCTGACCAATTCATCCAGTTTCATAAGCTCCCAATCCTATTTAAACGCAGGCGTGACCGCGCCTGTTTCGTTTTTCAGTCATTGCGCCTTCATTACCAGCTGGAACCGCCACCGCCACCGCCAAACCCTCCACCGCCGCCGAATCCGCCAAACCCTCCTCCGCCCCCACCTCCGAATCCTCCAAAGCCTCCACCGCCGGCCCAACCTCCGCGTCCGCCGCCGAACCCGCCCATCGGAATTATGATCGGCAAACAGCCGCCGCCACCGCATCCTCGACCACGCCCGCGCAGATTGCTCAGCAGCATGACGACGACGATGAAGATTACGACGAATGCAAATGGGGGAAGTCCACCACCATCGCTCGTGGGATAGTTGTCTGGAGTCTGCACCATCGCGGGCGGCGCGAGCGTGGTATCGAGCGAAAAGTTGAATTCGTTCGCGAACCGCTGCGCCGTACGAAGGGTCACCAGCTCCACGCCGCTACTGTAGTCCTGCGCCTTGAACGCCGGCGTCGCCTCTCGGCAGATGTCACCCGCATCCGCATCGGTGATGAACCCCTCGGTCCCGCGACCAGTCAAGACGAAGCAGTGGCCCCGTCCGTCCTTGCTGGTTTCCTTCGGCACGACCAGGATCACCGCACCGGCGTTCCTCGTGGGGTCGCCTGCATTTCCGATTTTGCCCACCTTCCATTCGCGACCGATTTGCAGCGCTACTTCCTGGACGTCGCGCGTTCCGATGTCGGACATCGTCACGATCGTCATCTCGCCCCGCGACTTCGCCCGCACATCCTCGGCGATGCGCTCCATGCGCTGCACGGCGTCGGGCTGAAGCACGTGCGCGAAATCGTTCACCAGTCCCGTTGGCGGCGGGATCTGGATACCCTGCGGAAGGAGGAAGAGCACCGCGGTCCGTAACACGGCAATCAGCTTTGCCGTCGACGGAAAACCCACCGGCAATACGTTCAGGATTTGCTCTCCCTTGATTTCATGGTTCGAGAGGAGGTCTATTTAGCAGATGAATCACTTTCAAGTCAATCGCCTCGGCGCCTTCGCCATTGTCGCTCTCTCCGTCGCCTGCGCTCCGGCCAACAGCAGCAAACAGGGAGCCGAGACCAGTGCAACTACGCTCAAGGACAGCACGGTTGTTTCAGCCGCGGCCGCGGCAAAGGACTCCGATGGCGTGAAAGCCGACCTTGCACGCATTCAGGGAAGTCCGGATGCGCCCGTGTGGGTCATCGAGATAAGCGATTTCCAATGTCCCTACTGCAAGCAGTGGCACGATGAAACATACTCGGTTCTCCGCGACGAATTCGTGCGCACTGGGAAGGTACGGTTGGCGTACATCAACTTCCCTCTCGCGCAGCACCAGTTTGCGTGGCCGGCCGCGGAATCGGCGATGTGTGCTGGAGCACAAGGGAAGTTCTGGGAGATGCACGACGCGCTCTTCAACACACAATCCCGTTGGGAAGTGCTGCCGTCGCCGGCGACGTTCTTCGATTCGCTTGCGCGCGCCCAGGGCGTGGATTCAGGGCGTTGGCGACAGTGCATTCAATCGGGAAAAATGAGGGCGTGGATCCAGGCGGATCACGATCGAGCTCAGACTGCAGGCGCGGCCTCGACGCCGAGCTTCATCATCGGCGATAAGCTGCTGGTGGGCGCACAGCCGATCGAAGAGTTCCGCCGCGCTATCGATTCAGCGCGTGTGAAGAGCAAGAAAGCCACGCCCTGACAGTCAGGCGATCGTGAATTCGCTGCTGCGAATTCCCTACGCTGTCGCGGGAAGCCTCGCACACGCTCTGGTCAGAGTAGTTCCCCGCGGTGAATCCAAGTTCCAGCGCGGATTGAGCGCTCGGCGCGGATTGGTCGAGCGTTACGAGCGGTGGTCATCGACGTCACGCGATCCTGCGCGGCCTCTCGTCTGGCTTCACGCACCTTCGGTAGGTGAAGGTCTACAGGCGCAGCCCGTAATCGAGCTGATGCGTGCGCGCAGACCCGATGTCCAGATCGCCTACACCTTTTATTCTCCCAGTGCGGAATCGTTGGCGAGCTCGCTGAAGGTGGACTTCGCCGACTACCTCCCGTTCGACACCTTCGCCGACGCCGACGCGATTATCGCCGCGCTCCGGCCGAGCGCGCTCGTGTTCAGCAAACTCGACATCTGGCCAGCGCTCACCGAGCGCGCGGCTGCAGCGCGAGTACCGGTCGGTGTCATCAGCGCGACGCTCGCCGAATCTTCGGGCCGCCTCGGACTCTTCGCGCGAGCGGTGCTGGAGGATGCGTATCTGGCGATCCAGCGCGTGGGCGCGATCGACGAGCGGGACGCCGAGCGTTTCCGGCAGCTCGGAGTACGGCCCGAGAGAATCGAGGTGACCGGTGATACCAGATATGATCAGGTCTGGACGCGCGCCCAGCGCCCACCTTCCGCTCTCATTCAATCCCTGCGGTCCTCACGGCCGACGCTCGTCGCCGGCTCGACCTGGCCCACAGACGAAGAGCATCTCTTCGACGCGTGGGGAAAAGTTCGCGACAACATTCCCGACGCCCGGTTGGTGATCGCGCCACACGAATTGACACCGCCACACCTGGCATCCGTGGAGAGCTGGGCTCGCCGGCGCGACTTGCGCCTGGAGCACATTGATGCCGATAGCGCGTCGAAAGCCGATGTCGTGCTCGTCGACCGTTACGGGGTTCTCGGTGACCTCTACGCCCTTGCGGACGTCGCCTATGTCGGCGGCGGATTTCATTCCGCGAGAC
>DATCPG010000048.1:0-4421 GCA_036570225.1 Gemmatimonadaceae bacterium | reverse complement strand
TACCTCGACCTGGCCGAAATCCGGATTCACAGTTGCTGTCAGGGTCAACCCGTTCGGAAGACCGTACTTGAGATCGAGGCCGGCCGATGGCTTCGCGTCGTTGGCGCGATAGAATGGATTGGCCGGATCGCCCGGGGCGCGAGTGAGCTTCGCGCTTGCATACGGCATGATCTCGAGGCGGCGCGGAGTCGGAATGTCGACGATCCCGGCGAGATCGCCTTCGAGCGACACGAAGCCCGGATCCGTTGTCTTCCACGGCGACCAGCTGTCACGCTCGTTCCTGCGAGCGATGTCGCGCATGATCTGAATTCCCCACAGGCGCTCCACTCCGCGAGGCACGCTTCCGAATCGCAACTGCGAAAACGGAATGCGGTACTCCGCGGTCCAGCCAGCCGAATCAACCAGGGTCGCGACCTGCCAGACTGCATCCCAGTTCAGATCTTCACCATGGTTGTCGTCGAACTCGAGAACATCCTTCTGGACGCCACGCGGATTCACGGAAAAGCGGAATGACGTGCGGCGATCACGGTACGAGTCGATCATCAGGTGCAGCCAGTCGGAATAGATTCCCGTCGCGTCACGGCGCGCGAGCTGCGCGGCTATCAACTCGGGGTGTGAGTCGAACATCCGGACGCCGACGTAGAGCGCGTCGTCGTCGTACAGAATGCGGACCTCGGTCGGATCCGTCGGCTTCCCTCCGACTTGCGGATAGCTCTGTGTGAAATCCGTCGCGGGAATGGCCGAAGCCCAGGCGGCCTCGTTCAACTTTCCGTCGATGTTGATGGAGGCAGAAGTGCGAGTCGCCCGCATCACTTTTAGGGCGACGGGCGAGGTGGCCGCGGTCCCATTTGGCTGACCAGGATTCGGGGGATTTTGCGCGGCGCCCCGCGACACGGGAGCAAGGAAAAAGAATGCGGCCAGCGGTGCCAGCAGACGACGGCTAGTCATGACTATCGGGTGGTTGGAGTGCCGGGCGACATATCGTCGCTATGCTGTCTTAGACGCCACTACCTGCCGAATGGTTGGTGGGTTTCAGCCCGGCGGAAAAAAACTATTTGCTTTTCGGGGCGGTCGGCACTTTCGCGCCCGCAAGAACCGGCGCCGAATTCTTGTCGGCTTTGAGCTGCGCTCCCTGATCCGGACTCAGCGGCGTGCTCTCCGGCAGCTTGCAGGCGGCTTTGGGGTCACTCTCAAAATCGTGTATGAGATTGCGTGATCTCGCGAGCTCATCCCGGGTGCCGCGAACCGTGATCGCTGAAATGCCGGTTGTCGGGATGTAGTACGTGCTTCCGTGGGAGCGCACATAGGGGTTGATGATGTCAGCCGCCTGTTGGGGTGAGAGACACGACAGCTGCATGGTCTCCGTATGCAGACTTGATGCAGTGTTGACGTCCCCTTCGTTCAGCGCTGGAATCACCGTCAGCGCAGCAGCAATCCAGATGGTGATTATCAGAGCCGCACCGCTCATGATCACCGCCACGCGCCCCACACGACGGCGCTTCGACGCAATCACCGATTGCTCGGCGATCGCGATCGGGTTGCTGAGCGGCGGCAGCCCATTCAACAACGTCGCGGCTTCGTACTCCCTGTCGCGCAGCATTGTCGTCACGCGCGCGCAATCCGGGCAGTTATCGCAATGGAGCATCACATCCGAGTCGGGAGTCATGTCTCTCAGCGATGCAGTCGACAGCGTCGCGAGGACTTCTGTGCAGTTCATTTGTCGAGCTCCCGGTAGCTGGGGTGCGTGGCAAGCAGTTTGGCGCGTATCGCCGACCGAGCCTTGAATAGATTCGCGCGCACGGAGACCGCCTTCATGCCCGTGCGAGCCGCAGCCTCGGCGGGCGACAAACCCTGGAGATCGACCAGATCGAAAATCTCCCGCTGGCGCTGCGGCAGCTCCGAGAACAGCTCGAGGATCACACTCGCCGCGCGCTCCCTGTCGACTCTGCCACCCGGATCGGTGGTGTAAACGTCGCGCACCGGTCGAGCCGCGGGCGAGAGTGCGAGGGCTTTCCGGCGTTTGTGGGTCCGGCGCAGCTGACCGGCCGCCCTTCTCGTTATCGCGTAAAGCCACGCGTCGAGCGAGCCATCGGAGCGGTAGTTGGAAAGCTCGCGATGCGCGCGGACAAACACCTCTTGCGCGATGTCTTCAGCCTCATCGGGATCCCAGGCGAAAGTCAGTGCCCAGCGAAAGACCGCGGGTTGGTACCGCGTCACGAGCGTCGTAAAAGCGGAATCGTCCCCGGCTGATGCAAGGGACACGAGCTGCACCTCGACGGCATGCGCCGTCCGGTCGACGTGCACCGGAGGGCGACGTGGGTCGTCGCCTCGCGTCCCAGCTTGGTAGAGATTCATCGCCAGGCTAATATATGGTTGTAGGGATTGAGCCCCTGAGCTCGCAGTCACCGGCTTCCTCTGTTCCGCTTCTGTGAGATGATGCCACCATCCGCGAATGCGTTTACCCGGAGGGGGAATGACAAGCTCATCCTTCGCTACGGATTGAGCTCTACCTGGCCTGGAAATAGCCTCCTATGTTCTTGTGTTTCTGACCTCACCCGCTGTTCTATGACAAAGCTGATTCTCCTCGTGCTTGCCTGCGCAGCATGTGCATCGGCACCGGCGACGACTGTGTCGACCCCGGCCCCGGCGACGTCCGTGGCGCCTCCGATTCAGTCGGTGTCGGGGCCCGTGCTCACCGGGGCCGCCAAATGGGCGGATTCGGCGGGTCGCCTGATCGACCAGGCCACCTTCGCTGGCAATCTCCAGGGACTTCGGAATGCGGGCGCATTGATCGACGAGGCGCTCGCTGCTTATCCCAACGACGCGTTGCTCCTCCAGTACAGGGGATATGAGCTGTACCGGGAGGCAGGCCTTCTTGGTACCAACCCCCTGACGGCGAAGGCCGAGCTTCCGCTGGTCGGCCAGGTGGCTGCGGCGGGGCGAATCAAGCTGCTGGAATCGCTGGCTGCTCAACCGCTTGCTGAAACACACGCTCTGCTGGCGATGACCATGGGACGAATGATCGGATTGGATCAGATCTATTCTCCCACACTCGGCCCCCTCATCCCGAAGGAGATGAGGGCCGCGATGGAGATGGGCCCGAACAACCCACGCGTCTGGCTACTTCGCGGCATCCAGTCGTTCTACACGAAGCCGGAGTACGGCGGCGGCGACTCGGCCGCGGAAGCACAGCTGAACAAGGCAATCGAATTGTTCGCGACCGACAATCCTGTGCCTCCAGCTCCATCGTGGGGCAAGGCGGAAGCGTACGTCTGGCTTGGACAGGTTCTCCAGAAACAAAACAGAATCGCCGAAGCACGCGCGGCGTACAACAACGCACTTCTGGTCCAGCACGATTATCCGTGGGTGACGTACTCGCTGCTGCCTTCCATACAAGGGAGATGATTTCGGTCAGAGGAGTGAGCGGATCCATCCTCCATCGACGGCAATCGAGCTGCCCGTGATGTAGCTCGCGCGCTCCGACGCGAGGAACGCCGCAAGCGCTGCGAACTCGCGCGGCTCGCCCAGCCTGCCCATGGGAATTTCTTTTTCCCAGCGGGAGATGATGTCAGTGCTCGAGCCTCCCTTCCCGCCCGCGGCGCTCGCAAGCTCCTGCACCCGATCGGTTCGGGTGTAGCCCGGGAGCAGGTTGTTCACTGTCACGTTGAACGGGGCGACTTCGGTGGCGAGCGTCCGCGCGAATCCGATCACAGCCGCGCGCAGACTGTTCGAGAGCATCAAGCCTTCGATCGGCTGCTTTGCGGCAATCGATGTGACGTTGAGGATTCGTCCCCAGCGTCGCTCTTTCATCCCAGGCAACACCGCTCGCGTGAGCTCGACGGCGCTCTTGAGGAGCAATGTCGTGGCGGCGTCCCACATCTCCGCGGTGAGATTCTCGAAGGGACCGCTGGGAGGTCCGCCGGAATTGGTGACCAGGATGTCGACCTTTCCGAATTCATTCAAAGCCGCCTTCGCGACGCGCGCGGCGTCGGCTGGACTCGAGACATCGGCCGCAACAGCGACGACCTTGACGCCGGTTGTCTGTCGAATGGATTCCGCGGTCTTGTCGAGGGCTTCCTTTCCCCGCGCGCACATCACGAGGTGCGCTCCCTCCGCCGCAAGCTCCTCGGCCACCGCCCGGCCGAGGCCTTTGCTGCTGGCTGATACCAGTGCGACCTTCCCGCGAATTCCGAGGTCCACCCTCTAGCGCCTCAGATAGTCGTCTTTCTTGTCGAGCCAATCCTGGCGCGGAGGACTGAATACGTCGACGTCGAGCGTCTCTTCCAGCGCTTCGGCCTTGTGGGGCACGTTGGAAGGAATGAGGAGAACTTCACCAACACTCACGGTTATCTCCTTCGATCCGTCTTCTCCGATCGAGAACTTGAGCGCGCCCTCGAGGATGTAGGTGAGCTGCTCGTTCT
>DATCPG010000047.1:0-2909 GCA_036570225.1 Gemmatimonadaceae bacterium | reverse complement strand
GCTCTGGGCAGGGACCTACGAAGGGAACATCTTCAACATTGACGCGACGACCGGAGCCGTGAACAGCGAGTTCGCTGTGGCAAACTCCAGCTTCACAGGCGTCGCGTTCGATGGCGTTGACTTGTGGGCTACAGGCGGCTTCGGGAACGACGCCATTTATCAGTACACCACAGGCGGGCTGCTGCTTAATACCCTACACACAGGGTATAACGATGGAGGGGGCATCGGATTTTTCGGAGGGTCGTTGTGGGTAGGCTATTATGACATCGTGCGGCAGTACTCCCTGACCGGCAGCCTGATCTCGAGCTTCACCACCCCCCCCACTGCGTTCCACGACGGGCTGGAAATCGGGCTCGTTGACGGGACGAACGCCGTTCCTGAACCTGCCACCCTCGCGCTGCTCGCCACAGGCCTTGTTGGTGTCTTTGGCGTCGCCCGTCGGCGGCGTAATTTCACTAGCGCGCAATAGTTCTAGGCGGAGATGAGACAAGGGGAGCGTCTTTGACGCTCCCTTTTGTTTTCCGGGCGCCCATCGCCTGGATGTCCTCAGCCGCAACCATTCAGGATTCTTCTCGGCGCCGACGCGTGGGGAAATAATCCTTCGGCCCGCCGGGCATAGCCACGCGCAGTCCCACAGTGTCCGCGGCGGTAGTAGAGATCCGCGACCCGCAGATTGATTCGATAGCTGCCCGGGTCCAGCTCCGCGCCGTTCACCCAGCCAGCCGTCCTCCCCCCACGCCCGACGGTCATCATCGAAGCTGTCTGCGTCGCACTGCGCGCCGTGGAAAGCACGGCAATGAATAGCAGGCCGGCGGCAGCGAATCCCCACGCACGTGGAGAAAGGTTCGCTTCGCGCCCGTCGTGGCGAATTCCACTCGTCGCACCGATGACGCTCCACACCAGCAGGGACGGCGCGCCGAGAAGAAGGACGACGTCGAAAGCGCTGACCACCATCGTCGCGACGATTGTCACGGCGAGCACGAGCTGAGCAAGCACGGCGTCGCCGTTCTCCAGCTCGCTCCACCTTCGCAGCGACCGGTAGAAGAGCAGCGTGAAAACGCCGAGCAGCGCGACGGTCGGCACTATTCCCCGCTCCGAGATGAATGCGACCCAATCGCTGCTGGGCCACGGGTTGGCCGTCATGCCGTCTTCCGCGAGCGAGCGGTCGTTGGAAGGAGCGAACTCGACATACTCCACCGGCCAGTTTCCCGGACCCACGCCGAAAACCGGATTCGACACGGACATTCGCAGCGAGTTCTCGTACTGCGCCAGGCGTCCGCGGCCACTGCCTTTCTTGTAGTCCACGACATTGCGCGCGGTATCGAGATACGGCGATTCGCTGCTCCAATTGAGTCTGTTCGGGAGGACGATCGCCACCATCGCGCAGATCACCGCGGCGAGCACGAGTCGCGCGAAACGGCCACCGACGTTCGCTCCGCCCCAATATTTTCTCGAGGCGAGCATCGGCAGGAACAGAACGACGACGCACGCGGCGACGGCGAGCCACGCCGCCCGCGATCGCGACAAGACGAGAGCGGCCGCAAGCAAGCCAGCGCCGAACGAGCCAAGCAGAGCGCCGAACGGGCGCCGGGCTGTGACGGTACACCAGACCAGCGAAGGAAGCCCGATCACGGCGATGTGCGCCACGAAATTGCGATTGCCGAACGTGCCGCCCGGCGCCCGGTTCGTGCTGAAGTACTCGCTGTCCAATCCGTATGCCTGCGCGAGAGAGAACAAAGCAGCGCACACGGCCGCGATCGCTGCCGCGATCAGGATCGGCCGGTAAGATCCTCTTTCGGCGACGGAGCGCGCTCCCCAGAAAACGATCGCGCTCGAGACGCTGACGCCAAGTGCGCGCTGCGCAAGCCAGTGGTTGGTGGCGAACAGCGCCGACGCCGTGCTCCACAGCAGGAAGAGGACGAGCAGACTGTCGGCGAGATCAAAGGACAGCGAGCGCCGCCGCGCGACGAGGAATAGGGCGACGAGCAGCGCCACGGCGTGCAGCACGAGCTCCTTGGGCACGAAGTAGCGATCGAGCTCGAACAGCTTGTACGGAAGCGCGACAACTACGGCGAGAATGACGCCGAGCTGTATGAGCGTGCGGATGGTGCGATCTGCCATCCGCGAAATATGCTTCTTCTACTGCTGTCTTACCCGCACGCCGCCGTTGGTAGTGGAAACGTGGACAACGGGGCCACCCGATCCGAGCTGAGTTCTGATCTGCTTGTTGATCAGTCCCTGAAGGGTGATCGGAAAGTCGATGTGCATTCCGCCGTTGACGGTGCCGGTCTCGAGAAGCGCATTATAGGCGCGGGGAATTGTGAGAGACACACCACCATTGGTGGTCCGCAGATCGAGGCCGCGTCCGCGCCACGAGTTTCCGGACAGGGTCGCGCTCACGCCACCGTTGGTCGTCTCTCCACGCACGTTGCCGGCTACATCATCGACGCGAATCCCTCCGTTCGTCGCCTGGAAGTCGAGATCTCCCTCGATCGAGTCCGCGGAAACGCCACCGTTCACGGTGATCGCATCGAGATTCGAGTGTTTGGGGACGTAGATCTCGTAGCTGACGGACCAACCTCTTCGCCCCTCAGTAGACGGACCATCGGCGTGGATTCGTCCGCCGTCGGTGCTGACACTGATCTGTTTGGCGAGAGACTGCGCCTGGCTGTCGTCATTCGCGCTGGCCTGAATCATGGCGACGACCTTCACTTCATTGCGATCCCATCCATGGAACGAGACGCCGCCGTTCATTCTGCCGTCGACGGAGAGCTTCGACTGCGGTCGCAACGTGTAGTTCCTCAGCTCGCAGAACTGCGCGCGATCGTTGCCCCAATTGTTGTGACAGTTCTGCATCCAGCGTTCGGCGCGGTCGGTGTCCTGCCCAAGAAGGGCAGTCGGAAGAGCGA
>DATCPG010000046.1:0-7055 GCA_036570225.1 Gemmatimonadaceae bacterium | reverse complement strand
TCCCATAAACGGTTTCCCACGAGCCTGGGCGAATGGTATCGGCAGCGCGTTGGAGGACCAGCACGCGCCAATCACCCTCGTTGTGGCGGATAACGTAGACTTCTACGACACCGGGGACGATCTGGGTCATTGGCTTCCTGGTCGGTCGCTCGTACACGATTGTTCGTGGTGAATCATATCCTGCGCGGCCCTCAGCGGCAGCACCTGGCGTTTCCGGCTTGATCACGCGCACCAGCTCCTGCGCACTCGTGTTCCCCGCCAGCAGGTGTGATGCTCCGCAGCCCCACAGTGACCTCGTGCCCGAAGTCCGCGCCGCAGCGAGTAGCCGATCGGGCGGCGCGTCGCCGGCAATCGCCCTCTCGATTTCTGGTGTCGAGACCAGCACTTCCGTGACAGCGACGCGTCCGGAATAGCCAGTCATCGAGCATTCGCGGCATCCAACAGGAACGTATATCATCGAGTCTTCGGGAATCGAACCTACCAGTTTCCTTGGCACTCCAGCGTTCGCGACGAGCTTGCACGCCGGACAGAGCCGCCGGATCAGCCGCTGTGCAACGACACCCTTGAGTGCTCCGGCGAGTTTGGCGGAGTCGACGCCCAGGTCAGTGAGGCGGGTGATGGAGCTGCAGGCATCGTTGGTGTGCAGCGTCGCGAAAACGAGGTGGCCCGTCAGTGAGGCCTGAAGTGCGATTGCGGCCGTCTCGCGGTCACGGATCTCGCCGATGAGGAGGACGTCCGGATCCTGTCGCAGCACAGATCGGAGAGCTGACGCGAAGGTGAGCCCCGCCTTTTCGTGGATCTGCACCTGCACGATCCCGGCGATCCGGTACTCGACCGGATCCTCGACGGTGATGATGTTGACGCCGCGGTGCAGAAGCAGCCGGAGCGCTGCGTAGAGAGTGGTTGTCTTTCCCGATCCAGTTGGTCCAGTGACGAGAATCAATCCTTCCCGCACCTCGAGCAGTTTCTGCATTCGCGGTCCGTCGACCGGATCCAGGCCAAGCGATTCCACCGAGCGGAGTGCGGCTCGAGAATCGAGAATGCGAATCACGACTTTCTCTCCGTGCGATGCCGGCAAGGTAGAGACGCGCAGGTCTACGCGAGCGCCGTTGATCGCCACTCGCGCGCGGCCGCCCTGAGGCCGCAGCCGATCGGCGATGTCCATTTGGGACATGATCTTGATGCGCGACACGAGGGGAATGCCCACAGCTTTCGGAAGAACCATTACCTCCTTGAGCATTCCGTCGACACGATAGCGCACGGCGATACCGGCCTCTCCCGCCTCGAGGTGGATGTCGCTCGCGCCCGCCGCGATTCCTTCGGCGACAATGTGGTCGACGAGTTTTATCACCGGTCGCTCAGCCTGCTTCTCGTCCACGAGGTTGTCAGTGGCGTCCGCTCTTTCGACGACGGGCTGCAACCGGGAATTATCGGTGCGTCCAATCATTTTGTTGACGCGCTCGACAGGCGCATAGACTTCCTCTATCCGCTCCTGGATGCGAGTTGGCGATGCCAGTGACATGTGCACTGTTCGACGTGCAGCAAAGGCCAGGGTTTTCTCGCAATCGAGATCATAGGGGTTCGATGTCGCTACTTCGAGCGTCGACTCGGATAACGAGAGTGGAAGAATCGAGAACCGGCGCGCGAGTCGCTCGGACACTTTGTCACGCGCTTCGGAGCTGACGAGCAGATCGACCGCGATGCCAACTCGCGCGCGAGACGATACCGCAGCGAGGATGTCGTCGTCCGTAAGGAGAGCCTCTTCGACGGCCGCTTTCCAGTAGCTGAGCTCGGTTCTGGATTCCAGCAGCTCGATGGACGTCTCCGGCAAGAGCTCCCGAAGGATTGGAAGGAGCCACGGATCGCTCACCGGTGCATTGACGGCGCTGGTCACCCCGCAACCTATTTGTCCTCCATGCGACTCCTTGCCACAGAATTGCGCAGCCGCACCCGAATCCTCGCGGGCATCTGCTTCGTGTACGCATTCACGTGCGTCCCGGGCGTCCTGTCTGGCCAATCGCGACCTCAGTGCGCCGCAAGGGCAACCGCTGGTCAGGCAATTGATCGCGGCTGGAGCGCGTACCGTAAAGGCGACATCGCCGCCGCCGACGCCGAATTCAAGCGAGCGGTCTCGCTTTGCCCCAACGACCCGGGAGCACTGACCGGCGCGGGCTACGCGGCAATGCGGGGTGGGCGCCTCACTGACGCCCGCAATTATTTTCGCCGAGCTGTCGCGGGAGACTCGACCTCGTACGACGCCGTAGCGGGATTGGGAATGGCCGCCTACAGAGCAGGAGATCTGGTGGCGGCGCGCATCAGTTTTCAAAGAGCCCTTCAAATCGTGCCGCGCGATTCTACTGCACTCTCGTATCTCGCCAGAATACCCGAGCAGGTCGCGCTCGTCGCGCCCGAAAAACACGTCCGCCCGACCACGACGACAGTCGCCGCAAGGACTGGAAAGCGAATATTCGAGATCCCGGACGCGAATGGCCGCTGGTCACCGATGTGGATCAAGGCAGTGAACCTCGGTGCGGCTTTGCCCGGAAAATATCCATCGGAATTCCCCCCGAACGACAGCACGTACGAGAGGTGGATCGCGCTCCTGGCGGACATGGGAGCCAATGCGGTCAGGGTCTACACGATTCATCCGCCCCACTTTTACGCCGCTCTCAGAAGCTGGAATCTCAAGCATCCGTCTCACCCGATCTGGCTGATTCACGGCGTGTGGACGGAGGTTCCACCAGGCAAAAAGGAGCAGAAGTACGACGATCCCAATTGGCTGGCGCAGTTCCACGGAGAGATGCAGCACGTGGTGTCCCTCATCCACGGAAATGCTTCCATTGTGCCGGTCCCGGGACACGCCAGCGGATCCTATCGCGCTGACGTCTCGCAATGGACGCTCGGCTACATAATCGGCCGGGAATGGGAGCCGTATTCGGTCCTCGCCTACAACGCGTCACGACCTGCTCGGACGAGCTTCGCCGGAAAATACCTGACGCTTGCGGGTGGAAATGCCCTCGAGGCATGGCTCACCGAACAGTGCGACTATCTGGTGGCCTTCGAGATGGAGCAGTACAACGCTCAGCGCCCCATCGCTTACACGAATTGGCCGACCCTCGACCCGCTGGCCCATCCCACCGAAACGTCCATGCCGCAGGAAATCGCGCTCCTGCATGCACGTGGCGAAAAAATCCTCGAAGTCTCCAAGGAATACGACAACGACGCCGTCGGCCTCGACGCGGTGAAGATGCACGCTACCGCTGCGTACCCCGCCGGTGTGTTCGCGTCGTACCACGCATATCCCTACTATCCCGATTTTCTCAGCGTCGATCCTGGTTACTCAAAGGCCCGCTCGCCGGAGGGGCCGAGCAATTATTTCGGCTACCTGCGCGAGCTCGTGATCCATCACGGGGACATGCCGGTCGTGATCAGTGAGTACGGAGTGCCGTCCTCGCGTGGTATTGGGCATTTCCAGCCGCAGGGGTGGACGCACGGGGGTCTCACGGAAGATCAGCAGGCCGCAGCCGACGCGAGACTCACGCGGGACATCTACGCCTCCGGAGCGGCCGGAGCCGGACTGTTCTCGCTCATCGACGAATGGTTCAAGAAGAACTGGATCGTCATCGACTTCGAGGTCCCAGCTGAGCGCAAACGCCTCTGGCTGAATCCGCTCGACGCCGAAGAGAACTACGGAGTGATTGCAATGCGTGCGGGAAGAAAAGGGTCGGGAATAACGATCGATGGCGACACCGCCGATTGGCGCGGCCGTCCAATCCTTTACTCTTCGCAACCCGCACGGGTCCCGGCGCCGCTGCAGCTCAAATCATTTCGCGTGGCGCAGGATGAGGCGTACGTGTACCTGCGTCTCGATGTCGGCAAAATCGACTGGTCGCACGCCCACTACCAGATCGGCATCGATACGTATCGCCCGAACCTGGGAGACACGCGGGTTCCGAACACGGGTTCGCATTCTCCAGCCGGGTTGGAGTTCGTGCTCGACATCGGTGGGCCCGGCGCAACACAATTGCTCGTCGATCATCCGTACAATCCATACCGGCCCGTTCTGATACCGGGCAGCAAGCCACCCGCGATCCAATACGTCTACTCGCATCCGTTGCGAACGGTCGCCAACGACGCCGCTCAGTGGGATTCCGTTGTCGCTGTGCCGAACAGGCGACGGATCGGACGCAACGGACAGATCTATCCGGCGATCAGCTACAGCCGAAATCGGCTCCTTTACTCGGCGCAGTCCAGGAGCTCCCTCACCGACTGGTTTGCCGACCCGTCGAGCGGCGTAATCGAAGTTCGACTGCCGTGGGGAATGCTGCAGGTGGTGGACCCTTCCACGCGCAGCGTCTTGTTCGGAAATACGGCCATCGGCGAGGGGATTGGCGCTACCACCGATGGATTCCGCTTCGTGGTCGAGAGCTATGATCCCGCCAAGCCCCAGGCGGGGGCGGACCATATGCCGCGCGGAACTTCTATGGGTTTTGCTGACCCACCCACGTGGACCTGGCCAACCTGGGAGAGTCCGCAGTGGCACGCAGAGGTGAAGCCCTTATTCGCCGCCATGCAGCGGACGTTCGCGGCAATTCCCGACCGTCCGCCCGCGCGCTAGCACAGCCGCGCGATTCTGCTGGGCCGTCTACAGCCCGACGCGCGCGCGCAGGGCGAAGGAATACATTCTGTACTCGCTTCCACCTGTCTGCCCCGGCGCGGCCACGTTTGCGTAACCACCCAACAGGGTGATCTCGTGCGAAGGATCGAACCGGTACCCGGCAGAGATCGCCGCGCGCTCAGCCAATCGAGAGCCGGCGCTGGACCCAAAGAACTCGATGCTCTGTCTGCCAAGACCGACGTCGGCGTCCGCGGTCCACCCCAGCTGCCCACCAACACGGCCACGGCCGCTCACCTCGCCCAAGGTGTATCTGCGTGGCGCGAAGTATCCGTCGGTTGACGTGGTGTCGTAGCCAAACTGCCGCCCACCGATGGCGATGCTCCACTGCCGATTATAGGCCCAGCGGAGAGTTGACGAAAATGCATCGCGAGTGTTGTCACGCGAGCCGCCTGTGAGGCGCGCCCGGCTCGCACCACCACTCAGGGAGAATCGAGCGGGCAGGACAAGTTCGGCTTCGCCGGAATACTCTGAGCTCACGACACCATTCGCGATCAGGAGTGCTGTCTCGTCAAAAGGAGCGCGCGAAGCTCCGAGCCCGATCTTCAGATCGCGGCCAACTTGCCCGGACACCTGCAGCCCACCACTGGCAACGGTCGCCGGCTTGGCTGGTGAGACTATGAGGGTCGACGAGTGATTCGCAAACCCGGCGTCCGCGCGTACCTGCCACGTCCCCGGCTGCCAGCGCGCGAAAAGGTCGACTCCGTCCGTTCTCGAGTCAATCGCGGCGAAGTTTGCGCGGCGCCCCGTGTATCTCCCGCCCAGAGTCGTATTCCACCAGGTCGGCTTCGAGTAATCGACAAGCAGCGTAGTCGCCCGATTGTGATCGCTGTCATTGGTGCCCAACGCCGTTATCGTGGCGCTTGGCCTCAGGTCAGCCTGAACCCAACGCAGAAGCGTGCGTGCGTCGCCGTACGACGGATTCGCCTGCAGCGCCTGCTGAAGCGCTGTCTCGGCATCTGAGGGACGCCCTTGCCAGCTCAGGATCTGCGCGAGACCCGTCCAGGCTTCGGCGTCATTCGGCCGCAGATCCAGAACCTGACGCCATGCACTTTCGCTGCGCTGCAGATCGCCGCGCCACGCGATCACGCGAGCCAAACCTTTCTGCGCATTGGCGTCGCCGGTTCTCGCCATCTGGGTGTACATCGTTTCTGCTACCTCGAGCTGACCGCTCCAGGAGAGTGCCCGGGCGTACTCGAGAGATGCCTCGCGGTCAGTTGGATGCTCTGCGACCCACCGCTTGTATGTGGAGAGTGCTTCAGGCAGGCGACCCGCCCAGGCGAGCGTTTGGGCCCGTCCAAGCACGGCGTCACGATAGCTCTGGTTTTGAGAGATCACTGAATCGTAGATCGCCACCGCCGACTCATAGTGCCCTCCCCACGCCAAGGCACGAGCGAGCGAAAGACGGCCCTCGGGATAGCCGGGGTTGAGGGCGACATAACGTCGAAAGAGTCTGACACCTTCGTCAAGGCGATTGTCCCACGAGCGAAGCGTCGCGAGTCGAAAGAGGGCGACCGAGGCCGATGAGTCACGAGCGACAGCTGTCTCGTATAGGGTGGCGGCCAGCGGATAAGATTCGGCCTGCCACGCACTGTCCGCCCGCGCGAGGAGCGCCTTCTGGCTAACCGGCTCGGGTGCCTGATTCGCCGGGGCAGAGGCAACACCCGTTGCAATGGTGGTGCGTCCGGTCGCGGTCGCGCATGCCGCCAGGGTGGCGGCTGCGGCGAGCGTCAGCGACGGTCGGCAGAAATCTAGAAGTCGGGGCATGGCTACCTGTGCTGTGAATGGGGTCGGAGGCAGACTCCGGAAATCCGGTGCTGCCCGTCCTATGAAGGACGACGCGACACAGCATCAATAACGACCCAAATAAGCCGCTAGAGCACGCTCCAGAAATCGCGCCCGATATCGACCGAGAAGGTCCACCTTCCCTCCCGGAGCCCGCGGGCTACGTCGAACCGGATCACATCGAAAACCGTGAGGGCGCCGAGGCCAAGGGCCGGATACCAGCCCTGTCGCGTGGCCTTGAACGCAGCCGACCGATCGATCCAGACGGCCGTCGCAAAGGGCGCCAATGTGACCGTGCCGGGCGCCGTTCCGTACCTCCCGAGCGGAATCGGGACGAACGGCGCGAGAAAGCGCCATTCCAGGCGTTGGCTCACGCCGGCGCGGCCTGCGAACTCGTGGAATTCGTAGCCGGGACCGCTGGTTGGACCGCCGAGGAAGACAAGGTGCTGTGCGGGAATGGAGTCGTGGCTCAGAACTCCCGCGGCTATCGTGTGAAACAGCACTCGACTTGATCCGAATGGCTTCTCGATGTCGAGCACGAGCGACGGCCGGAGCAAGCTCGCCTCGATCGGCGACGGGCGCACAACCCTGACCC
>DATCPG010000045.1:0-5472 GCA_036570225.1 Gemmatimonadaceae bacterium | reverse complement strand
GGCGATGGCGAAGCCGAGCCTGCGCAGCCCTTCCGCGAGCGCAGTGGCGAATCCGTGAACACGCTTCGCGATACGCGTAAGTCCCTGTGGACCGTGGTACACCGCGTACATGCTGGCTACTACGGCCAGTAGCACCTGCGCAGTGCACACGTTGCTGGTCGCCTTCTCGCGACGTATGTGCTGCTCTCTGGTCTGGAGCGCCATCCTGAGCGCGGGTTTGCCATCGGCGTCGCGCGAGACGCCGATAATGCGTCCCGGCAGCTGGCGCTTGAACTCATCCTTCGTTGCGAAGTACGCCGCGTGCGGGCCGCCGTATCCGAGCGGAACGCCAAAGCGCTGGCTGTTGCCGACGACGACGTCGGCTCCCCATTCGCCTGGTGGCGTGAGCAGCACGAGACTCAGGAGATCCGCAGCTACGGTCACCAGAGCGTCGGCCGCATGAGCCTGCTCGCACGTCTTCGAGTAGTCGATGACCGCGCCGTCCGTCGCCGGATACTGCACCAGAACGCCGAACACGTTCTGGCCTATCTCGAAATCCGCGTAGCTCGACACTCGCACCTCTATGCCGCGAACTCCGGCGCGAGTCTTCACGACGTCGATCGTCTGCGGATGACACTCCGACGCGACAAGAAATACTTCCTTCCCCGGCGTGCCCTTGATCGCGTAGCTCATCGTCATCGCTTCTGCCGCGGCCGTCGCCTCGTCCAGAAGTGATGCGTTGGCGATTTCCACTCCGGTGAGGTCGATCACCATCGTCTGGAAAGTGAGAAGCGCCTCGAGCCTTCCCTGCGCAATCTCTGCCTGGTAGGGCGTATATGCGGTGTACCAGCCGGGATTCTCCATGATGTTCCGCTGGATCACAGGCGGGGTCACGCAATCGGAATAGCCCATGCCCATGAACGAGCGGAACACCTGGTTTTTCGCGGCCAACGCGCGGAAGTACGCCAGCACTTCGGGCTCTGTAAGTCCCTTCGGCAGATCGAGTCCGGCGCGAAGGCGGATCTTCGCCGGGACAGTCGCGTCGATGAGAGCGTCCAGCGACGCAAAGCCGAGTGTTTTCACCATCTCGGCTACATCGCGGTCGTCGGGTCCTACATGGCGTGGAACGAAGGATTCAGCAGGAGGGATTGCTGCCTCTACCTGCTTGATTGTAGTGCTCATAAGAGTGACAATTTAACACTCTATGCACCCCCGGCGAAGTTACGGACGCTGGCGACTTCTCCTCGCGCCGCCACGCTCGGGCGCCGAGAACATGGCGCGGGATGCGGCACTGCAGGCGCGGGCTGCGGAGACGTCGGAAACCGTGTTCAGTGTGTACTCGTGGGCGCGCCCAACTCTCTCATTCGGCAGACATCAGCCGGCGGCCGGCGTCTACGACGTCCAGAGAATTCAGGCTGCCGGCCTCGACGTCGTGCGGAGACCCACCGGCGGCCGCGCGATTCTGCACAACCGCGAAGTGACCTACAGCGTGACGGCTCCCCTCGACAACGACGAGCCGTTGCGAGCGGCGTACGCCCGAATCAATCGGATTCTCCTCGACGGTCTCGCGCGATTGGGTGTCGTCGCGGGGATCGCCGCTCCAAGTGAAAGAGCGCCCGTGCCCAGCATTCGTCCGTGTTTCGAGACACCCGGCGAGGGAGAGCTGGTCGCCGACGGCGGCAAGCTCGTAGGTAGCGCGCAATGGCGGGACGGCGGAGCATTGTTGCAGCATGGCTCCATCCTCGTCGAGGATGATCAGTCTTCGCTTTCTTCCTTTGCGGCGGGCGCCATGAATGAATCGTTCGGCTCCATCGGGCAACCCGCGACGCTCGCGGCTCTGCTGGGCCGCGCGCCAGACGCAGCGGAAGTGGCGACCGCGATGTTCGACGCCGTTCGGTCCCTGGAAGACTCGGACGCTATCGAGCTCGACGAAGGTGAAATCAGCGCCGAAGCCTTGAAGCACCTTCCGCGCTTTCTCGACGAGGAATGGACATGGAGACGATGAAGCAGGTCCGGATCCTTTGCGCTCTCGGGCTCCTGGCCTGTGTGGGATCCGAGCCGACTGCCAGAGCAAGCGCCGGCGGGACGCTGACAATTGCCAGCGGCGGCGATCCCGATGTTCTCATTCCGTCGCTCGTATCGACGACACAGGCCGCGGAGATCACCGACATGATCTACGATCGGCTGGCAGAGATCGGTGATTCGCTCAACATCGTAAACGACGCTGGCTTCACCCCACGCCTGGCTGACCATTGGACGTGGAGTCGCGACTCACTGAGCATCGCGTTCCACATCGATCCGCGCGCCAAATGGCACGATGGCCAGCCTGTGCGCTCGAGCGACGTGAGATTCACTTTGCAGAGCACGAGAGACTCCACGCTCGGCACAACCGTCGCCGCGCTGATCACAAACATCGATTCAGTCAGCACACCCGACTCCGCCACAGCTGTCTTTTGGTTTCACCAGAGAACGCCCCAGCAGTTCTACGACGCCACGTACCAGCTGCCGATCATGCCCGAGCACATCTGGAAGGGAATCGCGCCTTCCGCCTGGAGAGCCTCGGATGCGGCGAAACACCCCGTCGGATCAGGGCGATTCAGGTTCTCGCGGTGGACACCGCGCACGTCGGTCGAACTGGTGGCGGACACAGCCAACTATCGCGGCGCACCCAGGGTGAGTCGTGTGGTCTGGAGCGTCGCTCCCGACTTCAATGCCAATCTCACGAGGTTCCTCGCCGGCGAGACGGATTTTTTCGAGGCGCTGCGTCCCGAAAATATTCCTGAGGTGGCGAAGCACCCCGAGCTGCGGGTGAAGTTGTATCGCGGACTGTCTTACCAATTCGCGCAGTTCAACCTCCGCGATCCAGCGAACCATTCAAGGCCGCATCCGATCTTCGGGAACCGGGAGCTTCGTAGAGCGTTGACGATGGCAACGGACCGCGCGACGATCGTCCGCAGCGCGTTCGACACCCTGGGCGTCCCCGCGCTCGGCCCAACGGTTCGAGCCTATCCGACGACCGACGTCAATCTCGCGCAGATTCCCTTCGATCTTTCCCGGGCGCGACAGATTCTCGATTCGCTCGGGTGGCGCGCCGCACAGAATGATGGAGTGCGCACGCGCAACGGACGTCCATTGGAGTTCACCCTTTCAGTTCCGAGCTCGAGCAAGATCCGGGTTCGACAGGCTGTGCTTATCCAGGAGCAGCTCCGCCAGGCCGGCGTCAAAGTGGACGTCGAGCAGCTCGATTTCCCCGTGCTCGTCGAGAAGGAGAGGAAACGCACCTTCGACGCCGCGATCGGACAATGGAACACGCAGCCAAGCCCCGGCGCTGTTCGCGGATCATGGGGAACGGCAAGCTCGCGGGCGTCGAGCGGCAGCAACTACGGCTCTTATGAGAGTCCCGTCTTCGACGCCTACGTCGACAGCGCCCTGGCATCGTTCGACCCGGCTGTGCGAAAATCCTACTTCACCAAGGCGTACGAGACGATCATCCAGGATGCCCCGGCGATCTGGCTGGCTGAGCTGACTCCGGCGGTTGGCTACAACTCACGTGTGCACCCCGCACCGATGAGATCGGACGCCTGGTGGGCACACATCCCCGATTGGTGGGTTTCCGCCAGCCAGAAAACTCCCTAGCGGGTGGTCGGTCACCTCGCGCGACGGCTCGCGCAGGCCGCAGTAATCGTCGCATTCGTCGCGGCGATCAGCTTCGCGCTCATCCATCTCGCGCCCGGCGATCCGTTCAGCGCCATAATGGACAATCCCGACGTAAGCGAGAGCGTGCGTCAGACTCTCCGCGCACAATACGGACTCGACAAGCCGCTGCCGGAACAGTTCGTCCGCTACATCGGGCAGATCGCGCGGGGCGATCTCGGATGGTCCTTCTCGCACGACCGCCCGGTGCTAGATGTTCTCGCCGCGGCGCTGCCGAATACGCTGCTGCTGATGAGCGTTGCGCTCGTGGGAAGTTTTTCGCTTGGGATTCTCGTCGCGCTGATTCAGGTGGCCAGACGGGAATCGATCATCGATCACACGTTGAGCGGCGTTACCCTGCTCCTGTTTTCGATGCCCGATTTCTGGTTCGCGATCCTGTCGCTCCTCGCTTTCACCTACTGGCTCCCGATTTTTCCCGTCGGTGGCGCGGTGGACGCGGTCATGCACGACTACATGGGCCTGGGCGCGCGCATCGTCGACAGGCTGCGACATCTGACGCTGCCGGCGCTCACACTAACGATTCTCGCCGCGGGCGGAGTTGCGCGGTACCAAAGAGCGGCGCTGCTCGAGGTCCTTCCCGCTGACTACATTCGCACCGCACGGCTGAAGGGGCTGACTGAGCGCGAGATCCTGCGGCGTCACGCGCTTCGCAATGCTCTTCTTCCGATCATCAGCATCATCGGTCTGTCTTTTCCGGGACTCCTCACCGGCGCGTTCTTCATCGAGAAGATCTTCGCGTGGCCAGGAATGGGTCTCGCCGTCGTGACCGCGATCGGCTCAAGAGATTATCCGCTCGTGGTAGGCGGAGTGATCATCGGCAGCATCATGGTGACGCTCGGCAGCTTGCTCGCCGATTTGTTATATGCCTGGGCAGATCCGAGACTCCGCGATCGCTAGCGTCCCGCGGCCGCGCGAATCCGCGTTTGCGCTCGGCTTGCGCCGTATATTGCGCAAGCCGTCATCCCGCGTCGCGCTCGGGATCCTGACAACGATTGTCCTCGTGGGACTGCTGGCGCCGTTCATCGCGCCCTATGACCCGGCCGCGCAGCCGGACATAGTAGCTCTCAAGAGTCTTGCTCCTTCGCTTGCCCATCCGTTCGGAACCGATCCGTACAGCCGGGACGTGCTGAGCCGGGTGATTTACGGAGCGCGGTTGTCGCTGGCGATCGGACTCCTTGCAACGCTGGTCAGCCTCACACTTGGCGTGGCCTACGGCGCCATCGCGGGATACGTGGGCGGATTCGTCGACGCCGTCATGATGCGGGTGCTCGATGCGTTTCTCGCGATCCCGCGGCTTCTCCTTCTCCTGGCGATCCTCGTCGCGTGGCCGCAGTTCTCCGTCGGCGCGCTGATCCTGTTCCTCGGGCTCACTGGCTGGTTTGGCCTGAGCCGCATAGTCAGAGGTCAGGTTCTTGCGTTGAAGCACGCGGAATTCGTCACTGCCGCGCAGGCGCTGGGCGCCAGCCGGCGACGAATTCTGGCGAGGCACCTGCTTCCGAATCTGATCTCCCCAATCGTCGTTGCGGCAACAGTCGGAGTCGCCCACGTTATTGTCCTCGAAGCCGGACTTTCCTACCTGGGCATCGGCGTACCGCAACCGCTGGCAAGCTGGGGAAACATCATTTACGACGGTGCCGATCAGGTTGCAGCGTTGTGGTGGATGTCACTCTTTCCAGGTCTCTTCATGGTCCTTACGGTGATGACGCTGAACATCCTCGGTGAAGCGCTGCGCGACGCCCACGATCGCCATTGACGGATCGATGAACGCTCCCCTCCTCC
>DATCPG010000044.1:0-11446 GCA_036570225.1 Gemmatimonadaceae bacterium | reverse complement strand
GGGACAGATATGACCCGCGAGGGTCGACCTCCATCGGCTGGACGCGAACCATCCGGGAGCAGAATGCAAGCTTCTATCTCACGGGAATTTCGGACCCGCACGCGAATGATGTACAGAATGCGATAACCTTCGCGCGGAGCAGATGGTTTGAAAGCGGAGAGCTTACGGCCGGAGTCACGCTCGTGCGGGAATTCAACAGGGATCTTCAGAACGATAGCTGGAACACGAATGTCCTGCTCGGCTATCGGTTTGAGATCGCGCGAAGGCATCGACCGAAACAGTAGCCCCAATTCTAGCACCCGCATCCTCACCTCTCCAATGGACAGATCAGCAAAACCGACAGCAGATAAGCCGCACAAAATACTCGTCACCGGCGCGGCGGGATTCATAGGGTTTCATACAGCCGAGAGACTCCTCGCACGCGGGGATCATGTGGTCGGCTTCGACAACCTGAATGCCTATTACGACGTCCGGCTGAAAGAGGCGCGTCTTGCGCGTCTCAAGGAGCAAGCGGGGTTCACCTTTATTCGTGGTGACCTGGCCGACGCGCGCGTGATTTCAGAGATGTTCCAGGACGAACGATTCGATTCAGTCGTGCACCTCGCCGCTCAGGCGGGGGTCCGCTACTCACTCGAAAATCCACATGCCTACGTTGATAGTAATCTGACGGGATTCATGAACATCCTCGAGGGAGTCCGGCACTGCGGTACCCGACATCTTGTCTACGCCTCATCGTCATCCGTGTATGGGGCGAACACTGCTATGCCATTCAGCGTTCACCAGAACGTGGATCACCCGGTGAGTCTCTACGCGGCCACGAAAAAGGCAAATGAGTTGATGGCGCATGCTTATAGCCATCTCTATCGGATCCCTACGACTGGGCTACGCTTCTTTACCGTTTATGGCCCCTGGGGTCGTCCCGACATGGCTCTTTTTCTTTTCACCAAAGCCATCCTTGCCGGTGAGCCCATTAGTCTGTTCAATCACGGGCGCATGCGCAGAGACTTCACGTACATCGATGATATCGCAGAGGGTGTTGTTCGAGTGCTGGATCGGCCGGCGGAGCCCAATCGAGACTGGGATAGTGAGGCTCCCGATCCTGCGACCAGCTCGGCTCCATACAGATTGTATAACATTGGAAATAATGCGCCGGTTGAGCTTGGTCGCCTGGTAGCAGTTCTCGAGGACGCTCTTGGCGTAAAGGCGTCGAAAAGGCTGATTGAAATGCAACCAGGCGATGTTCCGGCGACCTACGCGGACGTGGAGGCCCTGGCCACCGACGTCGACTTCAGGCCATCGACGTCGATCGAAGACGGAGTGGCGCGGTTTGTAGAGTGGTACCGCCAATTCTACAAGGTCTAGATGTTGCCCGGCGAAGCAGTGCAGAACGGCGGCTATTTTCGGTACATTAGGTCCTCCCATCTCCTTTCCGTGTACCCCGCTACCGGGTTCTCACGGATATGCGAGTCTTCTCTCGTATCGTAGCCTTCAGATTGAACATGCGTGTTATCTCGCCATTCGCGATTGCCATTCTAATTGGCTGCGTTGCGGTTGTCCCGACGGTTTCGTCGGCCCAAGTCGACACGGTAAGGGGCTCGACAGTTCGCCCAGGAGACCATCTCAAGATTACCGTTTTGGGAGACGATAAGAACCTTGGCGGAGAATTTGAGGTTGCGCCCGACAGTACACTCAAACACCCTCTCTATAACAGGGTGAAGGTAGTAGGCGTTCCGCTGCCACTACTGAGGGAGAGGATTGGTTCGTTCTTACGGACTTTTCAGAGGGAGCCGCAGTTCGAAGTGGAGCCCCTCTTCAAAGTGAGCGTCGGCGGAGCCGTCAGATCCCCAGGTATGTTGTTCCTTGCCCCTGAGACGCCGATTACGGACGCAGTGTCTCTTTCCGGTGGGCTAACCGATCGGGGCGATCCGAACCGGGTGACTTTATTGAGAGCGGGTCGAGAGCTCTCGATCAGTTTGAAGGGCGGCGACCCAAACGGAGCGATGTTGATCCAATCGGGCGATCAGATAAGCGTCGGGGAGAGCAAAAACATCACGGGTACCGTAGTTACCATCATTAGCGTGGTAGTCTCGCTCGCCTCCCTGTTTATCCTCAGTCACCGTTAGAAGGGGTCTCAATCGTAGCTTATGAATGAACTTGTTCCCTCGCAGCGGCCAGAGCCGAGTGGCGCGGGCGCCCGCTGGAGTTCCGCGCACCGGGGCCAGCCGGGCTCTCCCCCAAGTGAGCCAGCACCCGTCGATATCGCGCATCTGCTCCACGATTTCCGCCGCCGATGGTGGCTGTTGGTTGGTTCCATGCTTGTCGCCGGTCTGGCGGCTTGGTACCACTTGCGCCACCAACCCGACGTTTTCAACGCTGGTACAGTCATTCAGATTGCTGATATCCGCGATTCATTTACCAGCGGGCTTCGCAACGGAACGCCGGACCGCGCCCCAGCTGACTATTCGACTCTATCGCAGGTAGGCATCATTCGCAGCCGTGCCGTTGCGATCGCCGTAGTGGATAGCGAGCCGCTCGGGCTGCGTGTTACCGCTAACGGATTCTCTAATACGATTCTCTCGGATCTCGCTGTAGACGAGCGAATTTCGGCCGCCAATGTCCCTCTGACGTTCACCGCCGCAGGAGTTCTTGTGGGGAATAACCAGGCGGCTCCCGTGCCGTACGGGCAGAGAATCAGTTCCGACGGAGTGCATTTTACGGTAACCAGCCGGCCCGTGGGAATCACGGAAGGATCTATCACAGTTCGCTCGCGGGATGCCGCGGTCGATGATTTTCTGTTCCATCTCGACGTCGTCCCACGCCGACAGACGAACATTATTGACATCAGCTACTCCGCCGATGATGCTTCCACGGCTGTGCGCGTAGTAAACCGTGTTTCAACTTTGTACCAGGCGATGGACACACGGCTGGCGCAGCAGCAGCTGCATCGCAGACGGGTCTTCATCGAGGAGCAGCTCGCTCGCACCGACGCTCAGCTTGCCGAAGCTGACCGCGCGCTAAGCACGTTCCGGAATCAGCAGCAGGCATACTCGTCTCAGGAAAAATTCAAATCGCAGCAGAGCGCCCTGGTGGGACTTGACCTTCGCCGCGAAGAGCTCGACGGTGACCGGAAAATGGCGCGATCGCTGCTCAAGAGATTTGAAACTGGAGATGCAGCGGCCCGCAAGACAGCGCTGAGCATGCTTGCTTCGGCGCCGGAAGTCGGTGGCGACCGCTCTCCCGTTCCCGATCTGTACAAAAAACTCATCAGCTATCAGACATCCCGCGAAGAGTTGGTGAGCGGACCCGCTGGCAAGGCGGCATCGCATCCTGATGTCCAACGACTTGATACTCTGATCGCCTCGACGGAGGCGTCGCTCATCTCGGCCGCGCAATCACACATTGCCCTGTTGGATGCGCGCGTTGAGGCGCTAGATGAAATGCGATCGAAAGATGCGGGCGCGCTCGGACAGCTACCGGCAGCCGAGGCCTCCGAGACGAGGCTACAGCAGAACTCCGACGCATTAAGGGAGCAAGCGGCATCCCTACGCACGGAGTACCAACAGGTACGAATCGCCGAGGCAGCTGAAGTTGGCCAAGTGGAGATTGTCGACCTGGCTACCCGTGCGAGCGTTGCTCGGGTCAATAGCCCGCGGTTCATCGGATTCTCACTCCTGTTGGGACTGCTGCTGGGCGCAGTGCTCGCGGTACTTCTCGAACGAGCCGACCGCACGGTCAAGCACCGCGAGGATGTCGAGGCGTCACTGCACGTTCCGGTGCTGGGTACGATTCCGCGCATTGACGGTGACGAACTCGCGCGCGGCCGCTTCCCGACTGTTACCGAATTGACTCACCTATACGGCTCTCCCAAGAGGACGAAAGGGAGCGTCGCACTCACTACAGTGGCGCAATCGCGCTCACCAGCCGCAGAAGCGTTCAGACAGCTTGGAACGAGTCTCATTTATTCCCCGACATGGGGATCCGCGCGACGCATCCTTGTCACGAGCCCGACCGAGGGAGATGGAAAGACTTCAATCGCCGCGAATCTTGCGATCACGCTCGCTAACCAACGGTATCGTGTTCTGTTGGTCGACTGCGATGTCTATGGAAAGCAGCATAGTCTGTTCGATCTGCCATCTTCACCCGGCGTGTCGGAAGTAGTGCTTGAAGGGCTGACGCCCAGCGACGTGCTTCAGCAGAGCGGGGTCGTAGGCCTATCTGTCATGACATCCGGAAAGGCGCCGCCGAAGACGGGTGACATTATCGGCAGCGAGCGAATGCGCGCCATGTTGAACGACATGGCAAAGGAATTCGATTTACTCGTGCTTGATTGTTCCCCGATCCTGGCCCTCGCTGATTCCGCGATTCTGAGCGTCAATTCGGACGCGCTGCTGTTGGTCGTAAGAGCTGGACATACCGCCGTTTCGGCGGCCGCGGAAGCAATGCGTCACCTCGCGGCTGTGGGAGCCCGGGTGACCGGAGTGGTGTTGAACGATCCCGACGAGAGAGCGCGCGAATACGGAGGTTACGGATACGGTTATAGCGGTTATACCGGTTACGGCAGTAGAAGCTAATCTCTGCCGCGTCGTTGCCGGCGGAGGTTATCCCTTTTAGGCCGTGGCACCAAGTGTCCGATCGTGGCGAGTATGACTCTCAGATCATTCAGTACGGTGGCGTCTCGGGCATATTCGAGATTGAGGCGGATCTTTTCTGGCATAATGCGCTCTACGTAGTGACACTCGGGTTCCTCCGCCCCAGCGAGTCGTAACCCTTCGTCCGCGAAAACAATCGATGCCTTGTCCGTCACCCCGGGCATCAGATCCAGTACGGCGCGCTGCTCAGACGTGTACATCCTCACGTATTTTGAGACCTCCGGTCGCGGCCCGACAAGCGACATCTCCCCCATGAGGACATTGAAAAGCTGCGGAAGCTCGTCGAGCTTTGCTTTCCGAAGTCGGGCGCCTACGCGCGTGATTCGTGGATCACCTGAAGAGGTGAGTGCGGGCCCCAGTCGCTCCGCGTTGGGCACCATTGTCCGGAACTTCCAGATGTTGAAGGGAGTGCCGCCGAGTCCCACTCTCGTCTGGCAAAAGAAAACGGGCCCACCGTCTTCTGCTTTTATCAGGGCGGCGATCAACAGGAAGAGCGGCCACAGCAGCAGCAAACCGACTACGGCCAGGAAAATATCGAGAGTCCGCTTGCCTCGATTCACCGCTGATAGACGCGAACCACTTCCGTCACGGCGTCGATCACATCCAGGACATCCTCGTCAGTCAGTCCCGGGTTCAGCGGCAGGCTCAGCATCCGACAGAAGTTCTCCTGCGTCACCGGGAAATTGTCAGGGCTCAGGTGGTACTTGTCCCGATAGAACGGGTGCAGATAGATCGGAATGAAGTGCACCGAAGTTCCGATGTTGCGCCGAGTGAGCTCGTCGACGAACTCGTCACGACCGATCCTGAGCTGGTGTGGATTCAGCCGCAAAACGTAAAGGTGCCAGGCGTGTTCGACTTCGCTTCTCTCGACGGGAACCTGCAGCGCGTCGATTTTGGAGAACGCTGCCGTGTATGCATCGACGATCTCCCGACGCCGCCTTTGGAACTGCTTCAGCTTTCGCAGCTGGGTCAGTCCGAGCGCCGCCGCGATGTCCGTCATGTTGTACTTGAAACCGGGAGTCACAACCTCGTACCGCCAGTTCCCGCCTTTCGCGTAGCGCCGCCAGGCATCGCTGCTCATCCCATGAAGGCTCACGATGCGCGCTCTGGCAATGAAGTCGCTCTGGCCAGTGAGCATTCCGCCTTCACCGGTGGTGATATTCTTTGTCGCATAGAAGCTGAAGGCGACGGGATTCGGGCCCGCGCCCACGTTTACGCCCTTGTACTTCGCTCCCACTGCGTGCGCCGCATCCTCGATAAGCACGAGATCGTGTCTCCGCGCAATCTCCCACAGATGGTCGAGCTCGGCTGGGTGTCCGGCATAGTGCACTGCGAGAATTGCGCGCGTTCTCGAGGTTATCGCACGCTCGACCAGCGCGGGAGAGATGTTGAGCGTGTCGGGCTCTACATCGACTAGAACTGGGGTCGCGTTCACATGTTCGATGACGTTGACCGACGCGGCGAACGTCATGGGCGTTGTGATGACCTCGTGGCTGGTTCCGATTCCTGCGGTAACCAGAGCCGTGTGAAGTCCCGCAGTACACGAATTCAGCGGCAAGGCGTCGATAGCGCCCAGATATTCCACGAACTCGCTCGCGAACTGTGCGGTTTTCGGTCCGGTGGTGATCCACTCGGAACGAAGTGTATCCTCTACCGCTTCGATCTCTTCTTCCCCTATGAGTGGTGCGGAGAAGGACAGAAAATTCGCTCGGCGCCGAGGCGGAGCCGGCGCGGTGTCCTTCTCGAGGCGAAGGCCGAAGTTATGTGCTTTTGCTGGACTGCGTTCGCCTGACACGAAGGGTTCTCTCTCACTCGGTTTGAACATCCACGACCTACGTTTGCAACGCACTATCCGTGCTAACCGAGCCCGGATTCAAAACGTTATGCAGGAAGGGCTTAGACAGTTGCGACTGCCTCGTCGTCAAGCTGTCGTCCGTAAACAAGACGCGGCGGCCTCTTGCTGGGCAACGCCGGGGAATGGCCGACGTTGACTTCCCTTCCGGCGGCGTGCCCTACCTGGAAATGGGAATCGCCTCTGCCTTGTCGGGTGAGCTCCGCGAGGCGCGCTTGCCAAGAAGCCGAATCGCTCCCCTCAGGGAGCCCAGGGCATAGCTAAAGTGGATGACGGGAAAGGTCATCGCAGTGAGCGCCGCGACACCTGCGCCTTCACCGCGTGCGGCTTTGAAGCCACTCGCGATTGCCGCAATCAGATAGGCCCCCGCCAGCGCGACAAACGCGAAGGCCCAGATTGGTCTCCAAAGCGATAAAACCAGAGTCGTAACAAGGATGATGACAAAGGCCGCTGGCACAGCCTGGCGTAGCGTGCCCACACCCCCTGCCTTCTTCGCCGCGAGAGGCTTGAAGTAGCCGTATTGGTAGTATGTACGCGCGAGCTTTCCAACGGAGTCGCGCGCGAAATAATCGATCGTGGCATCGGGGACGAGCAGAATGCGCCCGCCACTTCGAAGGAGCCTCTGGTTGAATTCGTCGTCCTGGTTTCTCACCAATTCCTCGTCGAAGAGCCCAATCCGCTCAAAGACGGCGCGGCGGTAACACCCGAATGGAACCGTGTCGACCCATTTTGGCTCGGTGACACCAAGTCGATAGTGGGCATTGCCAACGCCGAAAGGATGCGTGAGCGCCGCCGCTATGGCGCGAGCAACGCGTGTATCGGCGCCGGGCAGTGTGTTCCAAACTCCGCCGACGTTATCCGCATCCGTCCGCCCGAGCCATCCAACGAGCACACTGATGTAATTCGCGGGATAGTGACAGTGTGCATCCATCCTGATGACGACGTCGCCGCGCGAGTGCTGAAATCCGAGGTTGAGGGCCGTGGGTGCTGTTCGGGCGGGATTATCGAGCAATACCACGCTCGGCCATTGGCCGGCGTACCGCTGCAGGAGCTCGCGCGTACCGTCGTCGCTCATGCCGTCAACCACCAGCACCTCGATGCGATCGGGTGCGTAGTCGTTCAATCGAATCGACTCCAGACACGCGAAGATGTATCGTCGCTCATTCCGGCAGGGAATTATCACTGAGACGAATGGCGTCGGGCCGTTCATGGCTTAAACATGTAAGCGCGAGCAGAAAGCCGTCGTGATAGTCGAAGCATCATCGCGATTGCGCTCGGCGACGCTCTTCTGGAGAGAGATTGGAGACAACAGCCCGGAATTTTCCATTGTTGGTGCGCGGAATTGAATCAACCTCTTCGAGGATCACTCTCACGTCGCCCATCCGGTCGCGTACGCGATCGATAAGCGACTGCGCATCATCCGGGGAGAAGCTTTCGTCACGGATGTATCGAATCCGGATGAGATCCAGTTTGTCCTGAATGATCTGCGCTTCCTTGATCGGCAGTCGGGATTTGAACACCGGGTCAAGGCGCCCAATCAGGCGACCATCTGGCGTATACAGGATGTCGTCAATTCGCCCGTCTACAGCGGAGAGGAGCGGAAGTAGCCGGCCGCAGGTGCACGATGACCCTGGGGCTGCCACCTCGCCGCGATCCCCCACGCGGTATCTGATGAGTGGCATGTCGACGTTGAGGAGACCGGTACAAATCAGTTCCCCCATTTCACCGGACACGTTGGCGCCGGTGCGGTCCAACACCTCGATTTCACCGACTTCGGGCCACAGGTGCATCCGACCGTCCTGACATTCGCTCGCATTGGCGACGATCTCGGCCATTCCGTACGTCTCCCGCACGGGACACGCGAATGCTTCCTCAATTTCCCGCCGTTGCTGGTCGGGAACGCCCTCGGCGTTCGCGAGAACGAAGTCAAGCCGCGGAGCGGCCAGGTTCTGAGACAGGACCTCGCGCGCCAGGGCGTGGACCGCCGATGGATAGCCGACGATATAGCGGACTCCGTACCGCCGGAGCGCGCCCACGTAGGCGGCAGCGTTGCGAGGAGCGAGGTGATACGCCGACAGATAGAGCTGATGAAGTGAGGCGTTCCAAACCCAGAATGGCGGATCGGTCTGCTGCGCCGATACGACGAGCTGTCCACCGATCATCGCCCAACGGTCCCGCCGCGAAACCCCGTTCCAACGCCGGCATCTTGCCTCAAACAGAGCATACCATGCCTGGACCGTGCCCCGACTCAGCCAGAGATCAAGCGATTTTCCGGTAGTCCCGCTGGTGTGATCGTGAAACATTCGGGAACGTGAGTGGTCATCGGCGACGAACGCGGTGCCGTGTTCGCGGAGCGTTTCTTTTTCGAGAATGGGCCAATTACCGAGGAGATCTACGGCAGCCCGGTCGCCTCGTCGCCGGCGGTCGCTCCAATGTCGCCGATAGTAGGGGACGCTGGCGGCGGCACGGTGCAAAAGGAACGCGAGCCGTTCCTCTCGCCAACTATGCCACTGACTCTGTGTCCACTGTTCTCGTTCGAGTGCGTCTTCGCAGAGCTGCTCGGTTCCCGGACCGTACCGCCACGCACGGAGATACCCGCCTCGCGCCGTGGCGATTACGGAGCGCAGCGCCGGTGGCAGATTGTGATAGCGTCTAAGAAGAGATTCGCGCATGTCGGGAAGGCGCGTTTCGCGCTGTTTCGAGGAACAATTCTTCCCACTGCGGGAGCACGGCGTCCCAACCGAAGCTTTGCGCTCTGGAATGTGCCCCGCGCGAAAGGCGCCGGGCCAGTCCCGGCTCGTAGAGCACGCGGCGCACCGCATTCGCCATTGCTTCCGAGTCGCCGGGAGGGACAAGAAGTCCTTCCCTCCCATCATGAATCAGATATGGGATTCCACCGACGGACGTGCTTATTACTATGAGCCCCGTTGCCATTGCCTCGAGTACGCTCACGGGCGCGTTATCAATTGTAGCCGTGTTTAGAAAGATGTCTCCGGCGGAAAGCAATGCGGGGATTGCGGACTTGGGAACGCCGCCGGTGAATTGAACGTTGTTCAGGACTCCGAGCTGCTGTGCGTTCGCGCGGACGGCGGACAGGCTTCCATCCTTGTCCGGTCCGATCATGGTCAGATGTGCATCCTTTTCGCCGCCGGCAACCTTTGCCAGCACTTCAACTGCAAGCCTGGGATCATAAATCCGGTGGAATGCGCGCAGCCAGACGAGTCTTGACCGTGGACTGTCGCGCTCGGAATACGAGTATGCCTCCAGTGAGATGGGATTCGGGATAATGCGAATGTCGCTTTTGAACGCTCGCAGCGCTTCTGCGAGATACGCGGAGGGCGCTGTAACCGCCGCAGCATCGGCGAGCAGGCGAGCTACGCGGCGCGGGTGCTTCCGCGCGAACGCAGGCAGATTTCCCCCGCGAAGCGTCAGCACGTATGGTTTCCGATTTGCGCGAATGAGAGCGACCACCCATTCAGCCCACCGAAAAGCCGCTCCGCTATACACATCGACGTGAGCGACGTCGTACTTGTTCCGCCGCGCCCATGTTGTGAACAGAATGTCGATCACACGACCAGCTCGGGAGCGAACCCTGGAAGTCAGGCAGAGATCGAAGCCGCGCCGCTCGAGTCTTTCCGCCATCGCCTCGGCGACTGAACGACTGCCCGCGAAATGCGGAAGATGGGTGCCGATCAACAGGATTCTGACACCGACGCCCGGGAAGCTGCTCGTTCGCGCGACTCTCTCGAGAATCATCCACTAATATTAGTGCTGTTGCTCCTTTACCTATAGCGTACCCAGCGAGCATCCTCACTTGCGCGTGATCAAGTTCTACGCTGGGCACTCTTCCGCGCCCACGCCATCGGCTAATCAACTGAACCCGTTGCTCCGCCCTCAACTCGAGGTTCGTGGGGACGAGCATCGAGATGCGCGCCTCCCCGAAAGGGTATCGCGTGTCGACGACGCTGACTTCGTGACAACCCCCAAGGTGTGGAGCGCATATGCAGTGAAGCGCACTCTGGCGGAGCCTCTCGCTCTCGCCGAAGAGGCGCGCCTCGCGGGCAAGCGGTTTTTGATCTGGCACACCGGAGACTTGAATCCGATTGTGCCGTCTTCGGATTGGCTCGTGCTCGTGAATGCCCTCTATCGATCCGAGAGACGGCAAGGCTGGCTTGTGGCGCCTCGCTTCATCGATGACCCGCTCGGTGTTTACAGCGATGGTGCTGTCGCCCCTTCGCAAAGGGGACAGTCGCCGCGCGTCGGGTTCTGTGGCTATGCGTCATCGAGCTCGATCAAGCTCGCCTACAGCGTGCTGCAGAATCTCGAGTTCCGAGCGATGTACCATGCCGGAAGGAAGATGTACGAGCCTCCACCTCTCATCCCGGCTACTCTCCTGCGCGCAAAGGTTTTGCGGGCACTCGAGCGGCACGCCGGAATCGCGACCGATTTCATAATCAGGACGCGATACAAGACGGGGTCTGTGCAGGAATTTTACCGGAACATCTTCGAGACCGACTACACAGTCTGTGTGCGCGGCTACGGCAACTGGTCGGTTCGACTTTATGAAACCCTCGCGTGCGGGCGGATTCCGATCTTCATCGATACTGATTGCGCCCTTCCGTTCGACGACACGGTGGATTGGCGCCATTACTGCGTTTGGGTTCCCGAAGGCGACGCCTCGCGTGCCGGCGATTACGTGCGGGAATTCCATGAGTCCCTTTCTCCCACGGATTTACGCGCCCGGCAACGTGAATGCCGGATTCTGTGGGAGACACGACTCTCGCTCAATGGCTTTTTGTCGCATTTAAGCGAAAACCTGGCGAAAAGTCTGCCCAATTCGCATAGCGAACCTTAACCGCAGTCGAGTGAGGGTTTTCACCATTTCCGTCGGAACATCCAACGTTACCCAATCCAAATGAGCCAGTCACTAATACACTGCCTGCAT
>DATCPG010000043.1:0-5244 GCA_036570225.1 Gemmatimonadaceae bacterium | reverse complement strand
GCGTCGAGCGCGAGTCGATTCGGACGCACCTGGTGGACACGAAAGATGCGTGCGCCAGCGAAGAATGCGACGACGTTCACGCCGACTGTCGCCATGTCGCGATCTTCGTTCGAGATAATTCCCGCGGCCAGCGTCGTACCGCTCGTGCCTCCGCCAGTCGCGGATGTGAAACGGATCAGCTCGGCTATCACGCGCTTTCGCGAAGCTCCGACAAAAACAGGGTATCCTGCCGCGACGATCCGTGGCAACTCCACTAGCGCGGCGAGCGAGTGACGGGTGTTCTTGGAGAAGCCGATCCCCGGATCGAGAGCGATTCGTCCCGGATGAATACCTGCGCGCTGCGCGATCTGGATTCTCTCCTCGAGCTCCGACAACACTTCACCGATGGGGTCGTGGCCGTACGTCGCCATGTCGTAGCTCGCCATCTCGCCCACGGTGCCGCGAGAGTGCATGAGCACGACACTGCATCCCGCCTGGGCACAAACGCGCGGCATGTCCGGATCCAGTGACATCCCCGACACGTCGTTTACGATTGAGGCGCCCTCGGCGAGCGCGGCACTGGCGACTTCCGATTTGACGGTATCGATCGAGATCGCGATGTCGCTCCAGCGCGAGCGGATAGCGCGGATGACAGGGAGCACTCGCTTCAGCTCTTCGCGGACGGGGACCGGCTTGGCGCCTGGTCTCGTCGATTCTCCACCGACATCGATCGCGTCGGCGCCCTCGTTGATCATCCGGTCCGCTTGCACGATCGCGGCCTCGGTTGAAACGAAGTTACCCCCGTCGCTGAAGCTGTCGGGGGTAACGTTGAGAATTCCAAAGACGTTTGGCCGCTGTGATTTTGACGGCCACGAGAAAATCACGCCGGAGCTACCTCGGGACCTCCGAAGAGAGGCGGCTTGGACGTCTTCGGATGCAGTACCGGCGTCGCAAGCGCTGGCGCAGTCGGCGGCGGACTTATCGGGCGCGGCGGAAGTTTTTCGCCTCGCGAAAGTGCCGCAACTTCATCACCGGTGAGAGTCTCACGGTCGAGCAACGCTGCTGCGACTACGTGCAGCAGCTCCATGTTTTCCTGCAGCACGACGGTTGCGCGTGCGTATGCTTCCTTGATCACGCGTGTCACCTCGGAGTCGACGAGCTGAGCTGTGCGCTCGGAAACCTCCCGACGCGTTTGCAGCTCGCGGCCAAGGAAAAGCTCCTGCTCGTTGTCCCCAACGAGGATCGGTCCGATTTCGTCGGACAATCCCCACTGCGACACGTAACGGCGCGCGAGTCCGGTCGCCTGTTGAATGTCGCTGGCGGCTCCAGTCGTAACGCGATCGCGACCGAACACGAGCTCCTCGGCGACACGACCACCGTAAGCCTTGACGAGATTTGCCTCGAGCTGCTCTCGCGTAACCGAGACGCGATCGTCTTCCGGCAGCGTCCACGCAACGCCGAGCGTGCGCCCGCGCGGCACGATGGTGACTTTATGAAGAGGATCGTTCCCCTTCACCTTGACTGCGCAGATTGCGTGACCGCCCTCATGGTAGGCCGTGAGCTTTCGCTCCTCGTCCTTCATGACCATCGACTTCCGTTCGGCGCCCATCATTACTTTGTCCTTCGCGTCCTCGAGGTCGGCCATGTAGACCTTCTCGTGGTTCCGGCGTGCGGCGAGCAGGGCACCTTCGTTCACCAGGTTCGCCAGATCCGCTCCCGCCATGCCCGGAGTCCCGCGTGCGAGCGTCGTGACGTCCACATCCTCGGCCATCGGCTTGTTGCGGATGTGCACGCGTAAAATGCCTTCGCGTCCGCGCAGGTCCGGCAGGTCGACCACGATCTGCCGGTCGAAGCGGCCCGGACGCATCAGCGCGGGATCGAGCACATCGGGACGATTGGTCGCGGCGATCAGGATCACTCCCTCGTTCGACTCGAAGCCATCCATCTCGACGAGAAGCTGATTCAGAGTCTGCTCGCGCTCGTCGTGACCGCCGCCCAATCCGGCGCCGCGATGACGCCCGACAGCATCGATCTCGTCGATGAAGATGATGCACGGCGCGTGCGCCTTGCCCTGCTCGAAGAGGTCGCGCACTCTGCTAGCGCCAACGCCGACGAACATCTCCACGAAGTCAGAGCCGGACATCGAGAAGAACGGCCGACCCGCCTCACCGGCAACCGCGCGAGCAAGCAGCGTCTTGCCTGTACCCGGAGGACCGACAAGGAGCGCACCCTTTGGCAGGCGTCCGCCCAGCTTGGTGAACTTCTGTGGGTCTTTCAGGAACTCGATGATCTCCTGGAGCTCGACCTTTGCTTCGTCTGCGCCGGCGACGTCATCGAACGTCACCTTGGGGGTGTCGCCGGTAAGGAGCTTCGCCTTCGATTTTCCGAAGCTGAACGCTTTCGCGCCGCCTGCCTGCATGGAACGGAAGAGGAAGAACCAGATTCCGAAGATCAGAAGGTACGGGAACAGGCTGATCAGGATCGTCGTCAGCGAAGGACGCGCATCCTCGGCCTGGATCTGGACGCCGTGGTCGCGAAGGCGTGTGATCTCATCGCTGGAGTTCTCGGTCGGGAGGAGCGTCCGGAATTTCTGCACCTGACGACCCTTGACGTTGATCTTCTGCTTGAAATCGCCAGTCACCATCCGGCCAGCCTGAACGGTGACCTTGTCGACGTTGTTGTGCTGCAGCTGATCGTCGTACTGCGAGTACGAGATCTCTGGCGTGGCGTCGGATCCCTTCCCCGAGAACTGGATGATCGCAACCGGCACCAATATGACGAAGACCCAGAACGAGAGCTGTTTGGAAACCTTGCTCCAGTTCGTCGGCTTTTTTGGATTCTTGTTAGGCATTTGTATTGGCATTACTGCAAGCTCGCTATGTACGGCAAATGGCGGAAGTTCTCCGCGTGATCCAACCCGTATCCAACCAGAAACTCGTTCGGCGCATCAAAACCAACGAACTTCGCATCGTAGAGCAATCCGTTGGCAATTCGTTTGTGGAGGAGGGCGCAGATCTCCAGAGACCTTGGCCTCCGCTCCTTTAGTATAGCCATCAGACGATTCAATGTGCGGCCGGAATCAATGATGTCTTCGACCAGGAGGATGTCCTTCCCCTCCAGCTCGGTTTCCGGATCATACACCAGGTTCACGGTGCCGGATGAGACCATCTCGTCGCCGTAACTGGAGGCCACCAGGAAATCGACCTGCAGTGGACGCGTAATCTGTCGAACCAGGTCGCTGAGAAAGATGAAGCTTCCTTTTAGCAAACCGAGAACGAGAAGATCCCCGTCCGGATAGGCAGCGGTTATCTCTCTGCCGAGCTCGAAGACCCTGTCAGCGATTGCGGCCTCGTCGAAAGCGATGCGTTTGACGGCTCTTCCGGACAGGCGCGGGTCGCTTCTGGAGCCAAGTGGTCTGACCGTGCTGCTCACGCCCTGATCTCCGTTGGCTCCGACCGCCACCGACGCAGTAACATGTGATCGCGCCGCATTACGATCTCGACCCCTCCGGAGAGCTGAATTGTGCCGCCTGTAGCTCCCTTAATAGTAAACGCTGCCGCGCGTTGGGTTCCCCTGCGGTCCATCACCACGCTGGCCCGCGCGGCCAAAGCGGGCCATAGAACTCGAAGGCAATCTTCGTCGAAGGCTTTGAGGCTCGACCGGTTGAACCGAAGGCCGCCTTCTCGCTCTGCCTCCGACTCGACGCTACCCGCCAGATCATCCAGTGATCGACGCCATTCGGCGGCCTTGCGGGCGAGCGCCAACAGCTCGTCAGGAAACCCTGGGTTTCGCTTCACGATTGACGGGAGAATATCCAGCCTGATCCGGTTGCGAAGATGTTTTCTGTCGCAATTGGAAGGATCCTGTACGAACGGAACACGATGCAGCTCGGCGTATTCGGCCAACGCGGCGCGACTGATGTTCAGGAAAGGTCTGACGATCTCTGATTCCGCGTAAAGGCCGGCGAGGCCGCGCGGTCCGGCCTCTCGCAGGATCCGCATGAAAACTGTCTCAACCTGATCATCCAGATTGTGCGCCGTGACGACGCATGAGTCTCGCTTCGCCGCCACTTGTTGCAGGAAAGCCCACCGCCCCTTTCTCCACTCTTCTTCCTTCGTTCCGATGGTAGAGGCACGGCCCGTGACGCACAAGAAGCCCGCTCGAAATGCCTGGCGCGCAACGAGTGCAGCAGCTCTGCCTGCTGCCTTGCCGGTGCCGTGATCGAAGGTGGCGACGAGGATATTCCGGCGCGCGCGCGCGGGGAGCCGAGAGGCGGCCGTCAGGAGGACCATTGAATCGAGGCCGCCGGAGACGGCGAGAACCGCGTGCGCGCAATCGGCGAGCGCGGAGCCGACCACGCTCTCGAGTTGCGACGCTTCAACCCTGGCGGCTGTCATGATACTTTTAATTTACCTATTCACGGGGAAGTTTCGCTTGGAAACGCACGGTCCGCTGGGCACGCTGTGGGTATCGTTCGGGCTGATCGCGTTCTACATCGCGCTGATCTGGCTCAACTCACTTCTGGGTATGTTCCTGACCCCTTTGTTCATTGTGCCGGGGACCTGGCTTCTCGACTGGATGAAAAGGCGTAAAGGCGAGCGGACCGCCGTCGAACCCGGGGAGAGCGGCTACCAGGGATAAAGCGCCTGGTAGTAGGCGCGATTGCGGAGTATCGTGCGCACGTAATCGCGGGTCTCCACGAACGGAATGCGCTCCGTGAACACTTCCGGATCGTCCGCTCCCGTCTTCGTGGACCACTTCACCACCCTCGATTCTCCGGCGTTATAAGCCGCGAGGGACTTTACTACATCCGGATACTTCCGCATCAAGGTGCTGAGGTGCGCCGTGCCAAGCTTGATGTTCGTGGCAGGCTCGTAAAGGATATCCGGATTCCACGGGCCAATTCCCTTCGCGGCGGCGAGTGACTTCCCGACGTCCGGCATCAGCTGCATCAGTCCTCTTGCTCCCGCCGGCGAGGTAGCGAGTGGATTGAAGTTTGATTCCTGCCGTATGAGGGCGGCTACGAGCACGGGATCGAGCCCGTTCTCGCGGGAGCTGGATATGAGGGTCTCACGCTCCAGAACCGGAAAGTAGAGGCGATAATTGGCGGGACTCCCTCCCATATCATCGATGGCGCGCTTGCCAAGGGCTATCGAGCGCGACGCCTGATCGCTGCCAGAGAGCGCGCTCGCGGTGGCGACGAGTCGCGTCGGGTCCGCTAATGCGTCGCGGAAAAGCTTGTCGTTCTCGAATCCCGCCTCGACG
>DATCPG010000042.1:0-1702 GCA_036570225.1 Gemmatimonadaceae bacterium | reverse complement strand
GGTCACTTTGACGAAGCCCGCCAGGGCATTCGACCGGTCGCGCACGGCGGAGAGGACAATGTTTCCCCAGAACGTCGAGCCGTCCTTTCGGACTCGCACCGCCTCCTGCTCGAAGCGTCCGTCGCGCGCGGCAGCGCCGAGGTGACGCTTCGGCTTTCCCGCTGCCCGATCCTCGTCCGTATAGAATACCGAGAAATCCTGGCCGAGAATCTCGTCGCGCGAGAATCCCTTGATGTGATGCGCGCCTTTGTTCCAGCTCGCAACGCATCCCGTCGCATCGAGCATGAAGATGGCATAGTCACCGCGGCTATCCATCATCTGGTGGACGCTCTCGTCGTGCGTGAGAACGTCGAGCAGTGGGGAGCCGCGCGATACGCCAGGCGCGGTGTGTACGACCCGGATGTGCTTTCTGGGTTGTCTGCTGGACAGAGCGCCGATCTTGCGGGGACCTTTCACCAGGCACCTCCGCCGGATGGATGGAACTGACTCAGACTTCCATCCTCACCTAACTGATGAGCGCCTGGGAGATCCGGACCTGAATTGACGACGAGCTCGAGACCTCACGCCGGTACTGCGGACTCAATTACCTACCTTGTAATAAAGGCTCCTTCTCGCTAAGTACAATCGGGTGTTGCCCTTAGCACGCCACAAGTCGATGGTTTGACTCTCCGAGCAGGCGGTTGGATACGCATCACATCGCCTGCGTTACGAGTCCAACCCGGATGGCATAGCGAACGAGGCCAACTACATCGTGAATCTCGAGCCGCTTCATTATCTCGCCGCGGTGACTCTCGACCGTTTTTACACTGAGCTTGAGACGAAGCGCTATCTCTCTCGTGCGATGACCCTCGGCCACCAATCGCAGCACCTCGACCTGTCGGGGCGTGAGCTTGTCGAGCGGGCGACGAAGCTGGACGGCCCTGGTGATCGAAGCGGCGAGCTGGCTGAGATTTGTCTTTGTTATCAGATCCTCCGCGCCCGCGCGGATGCACGCGACGGTCGTGTCGCTGTTGACGGATCCTGTGACGAGGATCAACGGGGTCGTGGGTCGGACGCGGCGAAGCAGCTCCAGCGCGGATTGAGCGTCGAACATCCCGAGTGAGTGATCGGAGAGAACAACATCGGGCAGGAAATCTCTGATCGCCGAAGCGAATGCGTTCTCGGTGTCTACGCGCTCAGTGACAGTGGCGAGCCCGGACCGAAGCAGGTGATGGCGGATCATCTCTGCGTCGGCTTCGCTGTCTTCGAGCATTAGGACGCGAAGGGTCTTTGTCACAGCAAGAGAAACAGATGGCGCAACGCGAGCTTCTCCAGCTGGAATTGTGAGTGTGTGGCGGTCACTCTAGGCCAGTAGGCGGTACCGTTAATTGTCCCTTGCTGTACTTTGCTGCTTCAACTGGGATCAGTACTGAAGCTTTCCTGCCCAGCCAGTACTGCACTAAGCTGTGTGAGGCTATACAGTTGTAACTGTCGAGCCGCTACCTGTCAGGAAGCTTACAAGCAAAGATGACCCTGACAGATTACATCTGTGCGCAGAAGTTCACTATCGGGTTAAACCCTAGGAGTCCCTGTCCGACTCTGAACGGAGTTTGGTGAAGATCACTGGAAGTAACGGGCTGAATGCCAGAGCTCCCTGAGGTCGAGCGCGCAGCTCGACGCCTCGAGCGTGCGGCGATGGGAAAGACCATCGCCGCCGCAAATG
>DATCPG010000041.1:0-2590 GCA_036570225.1 Gemmatimonadaceae bacterium | reverse complement strand
GGACTCCGATTCAGCCGCCTTCCACTCGGCAGCAGCGCCAGTCGATTGTGCTTGGTGGGTCGGATCACCACCGAAGAATCCGCGGTGCCGGCCAGGTAGTCCGTCAGCCCCGGACCGATGGGCAGCTCGAACATCTCGTGCAGTATTCCGCGGCGCGTATCGGCATCCACGAGAATGGTGTGGAATCCAGCCTCCGAAAACGACATCGCCAGATTGGCGGCCACGAACGATTTGCCGTCGCCCGGCGACGGGCTCGTGATAGCCACCGACATCGGGGTGCCCGCCGCGTTCTGGATGTGCATACGCACCGAGCGTATCGACTCGACGAGCTGCGAGATCTGCTCCGGGGACTGCGCGTTCACGCCGCCCTTCGGGAACAGCGGCACCGCTCCAGCGATGCTGAGGCCGAGGTCGTTGCCGACCTGCTCGGGGTAGCGGATCTTCGGGTCCATCGCGTCGAGGAGTATCGCCAGACCTATCGCGGCCCCGAGCGCGGCGAGAATTGCGAGGCCCCACAGTGTACCCGCCGTATCCCGTGTGGGCCGGAGCGGAGCGACAGCCGAGTCGAGCACCATTACGTCGGGCGTTGCGCCGGCCTCGGCCAGCTGCGCCTCGGCAGCCCGCGCCTTGAGCGCAGTGTACAAGCCTTCAGTTACCGTAACAGTGCGCCGGAGACGCATCTCCTCGATGGTGCGACTCGGAATCGCCTGCATCTCGCGCGACGCGCTGGCGATGCGGGTGCTGTAGTCGTTCTCGCGATCCTGCAGCTGCACGAGGAACTGTGACGCGAGAGCTGGAATCGTCCGCGTTTGAATCGTCTGCACGGTCGCCATCAGATCCTTTACGGCCGGATGATTGTCCGTGAACTGTTCGCGCTTCGCTGCCAGCTCCATCTGCTTCACGTGCAGCTGAGTGAAAGCATCGCGCAGCTGTTGCGCGCTCTGGCTTTGTGCAACACTGGGAATGAGCAGGGCGGATTCCCAGGGAACCGTGCCGGCTTTTGCGCCACTGATGACTTTCTCGAGCGCCTCACGATCGTGCCTGGTGTCGTCGAACTGGATCTTCTGCTCGAAGAAGCTCCTCATCGCGGGATCGCGCGTCGACTCGACCCCCGGCGCGACGGGGCCGCCCTCCGCCGGGAGAGTTATCGTCTGGATCCTGAAATCTTCCAGGGCCTTTTCAGCGTCGTGCAGCGACGTCTCGGCGAATTGCAGCTGGCCGGACAGCGTCTTGGAGAAATCCACGACGTTGCGCTTCTTGAGCTGGCTGGCCACGTCGACGTACTGCGCGAGCCAGGCGTTGAGAGTCTGGCGCGTCAGCTGCGGATCTTCTCCCCTCAGCCTGAGCCAGAGAAAGTTGCTCCGCTCCGGGAGGTCGGCGTTCAGCCGCTTCATTAGATCGACCGCCGTCTCGCGCGGAGTCGAGACCTCGAACTTGAGCTTCTTCTTCGCCGAGCCCTCGAAGAGTGACGCGGGAGCGACCCATTTGAGTCCGGCTCGGCGTCCGACTGAATCGGTCATGCGTCCGCTGTCGGGGAACGCGCCGTCTGGGCGCGACAATGTCCACCGCTTTTTCACCGGGTCGGTGTTCAGCTCGTAGTTGCCGGGAAGAAAGCGGTCGCCGATGTCGAAGTTCGCAAACAGCGGAAAGTCAGCCGTCTTGTCCGGCTTCACGTACAGGGCCAGCTTGCGAACGACCGCGTCAACGATCCGGTAGCTCCGCAACAGCTCGACCCACGCGGTAGAAGCCAGCAGCTCCTGCGGCCTGATGGGACCCGAGGCCGACTGCCCCTGCGACTGCGGCTCGATCCAGATTGTCGCGCGCACCTCGTACTGCGGCTTCACCAGGTTTGTGGCGAGGATTCCGCCGGGGATCGCCAGCAGAAGGACGCCGAGCATCAGCCACTTGTACCGGCGCATGGCGGAGAGCGGGCGCTCGAAGGATGGCCTCGGAATCGCCGGCACCGATGGCGGACGATTTTCCCAGGCTGCCACCGATTGTGGGCCGCCGCCGGGGACCACGTTCAACGAGGGCCCGTTGTCACTCATGTGAGCAATTGCGCGTTGTTCATCACCGGCGCATGAAATAGGTGATCAGAAGACCAGCGACTGTAGTTCCTATCGGAATGAACATTCCCCAGTTGGTGTGACTCTGTCTCCCAACCTGGATCTCGTCTCCGCCCTGAATGTGGAGCATGTCCACTGACATTCCCTCTCTGATCGCGATCGCGGTATTTGGCTCGTCGATCAGCACGTCCCCTTCTCGGCGCACCGTGACTTTCTCGAGATCCGCGTCGGGCGTGGGTCCGCCTGCTCGCATCAGTATGTCGGTAACGGGCAGGTCCGCGGGCGTGTAGAAGAATCCCGGCCGCCCGATCGCGCCCATCACGGCCAGGCGCACCAGCGGCGTCGCCTGCACTACAGGACTTCGAAGATATTTGCCCAGGTACGTCGACAGACTTGTCTCCAGCTCGGAGCGTAGCACACCCTCGAGAGGGAAAGTTCCCATCTGGGGGAGGTCGATGCGCTTTCCATCGCGAACGACCAAAGTATCGGCGAAACCTCCCGAGCCCTTCTCTACCCTGACCCTG